>CACBEF010000003.1 GCA_902538225.1 uncultured Prochlorococcus sp. | reverse complement strand
TTTTAATAATTGGAAATGGCGGGAGAGAAAACTCTTTGGCTTGGGCTATTCAAAAAAATGAATTAGTTAAAAAAGTTTATTTAATACCTGGCAACGCTGGTTCAGAAAGAATAAATAAATGTGAAAGAATAAAAATTGACATAAATAATAAAAATCAACTAGTCGAAAAGCTTGATTTTTTTAAAATAGATTTAGTCGTTATTGGACCAGAAATACCTCTAGCAAATGGATTAGCTGATTTTCTCCGAAAAAAAGATTTTAAAGTGTTTGGTCCAAATAAAGATGGAGCAAAACTAGAATTTAGCAAATCTTGGGCGAAGGAATTTATGCAAGACGCAAATATTCCAACTGCAAACTTTTGGAAAGTCAATTCTTTAGAAGAAGCTAAAAAAATTATTAATTTATCATCAATTCCACTCGTAGTAAAAGCTGATGGTCTAGCTTCAGGTAAGGGTGTTTTTATTCCTGATTCAAAAGATGAATGCTTTAAGGCAGCAGAGACAATTTTTAATGGAAGATTTGGCAACTCTGGGAACGTAGTTGTTCTAGAAGAAAAAATTCAAGGGCCAGAAGTTTCAGTTTTTGCTTTATGCGATGGGAAGAGATATACATTACTTCCAACGGCCCAAGATCACAAACGACTTGATGAAAAAGATAAAGGTCCAAATACAGGAGGTATGGGGGCTTATTCTCCTGCCCCATTATTAACAAAAGACTTCCTTGATAGAATCATCAAAGAGATAGTTGAACCTACAATAAATGAGCTAAATAAAAGAAATATTGACTATAGAGGCGTAATTTATTTTGGGTTAATGATCACAAAATCTGGGCCCAAGGTTATAGAATACAATTGCAGGTTTGGTGATCCAGAATGCCAAACAATAATGCCCCTGATGGATCAAAATTTTGTATTTCTTTTAGAAAAATGCTCAATGGGAAGTTTAACTGGTGCTGAAAAAATTAATACCTCTGATAAAGTTAGTGGCTGTGTAATAGCAACCTCCAAAGGCTATCCTCACGAATATAAGACTGGCTATCAAATAAAAATAGGTAAGATTGATTCAAATGATTGTCAAATTTTTGACTCAGGTACTTCTTTTAGTGAAAGTGGGAAATTATTAACTGCTGGAGGAAGAGTCTTAAGTATTGTCTGTCAAGATAAAGACTTCGATACGGTTTTTGAAAAAGCATACAAAAATTTAAAAGAAATTAATTTTGAAGGTATTTACTTTAGAAATGACATAGGTCATCAAGTGAGGAAAAACTTTTCTAAGGAGAATTAAGTTTATGGTGGATACCAATAATCGAGAAAGTAGAAAATATAACATCACTGATAATGAAGGTATCAATATTAACTATTGGATTAATGGACTTATCGCTTGGTGGAGTGGGTTCAGTTTAAGAACAAAGTTATTAGCCATAGCAACTCTTGTCGTAAGCCTCCTAATGACAGGAATAACTTTTTTTGCTTTAAATAGTATTCAAAGAGATGCAGGTATGAATGATACTAGATATGCTCGAGATCTTGGCTTATTGTTATCGGGGAATGTTACAGAATTAGTCGCTAATAACCAAAAAAAAGAAATTTCAAATGTAGCTGAAAAGTTTTGGAGATCAAGTCGAAACCTGCGTTATATATTCTTTACTGATGCTGAAGATATTGTTCAACTTGGGATACCAATCAGTGCAACGCCAACAAGCTCAGACAGTCAGTTTCAGCTCACTCGAAAATTAAAACTACCTTCAGAATTGAAGAAGAGACCACAATTCCCCTTAGTTAGGCAGCATGCGACACCTCAAGGTCAAGTAACAGATGTATTTGTCCCAATGTTGTGGAAAGGCAAATATCTTGGGACTTTAGCTTTGGGAGTCACCCCTAATAAAAAAGCACTAGCAAGTGCTGCCTTAACTAGAGAAGTAACCATTGCAGTTTTTATCTCTATTTGGGTTTTAGTAATACTTGGAGCTGTATTTAATGCACTGACAATTACAAGACCAGTAAGAGAATTAGTAAGAGGTGTTAGAGAAATTTCAAGAGGAAATTTTAAATCCAGAATTTCTTTACCAATGACTGGTGATCTAGGAGAACTCTTAAATGGATTTAACCGAATGGCAACACAGTTAGAAAATTATGATGAAGCTAATATAGAAGAATTAAAAGCGGCACAAATCAAGCAGCAATCATTAATAGCTACAATGGCTGATGGTGCAATATTATTGGACTCACAAGGCAAGATTGTACTTACTAATCCAACAGCAAAGAGATTATTTCGTTGGGAAGGAAGATTTCTAGAAGGTAAACATTTTTTAAATGAAATACCCGAAATTTTATCCAACGACTTACATACAAATATTGAATCTATCTTAAACAGGGAAAAGGAGAAAGACGATTTAAGATTCAGTTTAGGAGAACCCGCAAGAACCTTAAGAATTGTCCTGCAATCAGTCTTAGATACAAATAAAGTTGAATTAAAAGGAATTGCCGTGACAATCCAAGATTTAACTAGAGAAGTTGAACTTAACGCGGCACAAAATAGATTCATAAGCAATGTATCGCATGAATTAAGGACACCACTTTTTAATATTAAAAGTTATGTAGAGACCTTACATGATTTAAAAGATCAGCTGTCTGATGAAGAACAAATAGAATTTTTGGGAATTGCAAATTCAGAGACTGATAGGTTAACAAGACTTGTAAATGACGTATTAGATTTATCGAGATTAGAGTCTGGAAAAATTATTCAGCTAGAGCAAATGGACATAAAACCAGCAATAGAACAGACTCTTAGAAATTATAGACTTAATGCCTCAGAAAAAAATGTTTCATTAGCTCATGACATAGAGGAAACTATTCCTCCAATTCTTGGAAATTTTGATTTACTTTTACAGGTTTTTGATAATTTACTAGGAAATGGATTGAAATTTAGTCCAAAAAACAGCACCCTTATTATAAGAGCTTATACTTGGCCAGATTCCTGTCCTGCTTTCCCTCCAAGTATTAAAAATGATGCAGCCCCTCAATGTGAATTAGTTTCACCACTTCCAAAAGTAAGAATTGAGATTGCTGATACTGGCTCAGGCATATCTCAGGCTGATCAAGAAAAGATATTTGATCGTTTTTATAGAGTAGAGAATTCTGTTCATACTGAGCAAGGAACCGGGTTAGGTTTATCTATAGTGCGGGGGATAATTGAAAAACACGGTGGGGAGATTCGCATGGCTAGTGAATTAGGAATAGGAACAACCTTTTGGTTTGATTTATCCTTGGCACAATCTGATAAAGATGAATTATTGACAAAAGCTATTAATAATTCAGATTCTTTTCCAGGTTATGAAATTAAAGAAAATATCTAATTATTATCTATTCCCCTAAAAACATTTTGAACATTTTGATCAGGCACAACTCTGTGAGGGGCACCACTAAATATTTGTTCAAAATTAGAAAAAGAATCCCTTATTTCTGGACCACTATTTGTAATGATAAATTCTCTTATTCGTTTATCATGCCATGATCCCCGCATTTTAAAAACATTTAAAGCTCGTGCCATCTCACCTTTTATTTCTACATATTGAAGTAACAATATGGTGTCTGTAATTGTTGAGATATGAGAATCAGTTATAGAATGACTTCCCATAAATTCTTCAGCAGTATTAGTAAAAAAGCCTGCTATTTCCTCTTGTTTTGTATAACCGGTAACAGCAATTACAAACTGTCTAAATGCATTCAAACTTACACCTCTTGCTAATGCAGAGAGAGAATCAATTGCCATTCTTTTTGGTTTAAATTGATTAATTTGCGTTTTTATAATTTGTAAGTGATCCTCTAAACCAGTTGATTCAGGATATGCACAAATAATTTTTAATAATCCATCACTTTCCATTTTTTCAAAATCTATACCCCAGCTAGTAGCATTCCTAAGCAATTGAGCCCTAGATTCTTCATATGCAAAAAGTATTGCTCTTTCATTATTGTTATAGGCATCCTCAACAAATTTAGATACCAGCATTGTTTTGCCCGTACCAGTTGCTCCAGTTGCGAGAATAATGGAATCTTGAAAATATCCTCCCCCACACATATCATCAAGATCTTTAACTCCAGAGCTAATCCTAATATTTGAGGATCTCTGCGTTAATCTCATTGCTCCTAAGGCAAACACACTTATCCCATCCATTCCCATAGTAAATGGATATTCACCTTTCATATGTACAGTACCTCTCAACTTCAGAACTTCTAGAGTTCTTCTTCTCTTTTCTGACTCAAGAACATTTCTTAATAAGACAACATTATCTGATACAAATTCTTCTACACCATATCTAGCAATTGGTCCGTAATCATCCACTCTTTCTGTAGTCATAACTGTTGTCACACCTATTTCTTTTAATCTTGCTATCAATCTAAATATTTCCCTTCTAACAACGTAAATAGCATCATACTGTTGAAAGACAGCAGTTATTGAATCTATTGCAACTCTTTTAGCTTTATATTTTCTAATTGCATAACTAATTCTCTCAATAAGACCAGACAAGTCAAAGTTACCCGCCACATCCTGACCATCAGGATCAGGAGATGCGTCCAAAATAAAAAGTTTATTTTGATCAATTAATTCTTGTAAATCCCAACCAAAACTTGCGGCATTTCTAATAATATCTAAAGGTGATTCCTCAAATGTCACAAAGATTCCAGGCTCATCAAAATTACAAATTCCATGATGTAAATATTGCAGAGAAAAAACAGTTTTACCAGTTCCTGAGGTACCACTAATGAGTGTACTTCGAGATACAGGCAACCCACCCCTACAAACATCATCAAAACCTTCTATTCCAGTTGGTATTTTTTGTACTTGCATTTTATTTGATTTGCCAAATTTCTTATAATTCATAGTTTTGTGCTAATAAAACAAAAACAAAAATAAAAATAAATTTTGAATTTATTTTTATTTTTAAAAGTTTTATTTATATTATTTATCTCCACTATATTCAGTTTCAGTTAATTCATCAAAAAGTAGATCTAAACCAATTAAAACTTTCTCTCTATCTGAAAGATCACCTATTATTTTTCTAACTGGTGGCGGTAAAATTTTAGCTAACGTTGGAGTGGCTAAAATTTTATCTTCTTCTGCAAGTTGTGGTTGCTTAAGTACATCTATAACCTTCAGAGCATAAACTCCTTTGAATTCATTATCTAAAATTTCTCTTAAGGTATTTAAAGCTCTCATCGAATTAGGAGTATTTCCAGCAACATAGAGTTTTAAAATATATGTTTTCCTTGCTGTCATGATTATAGTTCCTCAATTGATATAAATGATATAAAAGATTTAAAACAACCCTTGACTTATTACACTACAAAATAAGAAAATAAACAAACTATTATGATTGCTTATTGGGCTTAATCAAATTATTAATTTGAGCCTAGTAGCGTCTTTAAAGATATGACAAATTCTAAAAACTCCTCAAACAATTCTTCTGAAAGTAATGAATTGTATGCAATAGCAGAAACTTCAGGTCAACAATTTTGGTTCGAAGTTAATAGATACTATGACATAGACAGGTTAAATGCAAAAGAGAAAGACAAGATAACACTAGAAAAAGTTTTAGTTTTAAAGGACAATGAGTCTATAACTATTGGTAAACCTTACGTTAAAGACGCCAAAATTGAATTAGAAGTAGTCTCTCATAAAAGAGATAAGAAGATTCTTGTATACAAGATGCGTCCAAAGAAAAAGACAAGAAGAAAGATGGGTCACAGACAAGAACTTACAAGAGTTATGGTAAAATCTATTAAAATAGGTAAGAGTGCTCCTAAGTCTTCTTCTAAAAAGGAAGAAACTGTTAAAAAGGAAACTAAACCAAAATCCGAAAAATCTACAAATTAAACACTTCTAATGGCACATAAAAAAGGAACAGGTTCTACTAGAAACGGAAGAGATTCAAATTCCAAAAGATTGGGTGTGAAAGCTTATGGAGGAGAAAAAGTAACTGCTGGATCAATTATAATTCGCCAAAGAGGTACATCTTTTTTGCCGGGGATCAACGTCGGGAAAGGTAAAGATGACACTCTTTTTGCACTTAAAGAAGGGACCGTAAGTTTCGAAAGCATTAAAAGAAATTTAAGAAATAGAAAAAAAGTTAATATAGTTATCTAATTTTCTTATAAGCTCTTGTAGTTATAAGAATTGGATGAAATACTTCTAAAAAATTTGATTGAAGAGTCTCAAAAAACTTTTCAACAATTTGAATATCATCGATATGAAACGGATATTCATTCTTATCCCCTTTGTAAAAATACCAATTAAATAGAGCAATAGAATTACTATCCATAATCTCAAAGAAATTATTAATTTGAGAAGTTGGATCTGAAAGATGTTCCAAAACATCAAGACAAACTATCGTATCAAATTTCAATATTTGTGTTTCTTCAATTGTCTTACAGAAAGTAAGTTTTTTTTCGACTCCTAATTTCTTAGCCCTGTATTCAACAAAATTTCTATTTGTTTGATTAATATCTACAAAAAAAACATGTTCGACTTTTGAAGACATAGCGTTAGCTAAGGCATGCGTACCAATACCTCCTCCAAAATCCAAAACTAAATCTCTAGAAAATCTCTGCTGAAGTTTTAAAGTATCAGCAATGTAGTCCCTACTTGTGATGTGCCAAGCAGCTAAATCAGCTACATGCCTATCTCCTACAATCTCAGTATAAAAATCTGAAACATCATTCAAAGCATCTCCAGGATGTGAATTTGCCAAATTCATCTTTGCATTTGCAAGGAATCCATCTAAATCACATTCTTTAATAGATAAGTATTCCATTAAATGTGATTTCAAATTAAAAGCATTGTCTAAAAACTCTTTTACAATAAAAATATTGTTTTTCAATTTTTTTCTCTAAATTTCCGATACCAAAATCATAGGATGGTTATAAATCTTTCTCAAAGTATTCTTAATATTAAAAATGGAAACTAAAGATGGATTCTTAGTAATTAATAAAGATAAAGGATGTACCTCCCATGATTGTGTTAAACAAATAAGAAAGTTACTTAATACAAAAAAGGTCGGTCACACAGGAACTCTTGACCCAGAAGTTATAGGAACATTACCAATCGCGATAGGCAGTGCAACAAGATTTATTCAATATCTTCCTCAGGGTAAAACTTACATAGGACAAATTAAATTAGGGATAAGAACTAATACTGATGATATTCACGGGGAAATAATTAATCAAAAAAGTTGGCCTAAAATCAGTGAAGAAAAAATAGATCAATACTTAAATAGATTTAGAGGAATTATTAAACAAATGCCGCCGAAAGTATCTAGTGTGCACGTTGATGGTGAGAGAGCTTACAAAAAATTTTTAAGGAATGAAAATTTTGAATTACCGGCAAGAAAAGTAAAAATAGACGAACTTACTTTAATGAAATGGGACCAAATAAACGGAATTGTAGAAATAAAAATCAAATGTTCAGCTGGCACATATATAAGAGCAATTGCAAGAGATTTAGGAGAAATTCTTAATTCTGAAGGTTGCCTTCTACAACTTAAAAGAATTTCAGCTTGTGGCTTTGATGAACAAAACTCGATAAAAATATCTGATATCGAAAAAGAAAAAGGGGGGGAAAGATCGAAAAATTTTATTGTTCCAACAATTTCTGCTCTTAATCACATTTCAACATTTACCTTAAGTAATGAAAAACAAATTAACTTTTGGCAAACAGGAAGAGCAATTAGAGTTGATATTAATTACTTAATGAAAAGCAAGTCTTTTGATTGTAAAAAACCTATAAAAGTGATAGATAAAAAACAAAAACTACTCGGGATTGGCTTCTTAAATAAAGATCTATCTAATATAAATCCAAAATTAGTCCTTAATGCTAAATAACTTCTATAAGTAATCTTTTCTAAAAGGTTTAATCTGCACACCCCTGTAAAAATGCTTTAATATTCTTTCAGCTTTTTGGCCCCTAGACGCCAGATATTTAGCACCCCATTGACTCATTCCTACTCCATGACCTGATCCCTGACCAAAAACTATCAAACCTTTTTTTGAAGGAAATTTATTGTTTAATTCTTCCTCAAAAAATTTAAATCTCACAAAATTACTTTTGAGACCTAATCTTTTTCTTAAAACTACCCCAGATATTTGATCAGAACCATAAACCCCAATAAGTTTTACATTTTTTACCCTCCCGGTACTAGTAATATCTAGAATCTCTATATTTTTTAAACCTCCAATCTTGGGGAATAAATCTATTAATTCATTACTCGAAATTTTTTTTTGCCATCTAAATTTTGGATTATTTTTATCAAAATCTTTCACACTTGATAAATATGGATATTTATTCTTCCATACATCTTGACTATTTTCTGTCATTCCACCTGAGCTACTATGAAACAAAGCATTAATTAATTTATTTTTATACGTCAAAACTAAAGATCTAGTACTTTTAACGGCTCTGATAGTTTTATAAGTTCTGGACTCCAGCCCATTATAAACTTGGTTTTTCTGGGTTGAATCTATATCAAATAAATTATTTCCCTTTTGCTTTAAAGCATAAGTTCTTGAGGCAATTGCTTGTGCTTTTAATGCTTCAATAGGCCATTTTGTTGGCATCTCTGAGCCCACTACACTACTTAAGTATTTTTCTATTCCTAAAACATTCACTACCAATATTTCAGAATCAAGTACGAAGAGATTAAGTTTACCAGAAAATCTTTTCTGACCTACCCATATACCTCTTCCATCAAAAGATCTAATTTGAAATTGTTGATTATTTTTTAAGTCATATTTTTTTTGTTTATTTTTATCAAAGTATAAAATTTTTCTATTTTTCTCATTTTTCAAAGTTAAGCCTTTTATTTTTTTACTTGAAAAAAATTCCCCCTCTATGATTAAAGGAATTGATCTATCTGATCTAATCCTTAAATTGTTATTTTTTGATATCAAAACTCTAATTCTTGGCTCTCTAGATGCAAAAACACTTTGACTCTGAAAAACACAAATAAATAAAATGGTAATCAGGCAACATTTACTATAATTATTTTTAAATTTAAGTATCACTTTGTTTAAAAAACAAATGCTCAATTTGCCTAAGTTTGACTAAAAGTCTAGATTTAATCCAGATATAAAAATAAAAATATCATAAATAAGTGAATATCACCTTCTTAGGAACAAGCTCAGGAGTCCCATCCTTAACAAGAAATGTTTCTTCCCTAGCACTTAAATTATCACAGTCATCAGAAGTTTGGCTTTTTGATTGTGGGGAAGGAACGCAACATCAAATAATGAAAAGCAATATTAAATCTTCACAAATCAAGAAAATATTTATCACACATATGCATGGAGATCATATTTATGGTTTACCTGGACTTCTGGCTACCTTAGGTTTATCAGGAAATAGTAAGGGTATTGAAATTTATGGTCCTTCAGAGTTGCGAAGTTTTATAAATTCTGCACTTAAAAGTAGTTTTTGCAAATTATCTTTCCCGTTGCATTTTGTGGAAGTTGAAGATTTTGCATCAGAAAATAAAATTTTATTTGAAAATAACAAAATAAAAGTAAATTGCGCCTGCCTTAAACATAAAATACCTGCTTATGGATATCGAGTTAGTGAAAAAGATAGACCAGGTATATTTGATATCAAAAAAGCAGAGTCTCTAAACATAGCACCTGGACCAATTTATTCAGAACTGCAACAAGGTAAAAAAGTCGTATTAGCGGATGGCAGGACATTTGATGGGAAAGAATTCTGTGGACCTCCTAGAGAGGGTGAAAGTTTTGTTTATTGCACAGATACAATCTTTAGCAAATCAGCTGTTTCACTATCAAAAAATGCTGATTTACTAGTACATGAATCGACTTTTTCAGAAGAGGATGAAAGCATGGCCTACGAAAAATTACATTCCACAACAATCATGGCTGCCAAAACAGCATTATTATCTAATACAAAAAAATTAATTATTACTCATTTAAGTCCAAGATACACTAATAAAAATTCAATCACACCAAGCGATTTACTTAAAGAGGCGCAAAAAGTTTTTCCAAATACTCACCTCGCCAAAGATTTTCTAACTGCAGAAATTAAATAAACTGCAACAGTTCGTTAGCAGGAGCGTTGTAAATGACCAACCCATGAAATAATAGTCTTAGGTTTTTCTATTTGACGTCGATCGAAATGGTCTCTATTTTTTCATCACTACATAAGTCTTTCAAAAGACTATTTATTTTTCTTCCTTTAATTGTTGGTTTACTTATTAATCCAATTTCTGCTAATGCACTTTATCCTAGTGATCCTTCATCAGTAGATGGATTGAAAGAAGATCTTCATGGAGCAGATCTTCAAAATAATGAATTTGTAAAATATGATTTATCTTATCAAGATTTAGGAGAGGCTAATCTTCAAGGCGCCTATATGAGCGTGACAACTGCAAAGAATTCTAGTTTCAAAAGCGCCAACATGAAAGATCTTATTGCATATGCTGTACGTTTTGATAATGCTGATTTATCTGATGCGAATCTTACAAATGGTGAGCTAATGAAAAGTGTTTTTGATGGAGCAATTATAGATGGTGCAGACTTTACAGATGCAAATCTTGATCTTTCTCAGAGAAAATCATTATGTGAAAGAGCTAGTGGAACTAACCCACAAACTGGAGTTAATACAATTGATAGTCTTGAATGCACTGGCTTAAAAGGTTACATGCCACCAAAGCCAAAAGCATAAGATTTTAAGCTAACTAACTTCAGATGGGAAGATATTACCAGGCTCTTTTGAGTCTGGTTTTTTGCTATACCACCATTCTTGTATATCAGAAGAAAATTTCTTCGAAAAAAAAGTTATAACTGTTTCAACAGGTTTTGATCCAGGCTCCAAAATCTGAACTGAGTAAGATGGGCATTTTCGTGAAGCCATATCAGCAACGAACCTAGAGCCTATTCTTCTCCAACTAGGCTCCTTACTTCTCCAAGCAAGTCTTGAACAGGGCCAGGGTAACTCTTCCCTATCATATAGTCTGCAACATGGTCCAATTACCCTATAACTGTACTGACCTCCATAACTTGATTGAACACTACCAGTCTTGAAAAATTCAAATTTATTCATCCATAAAAAAAGCCACCTTTATAGAGGGTGGCAGAGAAATAATGAATAATCAACTTAGAAAAGTTAATTTTTTATAATTAATACAATTCTTCCTCAGCATGAGTTGTAATTGTTACGTCAGATGTTGGATAAGCAACACATGTAAGTACAAAACCAGCTTCAAGTTGGTCATCATCCAAGAAACTTTGATCTGATTGATCAACACTACCTGATGTAACTTTTCCAGCGCATGTTGAACATGCTCCAGCTCTGCAGGAATAAGGAAGGTCTATACCTTGTTCTTCAGCAGCATCAAGGATGTACTGGTCATCAGGTACTTCGATAGTTGAATTAAGACCTTCACCTTCGTTGATGAGTGTAACTTTGTAAGAAGCCATTTAAAAAAAAAATTGTTGGTAGTTAATACCTATCAACTACATTTTTAACATCGATTGGGTCGATATGTGAGATTTTGAAGTAAAAAATGACACAATAAAATGTATGAAAGAGTATCTATAAGAAAAACTTATACTTAGGCTGGATCGCTGGTCTTTTGCGCAGAAATGCATGCCCAATCTTTTCTAGTTGATACATCCAATAATTTCAAGTCATTCTGAATTAATATTTTTATAATTTCATCCTTTTGTGAATTCAAAATTCCACTGAAAATTACTTCTCCATTGTTTTTCAAACACTTATAAATATTTGGAATCATTTTTTTTATTACTTCAGCAAGAATATTGCATAAAACAAAATCAAATTGTTTAAGTTGATTTTTTAAAAATACTTCATTAAAAGGTCCCAAATATGTATTTAAGTTTTTTAAATTACCGAAATTTAGTTGAAAATTAGAGTTAGTTGAATTTATAGCTAAATAATCATTATCCACTGCACAAACCTCCTTAGCGCCAAGTAATTTTGCGGCGACACTCAAAATCCCGCTACCACTCCCAATATCTAATACCTTTTTATCAGAAAATAAAATATTCTCCATTTTTTCCAAGCAAAGATAAGTCGAAGGATGACTTCCTGTACCAAAGGCTGCTCCAGGATCAATTTTTATAATTTGTTTATCTTTAAATTTTTCATTTAGATTTATCCAACAAGGCAATATTAAAAAATGATTCCCTACTAATTCAGGAGCCCAATATTTCTTCCAGCTTGTTAACCAATCCTCCTCTTTAATAATACTCCAATCAAAAAATTGATTCTTAGTGGGATTAATGTTTAGAAGTTTGCTAATTATTTTTTCAAAACCACTTCTAGAACTCTCGCCCCAATCATCAATTGGAAGCCATATATTCACTTCTTTTTTATTTTCATTTTTAATTAAATATTCAAATGAAAAACTTAATATTCCCAGATCATTTAATTTCCAAATAATAATTTCTTCAGAATCACTTTCTATTAGAAAAGTTAGTTTATACCAATCTTTAGTTTTCATTAATTAGGACAAGCCTCTTCATAAAGTAACTGGATTAGCGTTGGTAATCCCATCTACTTCAATAATGGTGTCAAGCAACTTATTAGGTATTGGATCATCAATACTTAGAACCATAACAGCTTCTCCTCTAACAATTTTGCGCCCAACTTGCATTGAGGCAATATTTACATTGTTGCTACCTAATAAAGACCCCAGCTTGCCAATAATGCCTGGCATATCTCTATGCCTAGTAACCAACATATATCTGCTTGGCGATACATTAACTGGGTATTGATCAATACTAATAATTCTTAATTCCCCATCAGCAAAAATGCTTCCTGCTACGCTATGGTCGCCATTATCTCCATGAGTGGTTAACTGAAGCGAACCACTAGCAAATTCAGGTCTCGCCTCATCTTTATTCTCGACTACTGAAATACCTCTTGAATCTGCTTCTAGCGAAGCATTCACATAATTAATCCTATCTCCCAAAGCTTTACTTAGAAGGCCTTTTAGACTAGCTATTATTAATGGCTGAGAAGGATGTTGAACAAATTCACCTTGAAGCTTTACTTCTAGTTTCTGTATCTGTCCACCTGAAAGCTGGCTTATAAGCAAACCCATTGTTTCAGCCAACTGCAGATGAGGTTTTAGACTATCCATAATATCAGGGCTCAAACCTGGAATATTTACTGCAGTTCTAGCAGATAAACCAAGCAAGACATCTCTTATTTGCTCTGCAACATCAACAGCTACATTTTCTTGTGCTTCCCGAGTAGATGCTCCTAAATGTGGGGTAAGTATAAGATTCTTTTCAACCTTCAAAAGTGGTGAATTAGATTCCAAAGGTTCTTTTGAAAAGACATCTATTGCAGCACCTGCAATCAATGATTTATTTAAAGCTTCTGCTAATGCATCTTCGTCAATTAAGCCTCCTCGAGCACAATTAATTAATTTTGCGCTACTTTTCATACTTTTAAGGACATCTATATTGACTAAATTCTCTGTCTCTGGTGTGCGAGGCAAATGCAAAGTTACATAATCGGATTGTTTGAATAAATCCTCTAGTTCAGATAGTTTAACTTGTATTTGTTGAGCTCTTTCAGTTGAAACAAAGGGATCATATCCGTAAACTTCCATTCCTAATGCATTAGCAACTTTCGCTACATGAGCACCAATTTTCCCTAAACCTACTACACCTAATTTTTTCTTATAAAGCTCATTACCAACAAATTTCTTTCTTTCCCATTTACCTGACAAAGTACTCCTATTAGCAATTGGAATATGTCTAGATAAAGCCAACATCATAGCTATAGTATGTTCAGCAGCAGCTATTGTATTACCTCCTGGAGAATTAACAACAAGAACTCCTTTTTGTGTAGCAGCCTTAACATCTACATTATCGACTCCCACTCCAGCTCTTCCAATAATTCTCAGTTTACTTGAAGAGTTAATAATCTCTTCAGTCACTTGAGTACCAGAACGAATCATTAAAGCATCATAATCTTTAATAATGGAAGCTAACTCAGAGTCTGAGATTCCTATCTTCTGATCAACCTGAGCAACTTGTGAAAGAATATCGATTCCTGTTTGATCAATTGGATCTGTAATGAGAACTTTTGTCATTTAAGATTGGTTCTTTAATCTTTTACTTTAACTTAATCTATAGTGTATGTATCTTATTTTATTAATTTGAATAACACACAAACATTTGAGGGTTGAAATTTGACTAAAAGTATTGTGATATTTGAAGACATCGATAAATGTATCCAGCTATTTGATGTTTTCAAAGAAAAATCAGTAATGCTCTCTGAAGCTATTTTGATCCCGCCAATAAGTGAGAAAATATCATCAGATGAAACAGAATTGCTAGATGCGAAAGCAAATATATTATTCAAATCTCAAAATTTTGAAGATATAAGAATCTTAAATCCTAAACTTGATAGAAAGATCAGACAAAAAGATATGAGTAGATGGCTAATGCCATTTGGTTTTATAGCTGGAATAGCTTTTTCTAATATGACAAATTTATCTACCTTCAGCTTTCTTGGTTTAAATAACATCGGGGAATCATTAATTGGGGGTCTTTTAGGAATGGGTTCAGGATATTTAGGGAGCATTGTTTCTTCTGCAAGTATCAACATTAATAGAAATAAAGAGTTAAGAACAATCATTAATTTTAATAAAGAGGGTAAATGGCTTGTTCTACTTGAAAATCAAATTGGAACTGAATTACCATGGGCTTTGATAAAACAATCAGAAGCAAAAGATATAATTTTTTTAGAAAGCTAAATGATTGACTTAAAAGAAATCTTAATAAATTCAAACTACAAAAAAGAAACTGAGGAATTAATAAATATTGCTAACTTAGCTTATAAACACTGGGAAACTTATTGGACTGGGTTTAATTCAACTTATGTTTGCGAAGAGATTTTAAAAGATTTTGAAAATTTAAATGATTTCAAATTTTTTATTTATGGAGGATTCTCCTCTTCTCAAAGATCAATGATAGCTTGCTTTAGAGGAGATAATATTCCCGAAGAGGATGCGCTAAAAAGTAATTTTCCAGCTCAAGGAATAAAAATTAATGGAAATTTTTTATTTGATAATGCTACACAAGACGACTTTAGAACCCTCTTAATTGAAAATGGGGTTAATCAAATAAAAATTGGAGATATATGGACTATTGGCGATAGGGGAGCACAAGGGATAATTGATAATTCAGATATTAAGCATCTAGATGAAAAGATTTTTTATTTGAGAGACGTAAAAGTAAAAGTTAATGTAGTAGATATAGATGAATTACAAATACCTTCTGGAAGATCAAAAAAACTTGTCAATACAGTAGAAGCTTCAAAAAGATTAGATGCTATAGCTTCAGCGGGCTTTAGGGTATCACGAACCAAAATCATTGAAAGGATAGGAAATGGAATGCTCAGACTAAATGGAAGCAAAATTAATAAGCCAACTATTAATCTAAAAATTGGCGACAAACTAGAACTTGAAAATAAAGGATTTATTGAAATTCTCAATTTAGAAATGACCAAAAGAGAACGATGGAAAGTTAAATTACTTAGAAAATGAAACGCAACCTGCTATTTTCTTATAAGGGGGATTAAAAATTCTTCAATTTGGGCGATTAGCTCAGTGGTAGAGCACTACCTCGACACGGTAGTGGCCACTGGTTCGAATCCAGTATCGCCCATTAAAACTTTTGACTATCTAGGTTATATCCACAGAAAATAATTTCATTTTTTAGATTATTAAAAAAAAAATGAAACTTAATCAAATAATTAATCTACATAAGGGCCTCACTGCATTTGTAGTGATAGGTCTTATGATTTTTTTTGATAATTTTACGATCGCTCCCTACGTTTATTTAGCTCTGCATGGTACTTATGGATTACTTTGGCTTCTTAAAGAAAAGATATTCCCAGATCCTTATTTTAAAGAAAAAATCAATTTTTTAACTTCAGTTACTGGTTTTATTTTCCTTGGAAGTTACTGGGTGGCTCCATACATTCTTATCTCATCTCAGAAATCTGTTCCAAATATCGTAATAGCTGCATCTGTATCTATAAACATAATTGGTGTGTTTCTACACTTTGCTAGTGATGCCCAAAAATATTTTTCTCTTAAATTAAAAAAAGATCTAATTAAAGAAGGATTTTTCAAAAATATAAGGAATACAAATTATCTAGGGGAAATACTAATTTATCTATCATTCGCCATACTTTCAATGAGTTTCATTCCATTAGTAATTCTTGCAATATTTTTCTCTATAGTTTTTCTGCCAAGAATGATAAAAAAAGATAAATCGCTCTCAAAATATGATTCATTCGAAGAATATAAAAAGAAAAGTGGTTTTATCTTTCCTAAATTAAATGCCTGATAACAACTTACCCAGTTGGAGGCAAGATTTAAAATCTTCTAGAAAAAAAGAGGGCAAATCACCCTCTAATAGATGGATACAGCTTGCAACAGTCAGCGAAGAAAATGAGCCAAGATTAAGAACAGTTGTTTTCAGAGGGTGGAATAAAGATAGTTCAATGATTATTTTTACAGATAGAAGAAGTGAAAAAATTGGGCATTTAAAATCTAACCCTAATGCAGAAATATTATGGTTCTTTTTGAAAACCAAATCACAATATAGATTCAAAGGGAAAATAAGTGAATTAAGTGATAACAAAAATTATTGGGATTTATTATCAGAAAAATCAAAAACTTCTTGGTTTTGGGGATCTCCTGGAGAGAAAATAAACCCAAAACTCCAATCTACTCATGAAATATTATCCAATCTACCCAAGTCAGAAAATTTTGTGGTTCTAAATTTTGAAATCGATTCAGTAGATCTTCTTAAATTAGAAAAGCCTGTTCATAAACGATATCTTTGGGAAAAGGTTAAAAAATGGGAAAAAGTTGAAATTAATCCTTAAATATTTCTAAATTGTATATTTAGGTTGAAAAACATATAGTGATAAGTAAGTTTTAAAAAAGAAGTATTATTTATATGAATTTCTCAGAAATTCCTGAAAACCCTTTTATTTTTTTATCTTGGGTGACTGCTATAGGGCTGTTTATAAGTCTTTCTGAAGCAACTATTAAGATAAAAAATGAGAAGAGAAACAGTTATCGAAAAAGGTTAGAACTAATAAATAGTCTCTATCCTAAAAAGTTAGCTTGAAGTATCTGAGAGTATGTTCGCTTGCAGAAATTGAAATAAACCACCTTTGCTTGTTTCTTCTTTAACTTCAACTTGCTTGGAAGGTTTTACTTTTGTTGAAGGTATGATTTCCTCTTCATCTTCTGATTTCAAAATTCTGATAATTACTTCATCTAAGGAGAAATTACCAGGCCCTGTTAATGCAATTGAAGTTGCTGAAGCGAAATACAAAAGTAAAAGCTCTAGTAAGAAAATATTAAAACCTGAAGTAACAAGTGCATGATATATAGCCACAGAAATTGTTCCAACGATTGCCAAAGCTCCGAATCTTGTAGCTAAGCCGATAATTAGCAACCAACTACCACCTATTTCTGAGAATGCCGCTATGTATGATAAAAATATTGGGAATGGGAGATGTAGTGGTCTTACAAAAGCATCAGCGAAATTTTCTATATTAGCTAATTTCTCATAACCGTGATGAATAAGAACAGTTCCAGTTATAACTCTAAGAATTAATAAAGCAGTATCTTTGCTAAACGACTTGGTAAGAATTGTTGAAAGCACTATAAAAAATTTATCCTTAAGTAAAAATAACTAGTTACAGTATCCATCGTGGATTAAAGAGCAAAAGTCGCACCTAAATAAGTATTTATACTTACTTACCAAAAGGGTTATTTTCTGATTAGGAATTTAACTCAGTTAAAAATTATTTTTTGAATAATTTTCTAATATTCTCTGATTTATTTTTGGAATATTTTCTTTAAATTTGAAAAACCCTTTTTTAGCAAATTTCCAAGCAAATAAATCTTCATCCCTCACAAGATTAAAAATTTTTTTATGGTGTAAATTTTTAAACTCAGTTATGAAATCATAATTTTCTCCCACTCCAGGATAAATAATGTCTATCTCGTTGGTATTTTTAAGAGTATTTTCCAGTGAATAAGGATCAATCTGTTCAACATTATCAAAATGCTCTACAAATTCAGAGACCAAATCTTGTTTAAATTTCAAAACAGATTCAGACAATTTAATTTGTCTTTGTTCATTTTTTAAAAGGATAATAAATACTTTTTTATAGCTTGTAAGTAAATTTATAAGGGTTGCAAGGTGCAGATCATTTTCAAACATAATCAGATTATCTGATTTAGGATCCATATCATTTTTATAAATCTCATCTTCTAATGGTATTTGATTAGATTCTTCAAGAAAAATTTTTTGATTAATTATTTTTTCTGCATTAAATCTATTGTTTGAAAATTTTCTGAGGTTTGATGATGAAAAAAGATATTGTTTTCCCTTCGTTTGCAATCCTCCGACCCATCTCCAGCTAAGGAGATTAGATGCAGCATCACCATCAAAAAGATATTTAAAGAAAAACTTTGCTCCCAATTGCCATGGAAGGCCTAAATTAAATATCCAAGTACTCGCAAACCACATTCTTGTATGGTTGTGCAAATAGTTGTACTGCTTTAGTTCATGGACCCAAGAATTAAAAAAATCTAATTCTGTATTGCCATTAATTGCACTTTCATATAGCTCATATTCAAAATCGAGATTGTTTTCTGAAATAAAATTTCTCCAAACTTTAGGTCTATTTTCTAACCACCCTTTCCAGTAAACTCTCCAAAATATTTCTTCAACAAATTTAGTTGAATTTTTGATTTTGTACTTACTTTTAATATCATGAATCAGATCATATTCCGATAAAATTCTATGAGTAATGAAAGGCGATAATTTTGAAACTGAATTTTCGTTATTTGGCCCAAAATCAAAATTTCTTAATTTTGCATAATCATTAATTTTGTATTTCGCAAAATTTGCCCAAGTATTTTGGGCTTTTAATAAAAATGACATTTTCTCATAACTTTAAAAAATTTTTTTTTGTATTGATAGAAATTTCAAAAATTAATCTCCAAATTATTCCTTAAAATTTTCTATTTCACTTTTAAGTAAATATGTTTGATTGAAGTATTTAATTTAAACGCCTGATGAGTACATTTTATACTCTTAAATCGCTCTCTGCGTAGGAGGATATTTAGTGGTCAATTACTTTTTAAATCTAATTTTAATTTTCAAATCTTTATTTAAATGATTTTCTCTAAAAGGTTTTTAAATATTTATCAAAATTATTATGAATAATTTATTAGTGAGAGATGTTAAGTATCTAGATGAACAATACAGAATAGGTGAAGGCATAATTTCGGATGATGCATTTAAGCAACTTGAAAAGCTCTTTATTCATGTTGATCCAGAGCCTGATTACTTTAATCAAAAAAATAATAAACTTTTGCCAAAATTAGCTAAAGAAAACTATAAAGTATTTTTGGAAAGTTTACTAACAAAAACAAGACTAAGCATTCAACCAAAAATTGATGGCTGTGCTATTGCAATTAGATATATAGATGGCAATTTTAATAAAGCTATTACAAAAAAAGGATTTGATGTCTCAAGCAAAATTAAACAAATTAAAAATGTCCCCGATTGTATTCCTATCAAACGAGATTTTCAAATTAGAGGTGAATTATACGCTACAAACCAGGTTGCCGGCATTTCCCAAAGAATTACAAGAAAATACCTCAATGATAAGAAAGGGATTGGAGAAAGTCTCCGCTTTTGCTGTTTCCAAATACTTAATGGAAGACTTAATCAATACGAAACACTTAACTATCTTAAAAAATGTGGCTTCAGCACCCCTGAAAGTTACTTCACAAATCATACAAGCGAAATCCAAATATATAAAAAAAATTGGTTAGAGAGAAAAATATTTGCGAAATATCCAACTAATGGAATAGTTATAAAAATAAATAGTAGGAAATTACAGTTACTTAGAGAGAAAAGTTTATCTCAAAATAACGAATGGCAATATGCAATTGAAAAATAATATTAAATAGTACCTTCAAAAAGAGCTCACGATACTGACTTCCAGTATTTACAGTAGAAAAGTAATTAAATTTTGGTTAAATTCCAAAGCAATTTGCAGGATTATTAAATGACTGCCACTATTTCAAGACCTAAAATCTCTAACTGGGAAACATCTAATATTCCAAACCTTACAGGCAAAACAGCTCTAATTACTGGTGCTAATAGTGGTCTTGGATACTACACTGCAAAGGCCTTAGCCGAAAAAAATGCTCATGTTGTTATAGCTTGTAGATCGCTTGATAAAGCTAATCAAACTATCAAAAAACTTAAAGGTCTTAATCCTGAAGGAATATTTACACCTTTAGAATTAGATTTGTCAGATTTAAAAAATATTGTTGAAGTCGAGTCCAAAATTTTTAATAATTTTGAAAATTTGGATTTACTCATCAATAATGCAGGCATTATGCATCCGCCTAAAACTCTTAGTGCTCAGGGATATGAAATACAATTTGCAGTTAATCATCTAGCTCACATGCTTTTGACCCTAAAGCTACTTCCAATTATTGAAAAAAAAGAAGAATCTAGAATAGTGACGGTTACCTCCGGAGCACAATTTTTTGGCAAAGTTGGTTGGAAAAATCTGAAAGCCGAGAACTACTACAACAAATGGGAATCTTACTCCAATAGCAAATTGGCAAATGTAATGTTTGCTTTGGAACTAAATGAAAACTTAAAGCACAAAAATATACTTTCTTTAGCTGCTCACCCAGGAATTGCAAAAACAAATCTCTTTTCTGCTCAAAAACCTAACCCTAGTCCATTAGAAACATTCACTTTGGAATTATTTAGCCCTATTTTTCAAACTGCTGAGATGGGTGCTTTACCTCAACTATTTGCAGCTACTTCACCAGACGCAAGAGGCGGTGATCATTATGGTCCTAAATTTAATTTCAGAGGTCATCCAAAACTATCCCCTACTTCTCCTTTCGCCATGAATAAAAAAGATAGAAAAAATTTATGGGAAAAAAGCCTTGAAATACTTAATAACTTCTTATAAATTTTTCATTTTTACTAACTTTAGAAAATACTTCAAGATATGTAATTCACTCTCTGAGAGTTTCATAAATTCTGTTAAGGCATCATAATTTTTTTCATCAATTTTTTTTGACAATTGAATAAAACTATCATGGTTTTCATTTACAAAGCGCTCAGCGATCTGAGACGGAGTTAAACCCTGTTCAATTAATTCACCTGGAGCATTTTTCTCCCACTTTTCATAAAACCAAGAGAACCAATATTTTGCAGTATTATCTTCCATTAATTAACTTTTCTTTGGCGAATACTATAAATACTGAAGAAAGATCTCATGATTGAATTAACCCTTAAACACAATTAATATAAATGCAATTATAAATTTAATGATAGATAATAATCATTCAAGTAAAAGAAAAAATATTAATCTTGTAATTGGATTAGGTAAATCTGGATTTTGGGCTGCCAAGTATTTGAGAAGCATCAATAAGAGAGTAATTGTTTGGGAAAGTAAAGATGGGATAGAATTCTTAGAAAGAAAAGCAGAATTAGAAGAGCTTAATACACTAGTTTCTCTGAATAAAGAATTTGTATTTGAAGAAATTCAACCTTTTGTGAAAGAGATTGAATCTGTTGTTGTAAGTCCATCAATACCTTATGACCACATAACTATTATTGAATTAAAAAAAAGGGGAATTAAAATAATTGGAGAAATTAATGTTGCATGGGAAATTTTAAAAGACACAAATTGGATAGGTATTACTGGAACTAATGGCAAGACTACGGTTACTCATTTACTAAGCCATATACTCTGCGATACTGGATTATATGCTCCTTTTGCTGGAAATATTGGTACACCTTTATGTAAATATGCTTACTCCAAAAAATACAAAAAAATTGATTGGGTTGTGGCTGAATTAAGCAGTTATCAAATAGAAATATCTCCAGAAGTAAAACCTAATATTGGAATCTGGACAACCTTCACAGAAGATCATCTTGAAAGGCATAAAACACTTGAAAACTATTTCAACATAAAAAAAAGCTTGCTAGAAAAATCTGATTTTAGAATTTATAATTATGACGATAAAAACCTAAGAAATCACTACAGTGCGCTATCAAAAGGTGTTTGGATAACAACTAGTTTCGATAAATCAAATTTTATTCAATGCGATTATTGGATAGATGATCAAGCATTCATTGTTGAGAGAGGAAAGAGACTATTCAAACTTGAACATTTTTCTTTAAAAGGAAAGCATAATCTTCAAAATCTTTTACTAGTAATTGCAGCAGCAAGAAAAGTTGGATTATCTGAAAAGAAGATTAAAGATTCTTTATCTAATTACAAACAATTACCCCATAGGATGGAAACAATTTATAAAAATAATGATCTGGAAATAATTAATGATAGTAAAGCTACAAATTTTGATTCATCTATTGCGGGAATAAGTTCAATTGAAGGTCAAATAATAATTATTGCTGGGGGTAGATTAAAAGGCAATGAATATAGTGAGTGGATAAAAGTTTTAAAGAAAAAAGTTAAATGTGTTTTCCTTTTTGGAGAAAGCTCAAAAGTTCTAAAAATGGCACTTATTAATGAAGGATTTAAAAAAAATATTTTTGAATTTTCAGAACTAAAAGAGCTTTTAAATTTTGTTTTTCATTATTTACAGAATAATAGGGTTGAAACATTATTATTCTCACCTTCATGCTCTAGTTTTGATCAATTTAAAAATTATGAAGAGCGTGGAGATTATTTCAAGAAACTAATAAGTGAAAAATTAAAGGTTAATAAATCCATTTTTTGTTCAAGTATCATTTCGTAATTTTCAGGTCGGTCATCACAACCGTCTCCCCCTAGCAAATATTCACTTAATTAGTTAGATTTTAACTATAAATTAACCACTAGTAATGAGTGAATCTAACAATTTACCTCAAGCAATAAGTCATAAAAAATTAAGTTACTTGATGCTTAAGGCACAAAAAGATTCTCATTTTTCTGATGAATTAGCAGAAATTGAAAGCCCCGAAAAAAGAGAATTTGAAGAATTAATAAACAATTGGGAAGCTTCAACTAAGAAGCTAGTTAATAAGTTATCAAAAAGAAAAGAGAATTTACTAAAAGATAAATCACCAAATTCTTTAATTGCTCTTGGTGCTATGGAAGTTCATCTTAACATGGCTTTGCAAGCCTTAAATGCATTTAATAAAGGAGTTGATGGGTAATAACAGATCAACTATAAGGAAGGCATCGAAAATAAGAGAAAATCTAAATCTTTTTCAGTATCTATAGAAACATCATCATAATAATTAACTTCAAAACCCAAACCATCTCCAGATTCGAGAAATATATTTGAATTAGAGTCGTTACTTTTTAATAAAAGATTACCTTCTATTATTTGTATCCAATTATATTTATCGATTTTTAATGGCAATTTTTTTTCTTTAATTGGCTTATATTTACAACGCCATAAAGAGATACTTTGATTTAGAAAAAGCTTATTATTTTTACCGTCTTTGTAATTAAAAATAAGATTGTCCCAAAACTTTTCATTTAAAGAAATTTGATCATATCGAGGTTTGATATTTTCTTTTTGAGGGTATATCCAAATCTGGAACAACTTACAGTTCTCATTTTCTTCATTCTTCTCGCTATGAGAGATTCCAGTACCTGCAGACATAACTTGTACTTCATCTTTGTGAATTTTTCCAAGATTGTTTAAAGAGTCTCTATGAGTTATTGCTCCTTTTGTTACGACAGTAATTATTTCCATATTTGCATGAGAATGGGTATTAAATCCTGCATTAGGAGAAATAATATCTTCGTTTATAACTCTAATTTTCCCAAAATTATCCCATTTTGGATCTCTATGCTCTGCGAAAGAAAATGAATGCATCGAATTTAGCCATTCTCTAGTCGATCTAAATCTTTCGTGCGATTTCCTTATTTTAATTATTTTCAAAGACATAAATACTAAGAAATAAATATGGTGTATTTGTGTAAATTAAATATTTTTGAAAATTATAATTTATGAATAAGTGAAATTACTTTTTATTTATTTGTTGATTTTACTTTGTGCTTTATTTGCTTTATTAATTATTTTTTTTGCTTCTTCTCTTGTAGAACATTTTTCTGCCTCAACATTCAAGTTTTTTAGTTTATTTAATTGCTTTGAAATTTTCATATTAGGTTAACTTAACAAATAGAAATTAACACATATTTAATGGATTAGCTAAAAATACTGGTTTGCATTTGAGCCTTACTACCTAAAAATAAGATTGCAGGATGGAATAATCAGAACAATATAGAGGGTGTATTGGATTATCTTTGATTGTTTTCTTAATTAAAAGCGGTCCAAGAGTATTATCAAAATTATTTTTCCTAATTGAGTTATATTGCATTATTTTTTTTGATATTCTTTTATTTCTATTTAGAAATTTACCTTTGTTACCCCAACCTAACCATAAATCACAATTTTTACTTTCAGACCAGTGTTTTAAGTTTTTATAAATATGATTATTGTTTAGATAGCCCACAGGGTTTTTATGTTTAAAAAGTTTTTCTGGTTTGCTTGAAATAAGAGCAAATAGATTTATTAATTTTACTTTGCCGTAATTATTGTTTTTCGAAATTTTGATTATCTTTTTTGTTGTGTTGTCCAAGAAAACTTCATCCGATAATGAGGGATTTAAACCAATAAAGATAATCTCTTTTTTAGATTTAGAAATCTTATAACTTAAACTCCATCTATATAGTTTGTTTGCACTTATTAAACAATTTCTTTCTAGAAATAAATTATTCAACCTAAACCTACACCTCTAGCCATGAGAGTGGCAAACAAAGGTATTGTTGCAAAGCCCACTAATTCAGTAGTAATGATTAGTCTGAACCTCTTGACTAGATTTTCAGATATTTCAGGTAATTTATTCTTACTTAATGGAATGGCCCATAAGATATAGGTTGTTGTTGGGTATAAAGAAAGTAATCCCACAATAATATAAAGAGAAACCTTTATCCAAAACACTGGATTTCCTGTATAGAAATCACCTCCTTGACCAAAATACTTAACACGCAAAATACCAGTAACTAATATCGCAACTCCTGCTAAACCATAAACCACATCTGCAATTATCATTGAGATCGTCTCATTTCTATTAAGACCTACTTTGAGAGTCAATCTTTCAAACAAAAGAGAACCGAAACACAATATTATTCCTAAATAATGAACATATGCTACTAATGCACTTTTAGCAATTTCACCTGTCAATAAAGTTCCTAATAACATTTTCTAGTCAAAATTTATACAATACTAACCACCAAATAAAGAATTTGTTTAGAAAATAAATTAAACAATAAAAAGTCAGGTATTGAATCTAGGACTCTAAAAACCTTTTTTGACCATCTTCAAAGAAATCCTTTTTATTCCATACTTCGATTACATCTGGGAAATATTTTTCCATACAATTATCACAAACCCCATGACTGAATCTAATATCACTAATTTTCGAAAGATATTTTTCTAAATGCATCCAATCGCCCTCCTTATTTTTCACTTCTCTGCAATATGAACAGACAGATAAAATACCTTCCTGTTTATGCAAGTTAGACAACGCATCTAGCAAGTTCAATGACTTTTTTCTAAGCTCTAAAAATGAAACTATTTGCTTGGATAATAATTCCATAATATTGAATTGTTGTGTAGTTAGATTTCCTGGCTTTCTGTCTATTACACAAAGAGTTCCAAGTTTATTACCATCACTATTTCTAAGGGGAAAACCTGCATAAAAACGAATCTTAGGGTCTCCTGTTACCAATGGATTATTTATAAACCTTTCATCTTGTAAAGCATCATGAATAATTAATGGACTATTTTCTTTTATTGCATGGGTACAAAAAGACCAATCTCTTCTAGTTTCTGATATTTGAAGACCTATTTTGGATTTAAACCATTGTTTATCTTTGTCTACCAATGTCATTAAAGAAATAGGCACATTACAGGTTGTAGCAGCAATTTTTGTAATATCGTCATAACATGATTCTGGCTTGGTTCCCAAAATCCTATATTCTGCTAAAGCTTTTAATCTTCTTTCCTCTTCTTCTTTTTTTGATACAAGATTCTGCATTAATCTTCACCAATAATTAAAACTTTAAAATTAAAGTTTCTCTAAAAAACTTTTTCCGTCTAATACTTAATAAAAAAAAGATAAACTTATTGAATTGTTACTTACTGATTTATTACTTATTAATTTATTATTGATTGATTTAACTTTGAGACTGCCATCCCAGCGATCCATCCACTTGTCCAACAATGTTGAAAATTAAATCCACCGGTGATCCCATCAACATCCAAAACTTCTCCAGAAAAAAATAACCCTGGACAAATTAAGCTCTCCATACTTTTAAAATTAACCTCATTAATTTTTACGCCTCCGGAAGTAACAAATTCTTCTCCAAATGGACCTTTGCCCGAAATTATATATTTATCCCTCATTAGAGTATTTATCATTTTCTTTCTTTCATCCGCCAGTAAATCAGCCCACTTTTTCTCTTTATCAATACCTATTTTCTTTAATAAAAAAATCCATAATCTTTTTGTTAATAGTGGAACAGGTCTACTATTAATAAGATTCACATTGCCTTTATTTAATCTTAAATAATTAATTTTTTCTTTTAACTCCACATAACTTAAAGAAGACCATTTAATGATTAAATTAAATTTATATTTTTGGCTATAAAGTTCCCTTGCTGCAATTGATGAAAGTTTTAATACTGCTGGCCCACTAAACCCCCAATGCGTTATTAGTAAATCGCCTCTATTTTGAAAATTCTTATTGTTTAAATTAATTTCTATATCTATGCCCCTTATCGATACCCCACTACATTCATCCAAATTTGGTTCTTTTGTGGAAAAAGTAAAAAGCGATGGTACAGGTTTAACAATGGTGTGTCCAAGATTTTGAGCTAATTTATATCCGCTTGGATTACCTCCAGTTGAAAGAATAATATTTTTTGCAGTTACCTTTGCTTTTTTAAGACTAAAAATATTGAATATATTATCTGGAGTTTTTACAATTTCTTTTACAAAAAATTTTGTTAGTATCTCTACGTTTTTTGATAAAGCACTTTTTCTCAAACAATCAATAACATCTGAAGAAGAATTAGACACTGGGAATACTCTTAGATCTTCCTCAATTTTTAATTTTAAACCTTTTTTCTCAAACCAATCGTATACATCTCCAGCAGCAAAACGATTAAATGATTCCAAGAGCTGAATTCCACCTCTGGGGTAATTCTCAATTAGTTCATTCGGTATCCATGTCGCATTCGTGACGTTACATCTTCCCCCTCCACTAATCCTTACTTTCTCCATAAGTTTTGAAGTGCCTTCAAGAATTATTATGCTTTTTACTCCATTTTCAGCAGCAGTTATTGCTGTCATAAAACCGGCTGCACCGCCTCCAACAACTGCTAAATCAAAAGGTTCCAAAAACTTATTATTTAATATGCTTCAATCTGATAATAGCAAGTAGTTATAAAGAAAAATTAGTCCAAAAACCATAAAAAAATAAATATAAAACTTTAAAACTACATAATAAATAGCTACGATTTGCTAATTTTTAAATTTCTAGAAAAATCAACACAGTCGTTATTTTTATGCTTTAAGTTAATTAAATGAGTTTGTTATTTTCTTACGTTAAATATTCTGAGGCCAGTTTTCCTATGACTGGTCAATATACTGCTCTTCTTTTAATAACTTCTGTTATTTGGGTTCTACTTTGGTTTGGATATAGACAAAATAAGATAAATGATGAGATCAAGAAAAAAGAAAAAGAAGAAAGAATTGATGCGAAAGTTCAAAGAAGAAAGAAGTTAGAGAGTTTGTACCCTACTAATAAAAAAACTGTTTAAAATAAACTATTTTAGAAACATGAAAAAAAATAATTTCAAATCACTAATTCAGTACTTACCGGGAATTTTGATTCTTATTTATGTATTCTTTTTAGCATTTACTCAATTTATAAAATAAAATTTTTAAAAATTATTCGTTTTGATTGGAATCCTTTCTGCTTTTGGAGCTGCTACATCTTGGACATATGCGTGCTTTATTTGGCGCTCGCAAACTCAAAAATATAAATCAATAGATATTAATTTAATAAAAAATATAATAGCTTTTTTAATTTTTATACCTGCTTTTATCAATCTAAGTTCTACAACTGAATTAAAAAACATATTTATCCTACTCATTAGTGGAATAATAGGTATTGGTTTAGGTGATACTTTCTATTTAAAGTCACTTCAAACAATTGGCACAAGAAAAACTTTATCTATAGAAACTCTTTCTCCGTTATTGGCAGCTTTATCAGGAGAATTTTTTATTAATGAAAATTTAACAACTAAATCATGGGTTGGAATAATTATAGTAACAATTTCGCTATTCATAATTCTCAGAAAAGGTAACGATTTTAAAGAGGAAAACTCCTCTTTCTCAGAAAAAAATAACTTTAAGATTTTTGCTTTTCCTTTTTTATCAGTTTTATGTGCTGTTCTTGGAGGTCTTTTATCAAGGATTGTTTTCCTTCAAAGCAATTTATCTCCTTTCCTTACAACTGAAATAAGATTATTAGGTTCAATAATTTTTTTAATTAGTCTAAAAGGATTTAAGATTAATTTTTTCTTAAAAAACATAGACAAAAAACAACAAAAAAGATTTTTTATTTCAATACTTCTTGGAACAAATGTAGGAATATTTCTACAACAAGTTGTATTTAAAACCCTTCCCATAGGGGTAGGATGGGCTTTATTAAGTATATCTCCAGTAATTTCCTTATTTTATGCTAAGACTGAGGAAAGAGAAATTACCAAAAAAATAATATTTTTTACTTGTTTTTTATTTTTTGGCTTGACATTAATAATTCTTTAATCTCTGAGTTAATGTAAAAAATACTCATGTTAATAAAAATCAAATTAAATAAAATTAGCCTATAAACACTCAAAACAATGAAAACATTAAAGAAAAAAAGACTCGGCACATTGGAAGTTTATGTTATTTTTTTAAGCTGCATTTATGCAGGCTTTATAGGTTATAAATCTCTACTAAATGTTTTATTTACTTGGAATTAATTAATTCTTTCTAATGATTTAATCAACTTACCTCCATCTTGGTCATCGTCATCATTTGAAGCGAAAAATAAAAAAAATATTCCTAAAGAAGCTACAGATAGCGAAATTGACAATACAGAAAGCTCATCCATAAATTAGAAATTTTTTTTATGATAAACGAAAAAAATTAAAAGACAGTAAAGAAATACACATTCTCGAAAATAAATATTTCTTTTATTTGTAAAATGAAAAAAACATCCGAACTATTTCGTGAAAGTTCTAATAACTTCCCCCTGTAGTGCAAGCGTAATAATTCAGTATGGAATAAAAAGTTGGCCTATTTGGGAATGTGAGCCAAGCAAATTTCAATGGAATTACGATGATAAGGAAATTTGCTTAATTATTGAAGGTCAAGCGAAAATAAGTACCCAAAACGGTGACATTTACGTGATTAAAGCTGGAGATCTAGTTGAGTTTCCTGCTGGACTTAACTGCGAATGGGAAGTAACCAAAAGTATTAAAAAACATTATCGATTGGGTAGCTAAATTTAAGAAAAAAGATTTTTTCTTCTTTACTGTTAAGTCAATGTAGATAAAATATGGTTAATAAATAATTTTCAAGAAGGAAACTAATATTATGCCTTTTACTGATCAAGAATATTTTGAGGTTATTGAAAAAAACGAAATAGTAAAAAAGGCCTTTGAAAATATTAAGCAAATTTGCATTGATTTACAAAAACAAACAAATTGTCCTGAAGAGGATCTAAAAGATTTTCTTGAATTTATTTCTAAACAATGGAATAAGTAATAATTAAAAAGCCTTTTAAATACTAAATTTAAAATTTCAATTTAGTTTTCTGAGGCAATAAGTTCTAATCTAATTCATTTTTTGGTTTTGTATTGATACTGGAAGTTCCCTTAGCAGCAGAAACGAAGAAAAAGAAGCCTACAATTCCTGATATACCAAATATCGCAGCCAAAGGATCAAAAGTGAAAGAAAACATAGAATTTATAAAATCAAGATAAATAATAGTTTTTGAATCAAAATTGTACAATTATTGTTAAGTATAAAAAATAACAATCGCGCGATTCATTATGTCATTATTAGTTTCTCAGTAGGTTTAAAAAAATAATTATTCAAATTGATTTTAAGAATAAAAATATCAATACATACCAAAGATCTATTCGTGCTAAAGAGAAAAGTTTTTGAAAAATATTTATAGAAATATTGAATAAAACACTACCCAGAGGATCCACAATTGTTGTTTCTTTAGATTAATATTAATTTATGACAGAATTTTATTCAGCTTCTTCCTCCGTAAGCCCATTTACTGCGATATTATGGTGCCTTTATCCAGTAGCTGTACTTGTAATTATTGAATTACTTCTGGGGGGTGGGTTTGATGATGATAATAATGACGATCAAGATGGTGGAATGCTAATACCTGCTTACTCTAGATCAGACGTTTGAATTTTTGAATTTTTTGAATTAAAGACTCATAAGGAATTTAATTGAATTGGAGAACAATATTGATACAACTCATATTTCTCTAATTACACTTACCATCCTTATTATTTCCTCTCTAACCTGGCTCGTCTTAAGAACCCTTAAGGAAGGGAGAAAAGCTCTAACAGAAATAAATAAGGATAGATCGTGAAATACAATAAATATTCAAAAATGTAGAATTTGATTAGTTTTATAAAACTCTTAGATTTATAAGTTTTACTAACTAAATAGATATATTCCAAAAATTTAAAAAATTTTCCTTCTCAAAGTTTGGGGAAGGCATAAAAAACTTAAATAAATACTAGAATTTGTTTTATTGCTAAGTCAAAAATTTACCAATCTGTTGAAATCCCATTTTTATGATAGGACTTCTTTGTTATTACTTTAATAAATAAAAATGCATCTAAATTCTTTACTTTATATTTGTTCTATATCTTTATTCATTTACATAATGGCGCTGTTTTGGAGAGACTTGCCAAATCAAAAAAAGTAAATAAATAATTAATATTAATTTTGTTGCTTATAAAAATAAATTGAGTTATTAATTTAATATTGGATTTAATTTTTTTATATTAATGCTGAAAGAATCTTCAAATAACAATAACAAAAACATATTCTCAAAAACTGACGGTATTGCAAAAGAAAAGATGATTTGCAAAGACGGATTCTGTTCATTACCAAATCAAGATGAGATTTCAAAACAAGATTCAAATGATATGAATTTATTTGATCCTATTTAGTAAATAAATAATATTTTGATAAATTAAAGATTAAATTGATAATGTTAGATTCTTTGAATTTTTAATTTATGTTTAATGACTTTTTAAACGCATATAAAGAGTTTTGGATTAAAGCTACAGACTTCAAAGGATTCACATCTCGATCGGACTGGTGGTTAGTTCAACTAGCGAATCTTATAATTTCTTTCCTAACTATCCCAATATTTTTAAAAACATTTGGTTTCAATGTTTATGGCATAGTTTGTATCATTCCTCAAATAGCTATTGATGTAAGAAGAATCAAAGATTTTGGAAAAGACTGGAAATGGATCTTTATTAATTTAATACCTATCTTAGGATGGATCTTGTGGTTCATCTGGCTAGGCTTTGGTAAGACTGGTAATGGGAAAAATAAACTTATATAGAAATTAACTCCTCAATTTTTTCTTTTTAAAATCTACAAATCTTACCTTTTTTCTTAACTCTATTTGTTTTTCAAGAATTCTAAACACATGCATCTCGCATTCGGTTAATTTAAGAAACTGATCGAGTGTATCTTTATCTTCTTCATCAAAATTCTCGAAAACTTCTGAAATAGCAGTACTATTTCTAGAAATAAAATCCTCTGCTACATCTCGTGGATTCTTGCCTGATTCGAAATCCTGGAAAGCTTCATAAGAATTAAGTTCTCTTGTTAACCATTTAAACCATGGTTCATTTTTATTATTTTTTTTATTTATGATTTTCTTCATGAAAAAATTTTTACTAGTTTAATCATTATTAGTTATTTATTCTTTGACAGCTGTACAAATACTTATTTTTAAAAACCAATTAAAGATTAAACTTATTTTTTTTACAAAATAACTAACATAATTACCATAAAGCTTTTAAAAGAATAAGTATTTATTACTCATTTTTTTGTTTATGAGATAGCTAGAATTTATTTTAGTAAAGTACATTGTCAATTCCATTTTACGACTTTCCTTCATCTCCAATTTTAATAATTGGTGCTCTTGGCATTGCAGTAGCGATAGCAGTTTTTTTTGTCTCTTACCAAAAATATTTCAATTCTCCTTTGAACAAAGAGCTTGCAGAAAAGAAAAAAGCCTTAATTAAGGAACAAAAAGAATTAAATGAAAGATTAGAAAAAATACAACAAGATTTAAAAAATTTATAAAAAATTCCTTTTAAATAGAGATGAGTTAATGATCTCGAATTCAAGACCTTAATTTTTTTAACAGGAATTTTGGTCTATAAGGAGATATGGATAAAGATCATCTTATTGATTTAATTTCTAATAGTCTTCTTTACGAGAGTAAAAATTTTGACTCTAATAAGAATCTTAGTGACTTTAAAAATTACTTAGAAAGATTAAATCTAGATCAATTGAGAACTATGTCTAAAGAATTTATTCTTTAGTATGGTTTTAAAATATTTTTTTGTTTATTAAATAATCAATACTTTTTAAAAATTGTTAGCATCAAAAAAATAAGAGAAATATGCTTAAAGTAAATAGACGTGATTTTTTAATAAAACCATTTTTAAAAAGAAATAATATTAGAGCTTCTTATCAAATTATTTCTACCATCTTCCCAATCTTTTCTATTTGGTTAATCGTCCACCAAATAATAAATCAACCTTTTTCATTATTGATTAAAGGATTTCTATTAATACCTTTTTTAGTTCTTCTAACTCTATTCTCTTCTCGAACGTTCTCATTAATGCATGATTGCGGTCATAATTCTCTTTTTACAAAACGGAAATTAAACCGCTTTTTTGGATTTTTACTTGGATTGGTTAATGGTATTCCCCAGAAGTCATGGTCAATTGATCATGCATTTCATCATAGAAATAATGGAAATTGGGAAATTTACAAAGGTCCGATAGATGTTTTAAGTCTTGAAGATTATGAATCTCTTACAAAAAGAGAGCAAATATTTTATAAAGTAAGTCGAAACTGGATGATGCTTTTCCCTGGCGGTTTTTTTTACTTAGTTTTAAAACCTAGATTAGGACTTGTCATTATTATTTTTAATTTCATTAAAGATATATTGGAAGAGACTTTTATCAAAATAAAAAAAAGAGAAATTTCTCAACTTTTAGCTATTAATTCAAGATTCAAACCACCTTTTTCTGATTATGGAAATAATTTTAGTGAACTATGTGAATTAATAATCAATAACATAGTAGTGATAATAGGGTGGATTTTTATGTGTAAATGGTTGGGGTTAGTTTTTTTCTTATCATTTTATTCCATTTTATTAACCTTATCAGCAGCAATTTTAATATGTGTTTTTTTCGTACAACATAACTATGAGAATGCATATGCTAAAAATACAAAGAATTGGGATCTCATCGATGGAGCTATTTTAGGTAGTAGCAATTTAGATATACCTAACTGGCTAAATTGGTTTTTAGCAGACATATCATTCCACAGCATTCATCATCTCTCTGAAAGAATACCAAATTACAACTTAAGAGCTTGTCATAAAGCAAACATTCATTTGCTCCAACAATCAAAGTTCTTAAAATTAAGAGATTTTTCAAACTGCTTCAAATATATTATTTGGGATAATAAAAATGAAAAATTAATTCCAATAAGTTAATACCTAATTCAACTTTCTTCTCAATTTTCTTTTTATGGGAATACTGCTATAAGCATGAGTACCAATAGATGGAGGTAAGTCATTTTTTACAGGATGCATAAAAGCATTTGCCATACTCTCTAACATTTTCGAAAGCCAATTTATTAATGATTTCATTGGAAAATCTAAAAGTGTACTTTTTTATCTTCTAACTAAATTACTTAAAAGTAAATCAGTCTTTATGCTGATTTTTTTGAAAAATTAACTGATAAAATTAATATTAAATAATCAAAAGTGTTTTTTTCTTCTATCTTTTAAAAGAATAATAATACTACCTTTTTAAATGCAAACTAGGTGAAATATAGCTTTAGTAAATAATACTTATTTTTTCTAATTCACTTAATAAATTAAATTATTGAACATAAATTCGTGCTATATCTCTATTCCAAATAAATTAGACAATATTATGAATGATTCATTTGTTTCTACCAACCAGAACACAGAAATAGATTCTATTAATTCATATTTTGAGTGTATTACTGAATGCAGTATTGTGGATGGTCATCAAGAATGTATTACTCGTTGTTTAGAAGTTCATTTAAAGGGGGGTGAGCAAAATGAATAAAAAAAATTCACCTCAAAGGAAAACAACTTTAAAATGGAACTCGAATGGAGAGCTTTCAGAAATTGATATGTTAAGAATTTTAGAAAAGATATCATCTCATGATCTTAATCAATGTGAATTAACATGCGATTCTGATACAAATTAAGTTGTTTTTTTAAATATATTTACCAATACTGCTAATAAAAAAGCAGCTTATCGAATTTTTGTAAGATATCAATTTTAATTAAACAGATTTCAATCAAGATTTAGAACATTTTCGAAATATCTTAGGTTTTATTTTAAAAAATTAATTTAAGAACTCCTAGTTTTTTTTGAGAATGTTTTACTAATTTCTTTTTTTGTTAGTTGAATTGGTTTTACAAAACCTGAATCACCATAAGTTGGACAATAATAAGTCATAAGCATCCACTTTTTTTCTTCATCCATAACTAATTTTTTATAAATAATGATTAAGTTAATAGAATGGATTATAAAAAAATTGAATTTTTTTAATCTTTTTTTCTTTTTTACTTAATAGTTTATAAAAATTTTGAATCTATTCTCACAAAATAGATATAAATACGCATGACTTTAAAAAAAAATCCTGCTATTTATAAATAAATTCAAAATTATTCATGTCTCTAGAATCTATATTGATGGTAGTTGCTCCAATCTGTCTTTTTACCGTAGGAGTTATTGTTTTACCTATTTTAGTGAAGCCACGTAAACAATCTGGTTTACCAAAGAGGTATATACGTGGTCTTTAAATTAATTAAGCTTTAAAGAAGAGCAAAGACTACTAGCATAAAAAAGAAATCAATAAATAATTAATAAGATTGCGATAAAAGAATAAAATAAAAAATGTTTGGTACGGATAGTTTTATTTGAAGATGAAATTAAAATCTTAAAAACTTTATCGAAAAAAAATTATAAATTCTTTTCATTATGAGATCCTGTGATAGATAATAGAATATATAAATTCACTTTTATTTAACAAAATTCTTAACCAAAAAATTTGAGTAATATAAATTTTTCAGGTCTTAAAGGCCAAGCGCTTGTAATAGAGGATAAAGATATTCCAAGCATAAAAGAATTTCAGGATGTTATCCCAGAACACTACTTTAAGTGCAATACCAAAACTTCATTTAGGTATCTTTTACAATCAGCTTTAATTCAATCATTAGTTGTTGCGATAGGGTTATCTATTCCATTTACCCCCAAAATGATCCCAATTTGGATTATTTACGCATTACTATCAGGTACCACTGCAATGGGATTCTGGGTAATTGCGCATGAATGTGGACATGGAGCATTCTCTAAAAACAAGACATTGGAATCTATAACTGGTTATTTACTACATTCATTACTTCTAGTCCCCTATTTTTCTTGGCAGCGTTCTCATGCAGTTCATCATAGATTCACAAATAACATAACCAATGGAGAAACTCACGTACCTTTAGTAATTAAAGGGAATGGAGTTACAGAAAAAGTTGGCGGAGAAAAAGAATTACATTTTTCAAATTCCCTAGGTAAGAAAAATTATGGAATTCTTCAACTTGTTTTACATCTAATATTTGGCTGGCCTGCTTATTTACTTACGGGAAGTACGGGAGGTGTTAAATATGGAACTTCAAATCATTTTTGGCCAACTAAACCATTTTCTAAAGCATTATGGCCATCAATATGGGCCAAGAAAGTTTGGATATCAGATATTGGTGTAGGTTTAACATTATTGAGCATTATGTATTTAGTCTTTAACAATGGATTATTGCCAGTAATTGCTCTCTATTTTGGTCCTTTATTAGTGGTTAATTGTTGGCTAGTAGTTTACACATGGCTGCATCATACAGATTCAGATGTACCTCACCTTTCAAATACTGAATTTTCCTTTATGAGAGGCGCATTTCTATCTATTGACAGGCCTTACGGAAGAGTCCTTAATTTTCTTCACCATAATATAGGTTCTAGCCATATCGTTCATCATGTATGTCCAACGATCCCTCATTATCATGCAAAAAAAGCAACTTTATTAATTAAAAAAGCCTTTAAAAAAGCATATCTCTTTAATCCTGATCCAATACACAAAGCTCTATGGAATATTGCTTGCAACTGCGTTGCTGTTAAGTCAGACATCAAGAGAGGAAGATATATATGGCAATCTTCATACAAAATAGAGAATTAAACAAATACAATAATTATCACTTCTTTATCACATTAATTTACGCAAATCTGAAAAGAATATAAAAGAATTAGCGATAACAAAATTTTCATCTTAAATAATACACACATTAAAGTATTACTATGAGTGGTGACAATTTTCATGGCAAGCAGCCTATTAAATTTTATTCAGAAGAAATAACACTTACAAAAGTTGAATTATTAGAAAGACAATTGAGTTTAGGCGAAAAAATTTCAGATTTAGATCAAAAACATAAAGAATGGAGCAAAAAACTATCAGGTTGATTATCTATCATTATGAATTTGAATAACTTATTGATATTTGAATTTGACTTATCAAGAAACTTTTCTATAAATTACTGAAAAATTATTTGCAGGCATCCCAATAATATCTTCTTGATAAAAACTATATTTCTTACTCTCATAACAAACTTCCTCAAGATTTTTAATACCCCAAAGATCATTTTTCATTTTCAATGAATTATCGAAAAAATAATTACTTTCACTTGTATGCTTATTATTAATTTTAAATGGCCCATACAATATCAAAAATTGTCCCTTTTTAAATAATTTTCCTGACTGTATGAATAGTGCTACAGTACATGACCACTTTGATAAATGAATCATATTTATAGAGACTATTCCTTGCAAAGAATGAGCTAATCTCAATGGAATTTTCTAAGGAATTTTTTCTACATCAATCTCAAGAGGCTGGGGCATTTTCTTAGTTAAGTCTTCATACTCAATCCAAGAACTTATACTTTCTCTATGCACTATCTCTGGATCACTTGTTTGCCAAATTATTTCAGGAAAGCGTTTTTGAAAAACCACTCCATGTTCACCGCTGCCACTCCCAATTTCCAATATTGAACCTTTTTTGATAATTGTGGATAGTACATCACCAATGCAGTCTCTATTTCTTTGAGTTGCCGAAAAATAAAGTCTATTATCCAAAATTAAAAAAAATTGGGCGCTTCAATAAAAATAATAATTCTAAAATGCTTGATTATTTAACCTTTCTCAATTTAGGAGTCTTAAAAAACATTATTTTAAGACTAAAGAATAATATTGAAATTGTAAGAGCAGGCAAGATATAAAGTATTAAATCAGAACTCATTAGAGAAGGAATCCTTCCAAAAATTAAATGCATGTAGTAGGTCGCGAATGACATAAATTCATATATATATATCTAATTTATTAATAGCAATTATTTGAATTATAAAAACTACTTTTTGTCAAAAACCAAAAATTCTTAAGAAAGAGTCAGCCTGTATCCCTACTAGCTGACTCTGATAATATATTAATTTAAATTACCTCTAAATGAGGATGCAACTGTAAAAAAAACAAGGTGAAAAGCATATTTTTTTTTTTTCCGAGTTTAAAAAATCAGAACAAAAATAAAAACACTGATAAAGTATATTTCGACACATAAATGTAGCATTTTTTGAATTTTACTGGCAAAAAAAGGAAAAATTTCAAATTTACTTTACATTATTAAATAAATATGTTATATTTGTTTACAAATTACACAAAAAAAATGACTCCAGAAGCAGAACGTTTTAACGGTTGGGCAGCAATGTTAGGTTTCGTTGCAGCAGTTGGTGCATACGTCACTACAGGACAAATTATTCCAGGCTGGTTCTAATGAAAAATAACGAGCCAAAAATAGTTGAAAAAGAAAAAATCGTTGCTGAAAAGCTCAACGGTAGATTCGCAATGTTAGGTTTTGTTGCTCTTGTTGGAGCATATTTAACTACAGGTCAAATTATTCCTGGTTTTATCTAAATAAATTTTTTGAATCTCCAATAAGCCTAATTTAAAATTAAATTAGGCTCTTTTTATGGATTTTTTGCTAATTTAATAATCTAAATTTGCGAAAAACGATCTAATCTTATAGAGGAAGATGATAATATTTACTAACTTTTTAGAATAAAATATTAATTTGATTATTCTTCTTCTCTAAAACTTAAATTTACTTCTTAAATAATGCTATCTTTATCGAAATAATTCAAGAATTTAATGAGAGTAAAGCTTGAACCGGAGACAGCATTCATTGGCAAAAAGTTTGCATATATATTTCTAGGAATAATATTTAGCCTAAATGCAATGACTTTTATTTGGTTTTTCTTATTTTCAAATTTAAAATAAAAATCTAAATTTTTTTCTAAAAAGCAAGATAATTTAGCTTAAAAAAAGAGTTTATAAAAACAGTTATATGGGTACTAAAAAATTCCAGGAATAATCTGTCCTGTTGTTACATAGGCGCCTATTAGTGCAACGAAACCAATCATAGCCCATCTACCATTTACTTTTTCTGCATTCTGAGGATATCCATCGTAAGAAACAGTTTGATCAATATAAGGCCTAGTTTCTGATGGGAACATATTCTGTCTTCCACCTGATTCTGTAGTAACTCCTGATTTTGTCATTAAAAAAAGATTAATTGTTAACTAAAGTAACACAAATATTAACTTATGTAAACCAAAACTCTAACGATTATCCTGAAAGTTTTTATGTTAAGAGTAAATATGTGACATTTCTGTTTAAAAATTAACAAGTCGCATTTTAAAAAAATCACTTTTTTATTATCAAATTCGCAATCCATTTTTTTAAAAATAAGCATTTATACTCACGGTAAGTATTTTTACTTAGTAAGATGATTAAAGCATCTAGGAAGTGCTTAGCTGGTTAAGTCAGAAATCTGAATTAACTAGGTCGTCATGAGCTTGCCAGTGGGATACCTGCAGGCTCTTTCAATTTTAAAAGCAAACAAATATACTAAGCATACAGATAATTATTTGAACTATTGAATTAAATCTTGAACATCATCTACTAATGTCAAAGATTTATTTATTTGCTAGATAGATAATAGACTGAACAAAATGTATGTCTTTAGATTTTATTCTCATTCCATCTTGTATTTTGATTATCCTTTTTCTTTTAAATAGAGAAAATAGAATATACAAAAGAAATCAAAAAGCTAAATAACTTTATCAAGATACTAAGGATTTAGAGAAAATATAACATCTTTATATTCGCATTAATTCCAAAGTAGTTTTAAAAAATTTTGAGATTTTATAAAATGACTAGGCTAAATTTTTACTTAAAATTAATTTTTCCCAATATGCTATTGAGCGATTTATTTGTTTCAATTTTTCTTGGCAATGAATACACTTACAACTACTCAAAGCGTTTTTTGAATACATAATTTACCGTATTTCTTTTAATTAACCAAATTCACAGATTAAATACAATGCTTTAATATAAAATATCTGAAGAAATCTATTTTAATCGGACTTGTAAAAAAACTTGTTATAAAAAAAATCTACTATAGATAAAAAATTTTGAGATAAAGAAATCCAAAAGCAAAATTTGAAATATTAAAAGATTATTTGTTTTAGTTAGAGAGGCCAATTTATGTTTAGAGAGATCTTATCAATTAAGAGGCTTTTTTTAACAAATAAAGACCGCCTGAAAAAGAAGTTAAAACTGGTAGCCAAGCTGAAATAAACGGTGTTAAAACTCCCTTCACACCAAGTGAACTTGATAGGAAAGAAAGTACATAATATAAAAGAATTAATATTACACTTAACCCAAATCCTTGGCTTTTTGAAGTTCTTAGATTTTGCTTAGCACCTAAACTGCTTCCAATCAATCCAAATACTAAGCATGCGCAAGGTAAAGTAAATTTTTCTTGTATTCTTACGGACATTTTTCTCGCTTCCCTAGCATCTCCAGTCTCTTCATAAAGTTTTTTCGCTTGAAGAGCCTGATTTAAAGTCATTTTGTTAGCATCATCAGGAATTTTAGAAACTCTTAAAGGACCATCTCCTAAAGGATACAAATACTTTTTAAAACCTATAGTTGTTGTTTTCCCACTTTCGTCTAATGTAATCAGCTTTCCATTAGTAAATATCCATGCTGATTCTTGCCCATCAAAGATTCCTTTTTCAGCTGATAAGATTTGTTTATACCCTAGAACCGAAAAGTCAATAACAGTGACATTTCTCATAACGTTATCTTCGACTATCCTAGAAAAAAATATTTGATTTAAGAAAGTATTATTATTAGTTGATTCATTAGTATTTGGATCAGTGTAGGAACCATATCCTTTAAAAAAAATATCATGTCCTTTTTCAATAGAAACGGACTTTCCTAAACCATCTCTTAATAAAATCTCAGAATATCTATTCGTTAAAGGAACCAAACTATTATTAAAGTAAAATGTTAATCCAGTCATAAATATCGCAAGTATTATTGCTGGTATAACAAGTCTAGAAGTTTTAACTCCCAAACTTCTAGCAGCCAAAATTTCAGAATTAGATGACATCTTTCCATAAGCTAATAAAGTTGAAAGAAGTACAGACATTGGGAATGAAAGAACCAAAAAACCTGGTAGTTTAAGGAACATTACTTGAACGGCAAGTGTTATAGGTAAACCAAATTCCACAATTTTTCTTATCAAGTCAAACATAACCCCAACTGAAAGGGAAACTACTGTAAAAGCAGAAACTGCAAATAACAAAGGCGGTATGAGTTGACCAAATAACCACCTATCTATAATTGGAATATTATTAATTAGTTTTGAAAAAATTTTAATATTGTTTTTATACATTATCTTGATTGAAATCACTTGAAACGATATTCATAAAATATGGAAATGAATTTACTATGCAAATAATCAATATTAAACAATTTAATATTAATAGTTTAAGAAAACAATTTTCATTTAACAAACCTTCTAATCAAAAATTTTCATTTGAAATCTTATTCACTTTATTAATAATATTAGGAATACCTCTAAATTTATATAAAAATAGATTTTATGATAATTCTTGGACAGTTGGCGAATGGCTTATATCCTATGCAGGTGGATTCGTAAGAAGAGGCTTACCAGGTGAATTAATTCATTTTATTTCTAACCAATATTCGATATCTCCAATATTATTAGTATGGATTTTTAGTATATTTTCCTTAGTATGCCTAATTGTACTAATTCTATATTTCTGTAAGAATTCATTTGAAAAATCTTTTTTATTATCTCAATTAATAATACTTGGACCAATATCTGAAGATTATTTTGTCCGAAAAGATACTTTTTTAGTGCTCTTATATGGTCTTTCTCTATTAATAATGAAAGCTCTGTATCACAAAAGTATCAATAAGTTGATTGCATTTTTTAGCGTAAATTTCATATCTATAGTTGCCATTTTTTCTCATGAAAGTTACGGAATTTGGGGATTGCCAAGCTTATTAATTATTTCTTCAATTTTTGAGAAAAAAGGCAAAAAAAATATCTTTCAATCATTTTTTTGTGCGACTTTATTTTTGTTGCCCGCAATCCTTTCTTTCGTTTTTTGTTGGGTTTTTAAAGGTGATATAAATCAATCATTAATGATTCACCAAAGTTGGCAGTCCCTGGCTGAAATAATCCCATCTGTTTCTGGGCTTTATGAAAAAGAACCTTCAGGCGCAATAGCTGCTATAGGTTGGGGTACCTCTCAAGTATTTACAAGTAGTCTTATATCTCAATTTAACTTATTTATTTTTTGGCATCCTGGCATGTGGTTATTAACCATATTTATATCTATAAAACTTTTTATTGGTAAGAAAAAAGACCTTAACCAAAAATTAAAAAGAACAATAGTTTGCTCTCAATTCTTAGCATTCATACCCATGTTTTTATTTGTTGATATTGGAAGATGGATATTTATGTGGCTTACATCATCAGCATTATTATTTTCATTCTTATACCAAACATTCGGCTTCAAAAAACTATCATATTTTTTATCCACTTTGAAAGGCCAACAAATTCTTACAAAAATAATTCCTCAATTTTCTTCAATTAGAAATTACAATTATGTTCTTTTATTTTTTGGTATTCCCCATTGTTGTTGGTCAATTGGAAGATATTTAGTCTCAAACCCAGTCGGATTTGGTATCAAAAATATTATTTTTTATACTAAATTTTTATTTAGTTAATTATTCCATACAACTTTTGAAGAGGCAGCATAATTCCATATAAATACCACTAAAATTCCACCAATTTGAGAAATAAATGTATTAACTGATAATTGGCTGTAAAATAAATTAGTAACACCGATATTAGCAATTATTGGGAGGGAAGATACTAAAAGAAATTTTAAAAGTCCAAAAAAAAAGCTTTTACCTACTAACCTATTTATCCTAAAAGTAAGTAAATTGTTAATTAAAAAATTTGAACTGGCTGCGACTATAACGCCTACTGGAAGAACTTGTTCAAAAGCCAAATTTAAAACTCCCATTAAAAAGTAAATTGTAAAAAGTTGAACGAATACTCCAATAGAACCAACCAAGGCAAAACTAACAGCCCTTCTTGGAATAATTCTCCTTATGAAAGAATGTATTAACGAAATAAAGAAGTCCCATATCACAGGCAAATCAAGCTTAGAAAAACCATGTAACCGTTCTTTAAAATGGATTGGAATTTCATTAACTTTCAATTTCCCTTTACTTACAGCTAATAATTCATAAAAAAATTTAAACCCATTTACATCAATTTTTTCTATAAATTCAAGACATACCTTTCTGTTAAAAACAAAAAATCCACTCATATAGTCTGATAAATAACTGTAGTAACCATATAGACTCAACCGAGCTAAAAAATTAGCCAAAGATGAACCTCTTTCTCTACTTTTACTTAACCCCCTAATTTTAGATCCTATTGTAAAACGACTTCCTACAACAATATCAACTTTTGAGCTTTCTATATACTTTAATGCTCTTCTTATGTAAGAAGGTTCATGCTGACCATCAGCATCCATAACTACTACTAACTCACCAGAAGCACATAAACATCCTTCTTTTATAGCGCTTGAAAGACCTGACCTACCAACTCTATTTATCAAACGAATACGCTTGTCATTATGCACTAATTCTCTAACTTTATCTGCTGTACCGTCTCTTGAATTATCATCAACTATAATTATTTCGATATCGGATGAAAAATCAAGTATTAATAATTGATTTATTATCTCAGAGATATTTTTTATCTCATTAAATGTTGGTATTACTATAGATATCATATATTTAACAAATTATCTAAAAGCAATTTGAATTAAACTCTACCACAGAAATTTTAAATTTTTCTAATAAAAGATTACAAAATTTTTTTTCTAAAAAATCTCCTTAAGAGATTATTTGACTGCGAAAAACGTATATATTATTTCGAAAATTTTGAAATTATAATTAAACGTAATTTAAAAAAATAAATTAATTGGGAGGGGATATATAGCTAGATAGATTTTGAAATCTTTAATTATAAAGATTTGAAATTAATCAAAATTAAAGTCTATTAATTATCTAATTGAACCAACCTTTTTTTTTGGCTTTAACTTTTGGTGAGGTCTGAATCTTAGGCTCTTCGTCAACTCTACCTTTAATAATCATTAAGGGAACTATTGCCCATAGAGCTAAAAATAATATCCAGAATAGGTAAATGTTCATGCTATTAAATATCAATTAAATAATACTAAAATTAATTAAATAATATTCGTGATTTTCTTTTTAAAGTTCTAATTTAGATGTATAATAAGCAATTTTTTTAATTAAAGCAAAATAAAATACTTGAAAAATTTAATTTCAAAAAGAAAATAAATTAATCTTTATCAATTTTTGGATTTGTAATTATTTTGGGATTACTGCTATTTTTTATTTCGCAATCTAAAAAAAATGAATCAACCATAACGAATAAATCAATTTTATTAGAACTAAGATTTTAATTTTCTAAAAAAATTCATTAATTTCTTTTTTTATAGATTTATATTCTAAATTAATTCCTTTAATAAATTCATCTACTTCTTTTTTTGTATTTTTATATTCATTTATTTTTTGTTTGGTTTTCTCATAGAAAATGGATTCAAATTTTCCTGGACTTACCTCCTCAATCCAATATCCTGCTAAACAATAAATTTGATTTGGAACAAGATTTATAATAAATAATTTTTTGGAATTTTTATATTGATTAATCATCTTATTAGCGAAATTACCTTGAGTTTTGTTAGTCCCAAATAGAGTAATATCTTTTGCAAAAGGCTTAAAATTCTTCGATAGATTCTTACTTTTTTCTAATGCATTTCTAGAAATTATTTTTTCTAGAGAATAACAATAATCGAAAAAATTTGTATTTTCTTTTTTTGAAGGATATATGATCATAAGGGAACTTAAAAGTAAAACAGAAGTCAAAAGAAATTTTTTAAACATTATTTATTTTAATTAGATTTATCATTTCATAAATATAAAAAGACAATTCATCAATTACTATTAATTACCTTATAAAGATTCACATTAATTAAAAAGATTTCTATTAATTGAGTTAAACCTCATTGAGAAAACTTAAAAAGTATTTCAGACTAATTAAGTATTTATTAAACTCAACAATTTTTTTTCTTATAATAAATTTATGAAAAATTCTTTTTTGAAAAATAAAAGCATCAAATCTTTTTTAGATTTTTTTTCAAGAGTATCAATTTCAGCAATATTTATCTCAGACATACCTGGCAAAATAAATAATTTTGAAAAAACAGTTGAATATATTTCTTCAAAAGGCATCCCTGAAATAATTTCATCTGTTCTTCTAGTGGGAGCTATTATATGTCTTATCTTGGGTTCCGGATTTTTCATATTTGGAGAAAAACAAAAAATTGGTTCAGTCTTTTTATTACTATTTCTTATTCCAACAACAATAATTTTTCATGTATTTCCTTTCCATCAAAGAGCATTATTTATTAATCTCGGATTGATAGGTGGATTAATTATTGCTGCGATAAGGGAACCAAAATAAATAACTTAATTAAAGAAAACTAAATATTTTTTTCCTATCTCTTAATTCTGGGAAGCAATTAGCAATATGAATTAATTCATAAACCTCTTTGCTATCGTATTTTTTGTTAGGAATTCCACTTCCTACCTCTATGCCTCTCTCTTTCATCTTCTTTAATATCAATTCTTGTCTTTGCAAACTTGACATAGACTTAAATCTTTTAGTTCGTTCTTCTTTATTCACTAGATCTTAATTTAGTTAAACTTTATTTTTAGGGTTTTATCAATTAGCGATTCATTAAATAAGTAAGAAAGCCAGTAAAAGTAAGTAATTTAAATCCAATAAAGAAAGGCAAATATTTTTTGACCTTTTTGCCAACAGGCAATAATTTGTTTAATGAATTGATCATGATTTACATTAAAATCTAATTATTTTAAACATCCTAACGAATTTTTTTTAGAATTATCCCATTTCGATTTGTAAATTTTAAATAGTAGTTCTAAACTAGAAGGATTACATCCCTTTATTTATGAATGATAAAGAAACAATAATTTCATTATTAAATGAGTTTGCTAATCCAAAAAAAATGGCCTCATTTTTTGTTAACAATGCGACTTCAGATTTTTTATTCATAAGACCGAGTGGTAATCCTATAGATGCAAAAGGTTTCGAACAAATGATTACTGATGAAATTGTTCAAGAAAAGGCAGAAATAACTAAAATTCACCGATTCGAATTTTTAAGCGAAAATATAGTAATGTGCATTTTTACACTAGGTTCAAAATTTTCTTATAAAGGGACATCTAATGATGACTTACCAACAGTTACGTCAATTTTTAAAAAAGTAAATAATGTTTGGAAAATTCACTGGATGCAAAGATCTACAGGAAATTCGGATTTATCTTTATGGGATTAGCAAAGTTAATAGCACTTTTAATGGTGCTACTACTTGTAGGAAGTTCTTTTGTTGGTTTAATTTTTTATTTTATAAAATAAATAGATCAAATAAATAATACCCAGTAACTATTTCTTGTTTTAGAAAACAATTGCTTCTTTTATGCTAAGTAATTTGATTTTCAGGTAAAAATAAAAACTTTAGACAGACTAACGCCTATATCTAAAGCCAATAAAGCAATTAGTAACTTACTCATTTTTTAGAACTCTCAACTATTTTTTTGTAAAGTTCCTCAGAAATAGGTTGCATAACCTTTTAAAAATCTAATTACAAATTAATTATTTTAAAATTTATTTCTCGTTACTAAATATACGAATATATGAATTTTTAAATAGGTAAAAAATATCTCAACAATAAGTTTTTCTTATAAAGTATTAAAAAATACTTAATCCAAAAACGTCAATAAATGTCCAAACTTTTTTAAAAAAGAAATTAGAAATCTTATTTCAAGTAAATAGATCCTCTATAAGTAAGCTTTATAATCTTTTCTTCTTGTTTTCTACAATATACGAATGACTTTCCATTGAAATACATGTTTACCATGATGCAGCTCCTGAACTTGCTCAAGTCCCCGTCCTATGGCTTGAGTCGTACTGCGGTCTATCAGATGGTAGATCGGACGATTTTGTAGTATTCACTACAATCTATTTATAAAGTATTTATACTTAGATGTCAACAATTAATAGAAACTAAACTTCAATTTAAAAGTAGATTCGGCTCTCATAAACTCCCGAACAAGAATATAGAACATATAACTACGAGTAACTCCCATAAAAACTGAAACAAATGCTAGAACTACACAAATAGGGCAATGTGGGAATCCCATTATTTATTTTCCAATATAAATTTCAATTCAGTCTCTGAGTTACGAATGTCAATTCGTCTCTGAAGTAGTTTAAAAAATTTAATTATTTTTTTCAAAATTAAACCTTCTTTAGGCATCAATAATAATATTATTCTAAGAATCAATATATCAATGAGCAAAAATACTGAATCCATTGATATAACTTAAGTTTTGTAGCATTCCTATACAATAAACAATATCAACCTATGCTCAGATACTTTTGATCAATTAACCTGTAAATGCTTATTCAGAATAAAAAGAATAATTGGTGATCTAGTTACCTTGCAGTGTTATTTTTCTTTTGCTAAAAAAATAGAGCGGGCTAAAGTCCAATTCTCCACGAGGATTTAGTCCGCTGCCTAAAGCCTGAGAGCGCAAATTTTTCTCTCCATATAAATCTATGCTTTATGAGAAAAATATCTTGATTGCGTAATAAATTTATTTTGTATATTGCTATTACAAAAATGATGAGTTTATTTTAATTAGTTACTAAATCCTCGTGGAAAAAGCTTTAGTAAATTTCTTTTACTGGTTACTGATAAGATCAGCCGAATCTCATTATGGAGAATCATTTGTATCTGTAGAAGTTCCAACTAATTCAATCAAAAGTTTTTCTTGACTTTAGGAAGTTTTTAATACTTAAATTCATAGCTTTCTGAAAATTGAATAACTAATTTGAGTTAAGTTGGTTAATTATCTCTATTGCAAATAAAGATAAGGTTGTTAATCTTGCACTTAAAGAAGAAACTTAATTTCTTAAACTGATGCAATTTGATCATTTAAATTTCAATGAAGATGATGGCCTAATGTCCATAGAGGATTTAAGGGCTTTACGTCTTCGAAAAAAGAAAATTGAAAGTGATAAAAAAGCTAGAAAGTATATCCTGGATATAAATCAAAGATATAGAAAAATGAATACCGGCAAAAGTAATAACTTTTTAAGGAATATGAACCCTTTTAAAAAGGCCGCATAAACTGTTAATCTTGATTTTGTTAATTTGTTTAACTTTGCAACTTTCAGAGTAAGATTTTAATGGTGTTTCTTTGGAAGAGTTTCACCAAGAGGGGTCAATTTTTGGCCCCTTCTTTGCGGAGATATTTTTTAATTGAAACTCGTTATAAAATTAAAGTAATACTTTCCTAGAAGGGGAAAGTGATATAAATCTTTTGTTTAAAGTTTTTTATTACCACTTAATGAAAACTCTATATCTTCAACTGCATCCTCTTATTAAAAAAACAAAAGTTTAAGCTTATGGACCATATACCAAAATTTATTGAATTTTTTAAACAATTATAAATTTTTTTTTTATTTGCGATTTTTAAATGACTTCACCTACAAGTTGGGAATTCTACAAAGAAGTTGAAACTAAGATTCTATGGGTCAATATTTGTACCCAAAATTTAGAAGGAGTAGCTATTTCGATCAATAAATGGTGGAAAACAAGATATCCAGCATACAAAATCAGAATAGTTTCTAAAAAAGAATTTGAACTAGTAAAAATGCAAGCCGAGAAAAAGGAGCAATAAAATTATTCTTTGGTAAATATTGATGCTGAATATTTAATTTTTGCAGCTATTATAAGATCATTAAATAAAGGAACAAATGAACTCTACATTTGCAAAAGTCTCAAATTTGAAAGTTAACAGGGTTTCAAAAATAGCTATTACTCTCGCATCATCAACTTTCTTTTTGTATGCCTTGGGTCAAGCACCAATTTTTAAAAATATCCTTGCAGGTGCCTTCTCTTGCTCTGGCTAAATAAAATACTATTTTTTTAAGAGAAGCCAAAAAGCTAAAATAGACTTTGATTGACAGTCGATCTAAACTTAGAGGGGAAAACCCCTCTTTTTTAATGTTTAATAGATTTATTGATGAAAAGATAATGACTCTTCTTATTTCTCTTTTCAGCTGATGAATATTTCCCCGCACCTATTAATTGATGCTTTGATATTAAGCGCTGCCCTTACGATAACTTTGGTATTAAGAGCAAAAGGTAATGCTGCCAGAAAAGAAAAAGAAAATAAATGATTACTAAAGAAGAAGAAAAAGAATTTAAAAAACCTAAATTATATAGATTTTGGAACTTTCTTATTTATGGAAGTTCCATAGCCATTGGAGTTTTCTTAGTTTATTTATATTCTGCTTATGTCTTTATAAATAAATGACTTACATCTACGGAATAGCGATTACTTATGGGGTTGTGAGTCTTTTATTGCTTGGTGGGTTTGCATACTTTACTTTTAAAATGAAACGCTAATTTTTATATCTTCTTCAATAAAGATTTCTTAGATAAATTTTTTGATTTTTGTAGAGAATATCAAAAAGAAATTCCACCTCAGAAGATGGCTGAGATTTTAAGATAATATGCAGATAGATTAGATGAATGATAGATACTAGCAGACCTAAGAAGGTATTAAGAGAATAAAATTTCTAGCAAAATTTATACAAATTTTTTAAAGTTGGAATAAATTTTTTGAAGATATTTTCCTTGCAATTATTCATAATTTGAGATTTTTTTTTGATCCTTAATCCGTACAATTTTGTTCCTCTAACCGCACACATAAAACTTGAAATTTACTATTCAAATGAATTAGAACATAGTTGTAGGCAAGGGGTAAGTCTTATGGCACTAAATGACACATTTACTATCCAAGAAATTAATTTGGATAAAAAAGAACTTTCATTTGATAATAAGCTCAAAAAAATTGAAGTTTATTGGAATAATGAATGTACAGAACATCCGAGTAACAACCATTGCAAGATTTTTTGTGATTAAAAACTTTAACTTTTAGGTATTCTTACGCTTGATTTTTACATAATACCCGTACTAAAGAATAATCAGATAGAAAGGAGGCCAAGCAAATGACTAATTTAGGTATAGAAATTTTATTTTGGACAATTTTAATTTCTTATATGGGATTAAGGTTTTCTCAAACTTGGAATGGATTCAAAAAACAGTATTAATTAGGAGAAGAGAAAATGAAACTACAAACTCAGTTCACGGTTCCAAACAAAAAATTAAAAGATCTTTATTATGTTAAAAAAGTAGATTTTTTAGAAGAAATTTTAAATAAAGAATGTATAGATTATCCAAATCAAGAAGATTGCCTGGTTTGTTGCAATTAAAAATCAAAAAATAGCTGTTTTTTAAAAGTAAATAAATTTTTATTAGTATTTATAAATTTTCTAAAAGGGAGTTAGCACTATGGAATTAAGATTCTTCCCAATAAATATTTTTAGGGAGACTCCAAAAGTCACATTCTTCGATGCAGACATAAATAGTTCTAATGGTTCTGATGTTGTGATCCATTCTGGGGAAGCTATATCTCCTCCAGATGATTTAAAAGATGAGCAATATTACGTTCACAATCATCAAATTGACCACAATTTAGTTATCACTGGAGAAAGGACATTTGTTTTAATAAATCCTTCCTGGGATGAACCTCATCATGTGATTTATTTAAATAGATCTATGGGAGCATTAGAAATTCCTCTAGGAACTTATCACAGATCTATCTCAGGGAAAGAAGGTAGTATTGTTTTAAACCAACCCAAAAGGGATAAATTTTTTGATCCTTCTAAAGAATTTGCCCCTCAAAAATTAGACAAAATTAATTTGATTAAGGCAAGAAAAAGTCCGCCTGTTTATTGGATTTACGAAAATAACAAAATCAAAAGAGTTTATTTTAATCCTCTAGAAAGAAAAGTTAAAACTCTTGTTTGAAATGAAAAAAAATATATCCCCTAGTAATAATTTAAAAAACCTGAATTTAATTATTAATTCTGATACTTATAAATTAGCTCACGAAGATATTGGTTTACTTAGCCGAAATGAAATGCGTGGAGTCAGAATGCTTCTTGAAATTACTAAACCAGATTTAATCCTTGGAGAAAATAAAATTCTTTCAACAATAATTATTTTTGGAGGCGCAAGCATTACAGAAGAATCAAATATAAAAAAGAGACTTGAAAATATAGAAGAGTTGATTAAAAAAAATCCTAAATCAATACTTTTAAAACGAAATTTAAATAGATTAGAAAATTTGCTTCTAATGAGTCATTACTATCAATCCGCAAGGGAGTTTTCTAAACTTGCTTCAATTAGTAATCAAAATAAAAACTGTAATTCTCATGTGATTGTGACAGGTGGGGGGCCAGGAATTATGGAAGCTGCTAATAGAGGTGCATTTGAAGCAAATTGTAAATCTATAGGGTTAAATATCAGTCTCCCTAATGAACAAATCCCAAATGCTTTTATAACTCCCGGTCTTTGCTTCAAGTTTAATTATTTTGCATTAAGAAAGATCCATTTTGTCATGCGATCAGTAGCTGCTGTATTTTTTCCTGGAGGTTTTGGAACACTAGATGAATTATTTGAACTATTGACACTTTGTCAAACAGGAATGAAAACTAAAATCCCAATAATACTTTTTGGTAGAGAGTATTGGAATAATATAATTAACTTCGAATATCTAGCTGATCTTGGATTAATTTCAGATGAAAACTTAAATCTTTTCCAATATGCAGACACCGCATCAGAAGCATGGGAAATTATCAAATCATCAAAAATCTCAGCTTAAAGGTAAGCTAATTATTTTTAAATAACTTTTAATTACTTAATTTATAATTTGTTTTAACAGTTTTTATTATTGAATCTTGTGGTTCTTCACTTGGAAAACAATTAATAATCCTATATTTGCCTCCTTTTTTATCAGTCTCAACAACTGTAAATTCAACGTATTTACCAATTCCATCTCTTAAATCCTTGACTTCAGTATTAATTATCTCTTCTTTATCATTTTCGATGATACGAGATTTACCTCCGCAACTTAACAAAGCGTTCCCCTCAGTGAGAAAAAAATCTTTGTCATTACTGCAAGAAGATAGGAAAGATAAAGAGACTATTATTAGTATAAAATTTTTCATAATCAACTTTTTTGTACTTAACTACATTATCAATAAAGCATATTAAATATGTAGTCAAATCCCTAACAAATTAAAAATTTAATTAATGATTTACGTGAACTAAATAAAAATTATTTTAGAAAGAAATGCCTGATGCATTTAGAAAATCTTTATAAATATTTTGCCAGTGTGTAATCCTTTGTTCAAGTCTATTAGGCGGACCAAGTTTAAAATTTTCCAGATAAGATTTATGAACTGATTCGACAATAACTTTATCTTCTCCAAGAAATTCTAATATACTTTTTTTCCAATTTTCTAAATCATTTTCACATAAAGAAGAAGAGGCTAATTTAATTTCAATAATACACTGACCAATATTTTTAGGAAGATAATTTATTAAAACAATCCCTTTACCAGGCCAGATTATTAGATGGGTCCATGGGAGTAATCCAAAGGTATATAGATTTCCTTCAATACTAAGAGGGGTAACAAGTACATTACAAAATTCACTGAAGAAATACCTGTAGTTTTTAATTGGACCTTGTTCTTTATGTAGGGTATCTTTATGAGCTATTGCTACATGATAATCGTCCAGTGTATTGTCATGGGCAATTTTCCAATTGCAATTTAAGGTATCAGAAAATTCAGAAAAAATACTGTAATTCATATCCCATTGATCATTACATTTTCTCCCAACAAGATCAATTTGATCATCTATAGATATTGGTTTTTTGCTGAAATTAATCCAAATTAAAGGTCCATTTATTAAAGAGTTAACTTTTTCTAAAAAAAAATCCTCTGTTTCTATTTTTGTTTCAAAATCGTACTTTAATGGCAAGGTTTTAAGTTTGCCAAAACTATCAAAAGTCCATCCATGGTAAGGACAAAAAATATTTTTAGTAGGATTTATTTTTGTTTTTGGCAAACACAATTTTGACCCCCGATGAGGGCATCTATTTTTGAAAACAGTTATTAAATTTTTTTCTGAACAAGAGATAAATAATGATTGATTAAAGAATTTTTTTTCCAATATTTCGCCAGGTTTAATTTCTCCTATGAAAATCAATGGGTGCCAATAATTTTTTGAATATTTTTCTAATTCAAGTTCAAAAATTTTTTGGTCGCTATAAAGCCAAGTAGGCAAAAAACTAGTTGACATTATTTATTTTTTTGGAGGCCTCTTAAAAAATCAGATAACTCATATCTTAATTTTGCAAAATCCGAATCAAGTTTCAATTTATCTAAATCTCCTTTTTGTAGATCTACCTTAACTTCTTTTATGATTCTTCCAGGATTAGGTGCCAAAATACATATTTGCTGAGAGAGAGCTAATGCTTCTTCAATATCATGGGTTATAAGTAAAACTGTCAATGAAGTTTTTTTCCATAATTCATAGAGAAATTTCTGCATAGATTCTCTTATCTGTAAGTCTAAGGCTCCAAAAGGTTCATCTAAAAGTAGAATTTTAGGGTTAGTCGCTAGAGCTCTTGCAATTGCTATCCTTTGTTGCATTCCTCCAGATAATTCTTTTGGATACTTATTTCCCGAATCCTGAAGACCTACTACTTCTAATAAATAAGATGTCCTATATTTTATTTCTTTTAACTTGTAAGAATTTAAATTCATTCCAAATGCAATATTCTCAGATGCAGTGAGCCAAGGGAAAAGACTATATTTCTGAAAAACCATTCCTCTATCCAATCCCGGTCCACTAACTATTTTTCCATCTACTTTTACGTTCCCTTTAGATGGACTATCAAGCCCAGCAATAATCCTCAATATAGTACTTTTACCTGATCCAGAGCTCCCAACAAGAGTTTTAAATTCGCCAGAACTTATTGAAAAGCTTATTCCCTCAATTGCCTTTTTTCTATTTGAACCTTCCCCAAAATATTTTGAAATATTATTAACATCTAATTTCATTTAAACAGCCCATTTACATGTGCGTCTTAGTAGAAATCTAAAACTCATATCCAAAGCAAATCCAATTAATCCAAGAACTATTAATTCTGCAAATATTTGATCTGTACGAAAAAATCTTTGAGCTAGTTGAATCCTTTTACCTAAACCAACTTCTGCTGCAATTAACTCTGCAACAATAACTAAATTCCATGAAGTTGCAATATTAATTCTTAAAGTATCAATAATACTAGGCAATGAATATCTGGCTATTACTCTGATCAATAAATCTTTTGTATTTCCTCCTAAAGTAAGCGTTGTTTCAATAAGTTCTTTGGGTACAAATTTTACTGAATCCATAACCATCAAAACATTAAAGTAAACGGTACCAATGAATATTAATGCGATTTTTGGAGCCTCTTCAATGCCTAAATAAATAATTAGCAAAGGAGAAAAAGCAGCTGCAGGCATATATCTAAGCATTGCAATTAATGGTTCACATAAAGCACAAAAAGAAGGGAAAGCACCCATTAAAATTCCTAAAGGAACTGAAAAAATTGTCGCAATTATAAAACCAGCAAATACCCTACCAGTACTTGCAAAAATATCTTCAAATAATATTCCACTTTCAGCCATATCTAAAAGAGAATAAAAGACTGCTAAAGGTGATGGTAAAAACATTTCACTCACAAGTTTTAATTGACACACTATTGTCCAAATTAAAAGTGGTAGCAAAAGTGAGGCTATTTGAAGAAATATTTTATTTAATTTTTTCGGTTCACTACCAAATGAAAAGAGGGATAAAAAATATTTATCCCTCTTGATTAATTTCGAACTAACCATTTTAATTTTTTATTAATTAACTAATATTTTCAACAAAAGAAGAATCAAATAGTTTACTCATATCTGGTTTTTCAGGAATAAATCCTACCTTTACCATAAAGTCTGCCATTTGTTTCGCTGCATAAGGCATATGTTTCATGCCGAACCCTTCACTAAAAGCTTCTAGATTTTCTTCCAAAGAGAAGAACCTAGTTCCACCCTTATATTGTTTGTATTCGCGAGTTGGGATACCAGCTCGCTTTGCCATAATCTTTTCAGATTTTCTTGGATTTTTTTCCATAAATTCTCTCACATCCCACCAAGTTTTAACAATTTTTTGAACATCATCTGGTCTTTCCGAAATTAAATCTCCGCTTACAGCTAATAAATCAGGGATTGCACCGGGATATTCTTTTGAACTAGCAATAACTCTGGCTCCAGGCCTCTTCATTGCAGTTCCGGTAAATGGAGGAAATGCACCAACTGCATCAACTTTTCCTGCTGCGAACGCAGTTGCAGCCTGATCAGTTGGCAGACCTTTAATAATTACATCATCTCTAGTTAATCCAACATCATTCAGAGCTAAAACAAGTAAAAAATCATCAACAACACCTTCTTCTACTGCTACTGTTTTACCTTTTAAATCAGCAACACTTTTAATTGATTTATCTGCAATTATTTGGTCATTCCCTGCAGAATTATCATTAACTAAAACAACTACTTCCCCTCCATTCTCTCCAGGTAAGAACGAAATAGTGTCATTAAGAGTTTGCGAATTCCCATCGATTTTTCCAGCAGCAAAAGTTTCCATAGATTGAACATATCCATCAAACCATTTCATCTGAACATTAACTCCATTTTTTTCAAACATTTTTTGATCAACAGCTATCGCCCACGGCCACCATCCTGCCCAGTTACTATATCCCAAAGTGATAGGTTCTCCTTTTGGAGCGGCAGGACTTGATAATGTACTTAATGAAATCGCTAATATCAGAGCAAGCAAAGAGGCAGCAAAAACTCTCAATTTTTTGAACATTATTGAAAAAAAAATTTTATGTACTATCAATACTTAAGAAAAAGTAAATCTAAAGTTGTAATGACTGATACTTTTAAGAGATTACTATTAATTAATCAATATTACTTATTTTTTAAATATCAGAATCTTTTTACTAATCCAATTTTGCCATAAATCAAATCCAGACTTGGTTATCGAAGAAATTTCTATCACATCTGCATTCGGATTAGTAGATGTTATATTTGATTTTAATTCGTTAATATCAAAATCCAAGAAGGGTAATAAATCAACTTTAGTAATCAAAATTAAATCTGCTTCTCTAAACATGATTGGGTATTTTAAAGGTTTATCCTCACCTTCAGTAATACTTAAAAGTGCAACTTTAAAATGTTCCCCAATCTCAAATTCTGCAGGACAAACTAAATTTCCTACATTTTCCACTAACAAAATATCTAGTAAATCAGGATTTATTTTTTTTTCTAGTAATTTCAAACCTCCACTAACCATATTTGCATCAAGATGGCACGCTCTTCCAGTTGTGATTGGTACTACTGGAATATTTAATTTTTCTAATCTTGCCGCATCAAGATTAGTAGTCATATCACCCTCTAAAACAGCACTTTGAAATTCTTTTGAAATATCTTCTAAAGTTAATTCAAGTAATCTCGTTTTTCCTGCACCAGGACTACTCATTATGTTCAAGCAAAGCAAATTATAATTATTAAACTTAACTTTATTTTTCTCAGCTTGATGACTATTTTGATGAAGAATATTTAATTCAATTTTGTCTGAAATTGGTAAATGCATTTATATTTGAAAATACATCTTTATTCTAGATACTAAATTTCTACTTTTCTTTAAAGTCAATGGATGCGATTTTTAATTCCCTCCCGCTAATAATTTCCTCTAAATTAAAATTGCAACATGGAGATTTATAACCATTCTCTTTCTTTGGGAAATATGATCTATTGCATTTAGAGCATTTTCCTTCAAAAGGTATTTTCTCAATTGTTATCTCAGAGGAATCTAACCAAGAACCCAGGACTGCAGCATTAAAAGTATTTATTAATGATATTGGCTCTACGCAAGTAAATTCGCCAATTTTAAGATTAATCTTTTCAACAACTATTTTTTCTTTATTTTTTTTCTCTGCCCACTCTTCTATTGAAAGTATAAGGCATTTTGTCATATCTACCTCATGCAAAATGATCTATCTCCATTTTTGATCAACTGACATATTGCATTTATCTGAAATCCATTTTGGTTTAGATTTTCTTGGGAGCTGACCACTTACTACAAGATGTGCAATTGAATCACAAATAACTCTAGTAGCTAATAGAGCAGTCATATCACTTACATCATATGGAGGCGAAACCTCAACAAGCTCAATTCCACATACATTTACTTTTCTGATAATGTACTCCAAAAGTTTTAATGCCTCTCGAGGTAATAAACCTCCAGGTTCAGGCCAACCAGTTCCAGGGACAAATCCAGCATCAATACAATCAATATCAAAAGAAATATATACACAGTCAGTTCCATCAGTAGCTTTTTCAATCGCAAAATCAGCAGCCTCTCTTAAACCCATTTCGCAAATATCAGTAACAGTTAAAACATTTGTACTTCGTTCCCTACAAATTTTCACTCCTTCTCTTGGTACTTGCCAACCTCCAATTCCTAATTGAACAAGATTTTTTGCAGGTGCATTTTTCATATTAGTGGCATGAAACCATGGACAGGTATGCATTCTTTCATCTAGATCTGTTTCTTGAGTATCAACATGTCTATCAAAGTGAATGATCCCTACTTTTTTATCTCCTAAATGGCGGCAAACACCTCTAACTGTGGGAAACCCTATTGAGTGATCTCCACCTAAAATAATTGGAAATGCACCACTAGCAAAAATATGAGCCACCCCCTTTGAAATTTGATCAAAACTTTTTTCATTATTTGCTGGAATTGTAAAAATATCTCCTACATCACATATAGAAATCTGCTCTCTCAGATCAACTCCCATTTCGTAATTGTAAGGAGTATAGAGAGCAGAAATTTTTCTTATTCCTTGAGGTCCAAATCTTGTACCTGGTCTATAAGTAGTTCCGGAATCATGAGGTACACCAACTATAGCAACATCATAATTTCCAACTTCATTTATATTTTCAACATATGGAGATTTCATAAAGGTATTGATACCCGCAAAATGAGGCAATTCTCCTCTAGAAAATGTAGATATTTTTCTATCGACAATGCTTTTAGCTGCTTCTAAACCATATTCCTTTGCTCGGGCAACTTCGTTTTCCCATCCTTTTAGAGGTAATTTTGCTTCTTTTTCTAAAGCATCCATTCCTTCGCTAGGATGCTTCCTTGTAAAGTCTTGATTTTGAGATGATTCAGTAGTCAAAATTTAAAATTCTTTTTTTCACTTATTTCAATATTGTCAATAAAAATAAAAATGAACCATAAACTTGCTTAAAAAGAACCTCATTGGAACATTGTTAAATAACTTTTCGCAAAAATCAGAAAAATAACTCCATTTAAAAAGCCAGCCTTTATTACTAAAAGCTGACTTAATGACAAACGTATTTAATAGCGTAATAAACGACAGAAGACGTAATTAATTAATAGGTATTAGATATTTTATTTTTCATATTTTCAATTTTATTGATTAATTCATCTAACCATTCTGTATTATTTTGCTCTTGTCTTTTATGGTGCTGTCTACTTTGAGTACTCATAAATTTATTATATTAAGATAGTCCATTAAATATACCTTTTGAAATTAAAGGAATCAATAAGCAATAGTACCAAATCGATTGATAAGAAAAGCTTTAGTAGCATTTCATAGAAAGCTAGTCATCACATATATCTAAGAAAATCTAAATCTCTTCAATTAAGTATTTTCTACGATGTTTTTATTTGCGATTCTGAGTTGAATTGGGATAGATATAGGTCTTCCTATGGAAAAATCATTTCTAAATTTCATTTATTGGATCTTACTAAAGTCAGCTGAAAGTTACTATGGCGAATCAATGAAAACAGAAATTCCATATACGCCTTATTTTTAGATTTGCTGGAGTTTATTTTTATTATTGTAACTATACTTCTAGCTTTATTAATTTTAGATCTAACTTCTTCTCACCCAATCAGGAGATCCACTAAACCAATCAGCAAGATCATCATTTTGGGGATCGAAATGATTTTCAGTTTCTAAACCATCAAGGCCAAGATTCTGGATAAGTCCATTTATTCCATCTGTTTTTTGCTTGCCATATCTCCTCAAGCTATTAGCTTTCTTAAGCCATGTCCATATAGTTGAATTATGTTTTGCAAACTTTTCTACATAAATTCTTTCTTCCAATGCGACAGGTTCATCTAGTGAAATCCTCTTTACAATATCCTTAATTTTCAAACGAGTCTTGTTAGTTAGAAACATATTTATAAAAGAAGTTAATGTTTTATAAAAGTTTTTTTTATGAATGTCTTGTCAATCTTTATTTCAAGAAAAAGTATTTTTTAGGAGCTTTTCAGGGACAAATATATTTATTTAACAACAGGTATATTTAATTGGTAAAAAAGACTACTTAATGTGATTTATATAACTTATATAAAACGGCTTCCATATAAGTTTCTCTTCATAATTTAAGATTTAATTTATAAAAAAATAAGAAAAAATTTACACTAACATTTTATTTAAGATAAGAGGCGCTAAATCCTTATAAAAGATTTATACAAAAACATAAAAAGTTAAATCAAGTACAGACAGATATTTCAAAAATAAATACTATAAGTCTAAATAATTTTATAGAAATTAAAATTCATGATCAAGAAGTTATTCATCACATTAGCTTTTGCATTAATGCTTATCAATCCAAGCATTTCTATAGCTGCAGAATATCCTGTTGATGTACAAGAAGTCTTTGTAGGTTCTGAGACTATGGATGGAGATGCTCTTAAATACCCAAAAGGAAAAGCAGAAATAAGATTACAAAGAGTCGAGTTGGCTGAAGGAGGGATAGTTCCGCTCCACTCTCATCCAATTCCATTATTAGGCAATGTTGAGCAAGGTACGATTGTTGTCAAAAGACAAGGGATGGAAGATCTTACCTATACGGCAGGGGATACTTTTATAGTTGGTCCTAAGACACCAAAACATACAATGGGTAATGCAAAAACTGATAACGCAATAGTTTGGTTCGCAGCAATTGGAGCAAAAGATGTTCCAATTTTAATTCCCGCTGAAGGATAAATTTTAATCTTAAATCAATTTTTTTGATTGACATTCAAACTAAAATGAGGAGCAATTAGCTCCTTTTTTAATAGCAAAGTACGCTATCCGCTTTAATTGATTCTTCAACTAGAACATCTGGCATAACAAACTCTGCAGTGTATCCATCTAGAAGCTTCTCATCGTAACCCCTAGATTTAGCAGACATTCCTGAGACATATATGGTAATTTTTGAATTCTTTAAATTTTGAAGATGTTCGTATAAATCTCCAGTACCTTGACCAACTATTTCACCAGCATTTTTACAATTTAATATTTGTACTCCGTCTCCTGCTAGAAAAAGTGTTACTTTATGATCGTTTTTTTCTGCAGTAAGGGCAGCCAATAAACCTAAAGTTATTTTATTTTTGGATTCTAAACCGCTGTAAATATGAACTAACAATGTATTGTCGGTAATGATAGACATTTAATCCTCCCTAAATTTTGTTTTTATATCCTAAATAAAATCTATTTTCATTAGCTGTTTTTTTATGAAACGCTTAATACTTGCATAGCTAAAAGCTAGTAATTGACTGTGGATCTACATTAGAGAGTAAACAATCTTCTTTTTTTGATGAGAAACAAATTTAAAATATCAGCTTTTTTTGAGATGTCTGATGACCTTTTCTATCGAATATCATTAATAGGATTTTTAGTTGTTTTTAGCTCAATGGTATTTTTCCTAACGAAATATAGAGAAAAAAAAGTTAATAATATAAGTCAGATTTCCATAACTGAACAAATTAAATTTTTAAATCATTAATGCAAAGATTTATAATTTCACCGTTATTTGCTTTATCTAGGTTTTTTATAAATATTTACGGAATATTTTTAAAGTTTTTTCTTAAATTAAATGGTGGTTATTGGTCAAGAATTGGTTTAACCGAAAATATTACAGATGAAAGAATAAAAAAAAGAAGATTATATATCTTGCCTTTTTATATTCTTCTGGCTTTATTGTTTGGATTAATATCTGCTCTATATTGGTATTTTGTTATTCTCCATGTACCACTTTCAATAGAAAGATATTTAAGTCCATTGAATAATGATATTGCTTTAATAATTGCTTTTGCTACTTTCTTTGGTTGGCTTTATATTCTTTGTAAAACAAAATAAATAAAATGCTTACTAAGTGATGATGTGGTTCGCAGATTAAAGATTTAATTAATCATGATTAAATCAATCTTAAGGATTCATGCAAAATATTTGAGAGCGATTACTTTATTTATACGACAGTTGTGGTGATCAACTAGACCAAGGTTGACCAACTAGATCTTCACTAGTATATGGTTTGAAAAACCAAGGTAAATTAACTTATCTAGCCTTTAAGGAAAGAAAGTTAAATGATCAGAAATTAAACTTTCGGGATTAATTCTGAACTATTTTAAAAATAAAGTCGTTTGTAAAGCATGAAGAAGTGAGAAATCACTTTTACTTTCAAAACTAATTTCTAAGAAAATTCTTAATCTGATTATTAAATAGATCTCCTTTCTGTCGTCACCATTAAAAAAAGACCTGTAACAGGGTCTTTTTTTATGTCTTAAATTTTATTGATTGACTGTTAATCCACAAATAACTAAATATTTTTATCTAGCTCTTTCGCAATCAGTTAATGCTTTTTCAAAAGTAGAAAAAAAAGTACAAATGCTATTCAATGCAACCAACAAAAGAACTACTGATCTTCCATGTTGATTTAATTGAAGTGTTCTTTGAGTCATACTTTTAATATTCTTCGTTGTAATCGGATGGACTACCAGTTAAAGAACAAACAACTGATTCCTCTTTTTTCATTTCTTTTATTTCCATTATTGGTCTGCCCATTTTCTTAAGAACATTTATATCTTCTTTAGTTTGACAGCGAGCAATTATGTTTCCTTTTTGATCAAAGCAAGTGTAGTAAGTCATTTTATTTAATGCAATTTAAAGTTTATGGTTGATTTCAGTTTTAGCAACGCAACCGACTCATGACAACCATATTTTTAATATAGGTCAGCCAAAGATTTAAATGGCTAAAAAAAAGATACCTCTTTCCGTACCTATATGTTCATCAAACCGCACAAATTAGATACGCAATGTTTTGTTCAAATCAATTAGAACATATGTAAAGTTTAGAATAATTTATTAAGGAGAATTTATGAGTGGAGATTTTGAGACTCTTGAAATTAATCAACCAAAAATTACATATCTAAAACCAGAAGAAAATAAAGAATGGGTAGACAAATTAATTAATAATATTGAGGACATGAAGAACAAGATATCAAAAGATTCTTAGAAATTTAAGAAAGAAACTTTTTTATCGGTTCTTGAGTTTAAATGAGAAGCAAAACAAAAAAGATTTTAATTTTGTATTTAAGGTAACCGCTTTTTTGTTAGTACTATTCAGAATAAGAGTCCGACTATTTTTTTATGCAAAAAAATTTAGATGAAAATTCTTATGAAAAAAGAATTGAAAATATAGAAAAAGGAAAATCTTATTTAAAAAGTAATGGATTTTTTAAATCAAAATCTAATCTATTCGAAGACATACAAAAATTTATCTATAAAAGGTAATTTAAAAAAAAATTTTTTACTTTTGATTATTTAAATCTCTCCATAAGCAAGCCGCCTTCACATAAAAGAAAGAAAGACTTGATAAGGTTAGGAGAAAAAAAATGGGTCAATTTTCTATAACTAAATTAATCCCAATAATCCTACAGTAAAACCAACAGCAGCAAAGAATGTAAACTCAATCAAATCTCTTGTGCAGAGTTCATAAATAAACCGATTTGAGTAATAATTTTATGACTTTAGAGAATCTTTAAAATCAAACTTTTCAGCTTTTTCAATTTGACATTCAGTATCATCTTCAGCGCATTTAATTTCAGCTTTTTTGCTCATTTGGCTACTGCAACCGCCAGCTTTAACTGGTAAACCGATTGTAGCCGTAAAACCAGTTATACATGCAAAGGCGATATAAGGAAAAAGTCTTTTCATTTAATTGTTACTTTATGTAAACTTATTATGTTACATAAAAAGCTCAAGTGTGAGTAGCTGATAATTTGACAGAAATTTATAAAGTCATCTTTATGATTTCCTCAGATCGCTTGCACCCATACCAACCATCACTTTCCTAAATATATAATTTGATGGATAATTAACCTAGAATTGAACGTTTTTTAGTATTCTGTTCACACACCGTTCGCACATTGTAATTTTCTTATAACTATTTGATATGACTGAACCTAACTACTGGCTAATGAAAAGTGAGCCAGTCTAGCTATTACTAGAATTTCAAGCATTCTAAATTTTCTATTCACACTTTATTCACACTTTTACAGACTAAAAAAAAACCGATATTGCGTTCGGTTCGAAGTAATAAAACCCGGAAACTATTAATCTCTTTTGATGAATAGCCTTTAAATAACAAAGACACAAAGAACAAAAACTACATTAAGTAGCAAGCTAAGTGTCTTGGAAGTAATCTTCATTAATTAAAAAGGTTTTTGTACTCGTGTGCAGGAGTGCGGGGTTAACCTTGAAACCGCTAGGCTCAAGTCCTTACAAAAAGGACAAGTCCTTAGACCACTTATACCGATAAAACATTTTTATAACAAGTTTAGGTAACTTGATTCACTAGCTAAAACTAAAGCCTTCCAAATCCCTTAATTCTTTTTTCTGATTTATATCCTGCTTGTACGAATTGAGTATTATCAGTCCCTACATCATAAAGAGTATAATTTTTTCCTGCCCCAATACCAATAACAGCTTTTTGCGGAACTTTCTGCTCTTTCTTACGATTTCCATTTAAATCTTCTACTTCAGAATTAACAATTCCCTCTTTCAATTCCAAATGAAACTGTTGTTTGCTTCTTGCAGTAAATAATCTGTTTACCTGAAGACGAGTAAGTCTATCAAGGAGTGTCAATGGCGCAGTTTCTAATGTTAAATTTTCGCCAACATCTTTTGAGCTTCCGTGAATTAAACCACAATCAAGTTCAACAAATCCAAATTGAAGTGCTGCTATCCAATCAAGAAATGATTTGTCTACAGCATTCGTAAGAGACTTAACTAATTCTTCACCCTTATTTATTCTCAAAGCTTCAGCTCTTTGATCACCACGGTAACCACTTTCCAAGAGGATTTGTTCTTCCCACCAACCATATATACACCATGGTTGTAAATCATTACTTTTTGGATTAATTAATCTATGGAGAAGCTTATTACAGTTTTTTTCAGGACCTATCATATCCCCCAAAACAAAAAGAGATATATTACCTGGAGTTTTTTTTAAGTCTTTTTGAATAAGTTCATAAGTATCTAGATCCCCTTTAAGACCGCTCACGAGTGCCCAGCGTTCTATCATCTTTCACAAACATGAGATGCATCTTCAGCTTGTTCTGCAAATTCGAATCCATTTTTTAAACGCCATGCAAAAATCGGAGGAAGACCGGAATCTATAATTGCTTTACAAGTAAGTTCAATATCATATTCCACTTCTCTAATTTTTACTTCATTAGTGACTTCGTTATGAACAACATAAGTAGCTTTAGTTCCTCCATGTCTTGGCTCTCCAACTGAACCTGCATTTACTATTCTTCGCATCGGCAATTGAATTTCTTTTTCTTGAGTATCTTTGGGAACAGCGTTTTTGATCTTTACAGCAATTGAACCATCTGCTAATTCGCGAATATAAGGTTGGTGAGTATGACCACAAAATAGAATCTCTGCTCTGGCATTTTCAACTCTCTCAAGAGCTGCGAATGCATCCATATCGGGTAGAAGATATTCATGTTGACTATTAGGACTACCATGAACAAAAAGACACTTATCTTTACGTATTGAGTAGGGTAGATTAGCTAGATAATCCTTATTTTCTTTAGTTAATTTATCCGTAGTCCATTGATGAGCAAAATGACCTCTCCTTTCAGCAAGCTGAGAAGGATAACTACAATCGCAAGCATCTAATCCATCAACAACGTCTTCGTCCCAACATCCCTGACAAGTAGGAATTTTTTTATCTCTTATTAACTCAATAACCTCATTAGGTTGAGGACCATAACCCACTAGATCTCCAAGACAGGTAATATTTGTAATTCCTTGAAGTTCAATATCTTTTAAGACAGCCTCTACTGCAGGTAGATTTGCATGTAGACATGAGATGATAGCTTGATTCATTTTTAAGTTAACGGCGAGCAGTTTGTAGTTGTGAATTTCTAAGTGAAGTTTGATGATGATCTAGTACAGTATCATTAAGAAGACAATTATGAATTGTTGATTTTATTGACTCGAAGTTTAAATTTTTCCCTTGTATAACAATTTCAGAACATCTTTCTGGTCTTCCATTAAGAGGGGCAACTTGGTTTAATGTTTGATATTGAGATCCTTGCTGACTGACTATCCAGTTAAACAAGATGTAACGCCCATCCGGCAAGTTCATTAATGCTTTTGCTCTATATACATCCCCATAAGCACCATTAACTAATTCAAACCAAAAAGTATTCAAGCTTGCAGGATCCCAAATATGCTTTTTAAGATCAAGGCTTATTGATTCAATTGCTTTAAAATCTAGAGTATCTTTAATTGATAATTCTGGATCTCTACCAAAATGAAGATATCTATTTGGCTGGAGATTATATTTTTCAAGTTCATTAATAATTCTCAGATCAACTCCATTAATACCTTGAGATTTAGGTATAAAAAATTGCGGAAATTCAATAATAATTAAAATATTTTCTTTATCTTTCTCTGATATTGAGTTTGCAGTAGATAAGTCTAATAAGTTAGGAATTTGATCTTTCAAAAAAGCAAAATCAATTTTTGAATTTAAAGCTTGCTCTAAATTAATTTCTGAATACCCTCCAAGACGTAAGTAACCACAATTACCAGAATAATTCTTAAAAGTATTTAGTATCCAATTTGTCTTGCCGCATCCAGGTGAACCTGATATTAAACAAACTTGACTCATAAAAAATACTAACTTATGTATAAAATTTACACCATAATGAAAATGAAAATCATTTTTGTTTTAATTTTTAGATATTGATTGACAAAAATGAATAGGTTTTTGGAATTAAAATTCACTGAGTATTATATTTCTACCAAAATATATGATATTGATGTTATTAAAACTGCCTTGAAATTTCAAACTATTAAAGTAATTTAGCTAACCCTTGAGTTTTCTATTTATCTAAGTATTTTTACTTATATGTTGAGTTGAAGACTTTAAATAATTAATGTTCGTTTTAGGTTTATATATATGTAATGGATAAAGAACATTTAATTGATTTAATATCTAATAGCATTATTTCTGAGATTAAAGATCTCGAAATTAATGAGGAAAAATTGATTGCAAATAATTATTTAAATAATCTGAATTTAAATCAGCTTAGAATAATTTCAAAAGAATTTATTTTGTAATTCTTATTTAATATCTATTTAAATAAATGAGATTTTCTTTACTATCAATTTAATTTCAATGAGTTAATACCTTTTTATATGAATGATTCTGAAGGATTTAAACCTAGCCTTAAACAAATAAATGAGGATATAAGACCTACATGGGAAGATATCAAAAAACAATCAGAAGTTTTAGTTAACAAACTTGATTGTCCAAGATCATTTGTAGGAGGGATGCTTCATGCAATAGCGAGCGATTTCTCTGATACGAAAACTTGGGAATAAATTTAAAACTTTTTACTTGCACCCTATTAAAATCGCAACTGCTATTTTATAAATTTAAAACCTGATCCACATGAACTTTTTGTAGCTCCTTTTGGAGCACTTATTAAAAATCCTCCTCCTGTTAAATCTTGATAATGGTCAAGAGTAAGATCATCTAATAAACTTTTTTGAGAATCTGGGGCGTAAACAGTTAAGCCGTCTGTTCTAGCAACAGGAATTCCTGATTCTTGCCAAACATTTACTCTTAAAAACATCCATCCAACATCAAGATTATCTTGTTGCAAATATAAAAATATTTTTCCAGGTGTACCACGATATATCGATTGCCTTAGCAATTCATTTGAAGCAGCCTTTGTGATAATTAAGGAACTCAATTCTCTAAATTTGCTTAATTAAATTACTTTTAATATAAATTCTTAAATTTAAGGTTCATCTTGAGTTAATCAGTTATCAGGATTTGAAGACAATGTAATTGTAGATACCAACAGGTATTTAGCTAATTGATTATAAATTAAAAACACGAGTTAACCCGTTCCAATTTGTTGACTCTGAGGTTTTACCGTTGATTCCTTATCTTCTAGTTGTGATTCACTAGTTCTGATTTAAAAACGGTCTTCATTTAATTTTAAACCATGGGAAAGAAAATCGAAAAAAAATATGCTGAATTAATGCATCAGGCGCAACAAGCTATTGGTAGAAAAGAAGCCGTTCGACTATTACATAAGGCCGCAAAGTTAAAAAATAAATTCGATAGCTACGAGATGATGTAGCCTGTTATTGATTTTCAGTCGATCTAAAATAAGAAGAACTAGCTGATTTTATATGAAGTTAAAAAATATTTTAAAAACTACTGGGTCACTTCATTTTCTATTGGGAGTTTTAATTATTTTCCTACTAATTTTTTCTGTGGAAACTATTGCAGGCAACGCTTCAACTGAAACATTGCTTCTTGTTAGAGGTACTGCAGATGTTGTAGCAGCCAGTAATATTGGAATTGGTTGGTTATTGATTATTTGTAGTTCCATAAAAGATAAAGCCTCTTTAAGAAAAGTTTTATTAGGTGAATTAGCTTTGATGTTTTGTTTTTTAGCAGTTGCTCTATTCAATACTTTTAATGCTGGAACAATTGTTGATGGAGGACCTCCTCCGCCTTTTTGGATTATTTTAATAGTGAATCCTCTTTTATGTATTTATGGATTAGTTAACAATAAAAATTGAAACTCCAACTTCTCCCACCACTTTTCAAACTATTCAATAAAAGCACTTTCTTTTCATCACTGAATCAAAATACCTGCCCTGTTTTAGATGCTGAAGAGATAAAAAAGCAAGAACAGAAAGAAGCTATTGAAAGGCTATACCCATAAATTTTCAACAGAAAATTGTTATGTAATATAAACGATTCAGCACGGTCACATTGACCCCATACCACCCATCACTTTCCTAAATAGGAACTTTAATGGATAATAAACATATAAATGAAATTCTGATTCTAGCAAAATTCTAGCAGATAAATTACTCTAAATCCCTTGATATGACTGAAGAAAAGTTTTGGCTAATGAAAAGTGAGCCTGATGCTTACAGCATAGATACTTTAAAAAATGACGGTGTAACTTTATGGGATGGAATAAGAAATTATCAGGCTCGAAATTTTATGAGAAAAATGAATAAAGGAGATAAAATTTTTTTCTATCATTCGAATTGTAAACCTCCAGGTATTGTGGGACTTATGGAGGTAATAGATCTAAACATTGTTGATCCTACTCAATTTGATCAAGATTCAAAATATTTTGATCCAAAATCGAAACCTGATAATCCGAGGTGGGATTGTGTAAAAGTAGAATATAAATTTAAATCAGATAAGATTTTAAGTTTACCTGAATTAAAGATTTTATTTAATGAGGATGAGTTATTAGTTGTAAAAAAAGGAAATAGGTTATCTGTACTACCAGTCAGAAATGATATTGCAAAAATACTACTAGAAAAAATATAAAAAATTTTCAATCCTTAAAATCCATTGAAAACATATTGCCAATATAAAGTCTCGTTAAATCCCTATTTTGAAATCCTTTTTGCATCAAAAATCCTGCTATGGCGGCTTGTAGTATTCTGTATTGATCCCAGTTAGGATGATCCTCAACGAATTCTTTCATAGCCTTTTGAAGATTTTCTTGAAGTTCACATTTGAAACTTATTACTTCATCTTTATGATTTAATACTTTTGAATTTTCGTCGTAATTTAACTCTTGCATACTGAAAAAACTTTAATGGGATTTAAATCTACAAGGTGTAGTTTTCTCCAAAATTACTGAATCGTCAACAAGCATTATTATGAGACAGTCTCAGGTTATAGAATAATGAGAATTCAGTCATAAATAGGGAAGTCATGGAAATCAATATTGTAAATTTAAATCTTACTTAAATATAAAGATTTATATAAAATCAGAAGTTTTCCACATGCTTTAGATCATCAGATATTTTTTTTTAAAATACTGTGGAAAAGTTGTGAAAAATTTTTTTTGGGAAGGGGAAATTTTTTCTAAAATTTCCAATTTTATTTATCTTTTAATCCATTGATTCCCACATGTTTTTTATTTCATAAAATAAATTTTGTGCTATTGGTATCGGCCAATACATTTCGAAGGATCTAGTTTGGTCTTGACTTTCATAAACAAACCTTAAACTCCATTCATTTTTTTTTCCCTCTAAGTGAATATACCAAGGTAATTGTTCTAATTCTAAAGTAATAGATTCTTCATCCATTAGTTCATCTTTAATAACTAATAGTTGTTCATTGATTCTTAAAAGAAGAAGGTACAGTGAATTGAATTCACTTTTTTGTAACTCGATTGACCAATTGTCTACACCAATCAAAAAGCAAAATTTGCCTTTTTTTAAATCTTTAAGTAATCTCCATCTTTTTTGGTCTTTTACCAAAATTAGCCTGGAAGTAAATCTGGTTGATCTTGCTCATCACTTAGTTCAATAATTGACCTTTGAACGGGTTTAATAGTTGATTCTTCTAATAAGCCATCAAAATCATCAAAACGTCTTTGTTTTGCTCTGAAAGCAATTTTCACTGTAGTTAAATATCTATTAGTTGATTTTCTTATCAAGCTCTCACCTCTCTTTGCAAGATCATTAGAATCAATTCCTGAATTGTTAGATATGTTCATTAAAAAAATTTTTTACTATAAGGTTTATCTTACAATTTATTCGACCATTTCAAAACATAAATTACAAAAAGAACTTAATTGATTTAAATAATTTATATGGAAGAAAGTTTATCTGGAACACTTGCTATCGATTTAGGAAACACTAATACTGTTGTTGCTTTTCAAGATCAAAAAGATATAAATTCTGTTTTAGTTGAAATACCTAATATTACATCATCTCCAGGAGTTATTCCTTCAGCAGTTTGGTTTGAGGAACCTTCAAAGATTACAAAAATTGGTATTAGTGCACTTAAGATGAGGGATAACTCGAATTCTGATTTATTTTTTCATTCGAACTTTAAAAGATTAATTGGAAATTCTATTGAAAAAATTAACCAAAAAAATATTTTAAACCCTAATGAATGTGGCGAAAAATTTTTTCAAATTTTGTGGGCAAACATTCCGCACAAGTATGAGATCAAAAGACTTGTTTTAACTGCTCCAATAGATACATATAAGGGATACAGAGAATGGTTAGTTAACCTTTGCGAGGAAATATCTGTAGATGAAATAGCCCTTGTTGATGAGCCTACTGCGGCAAGTTTAGGAATAAATGTACCATTTGGCTCAAAAATTATGACATTAGATATTGGAGGAAGTACAGTCGATATGAATATAGTCAAAATAGAGGGAGGAGAAGGAAAATCTGGTCCAATAGCTGAACTATTAAAATTTAAAGGTAATGATGTAAGCTCAATTTCAAAACAAAAAATAAGGTGTGCTGAAATAATTGGAAAAACAGGTTCAAAAATTGGTGGGAAAGATATTGATCAATGGATAGTTGATTATTTTATTCCAGGTAATAATTATATTAATAATCTTTATAAGGCAGAACAAATAAAATGTAAACTCAGCTCATCTATAATCAAATATGAAAATAAATATCCAATAAAATTATTTACTGAAAAAAATAACGAAAGTGAATTTTATCTTAGTAAAGAAATATTTGAGAAAATACTTATTGAAAATAATTTTCTTAATCACCTTAACTCTTTACTAAAAGATTTATTAAATCAAGCAAGAGGTAAATTTTGCACAGTTGAAGACTTAAATGCAATAGTTTTGGTTGGTGGAGGAACTCAAATACCATTGATTAAAGAATGGATAACAAAAAAAATTCCGAAAATTCAAATAAAGTCGCCACCCCCTATTGAATCAATAGCTTTGGGAGCTTTAGCAATGACTCCCGGAGTAAAAATTAAAGACATATTAAACAAAGGGTTATCTATAAGATTATTTAATAAAAGAGAGCAAAAACACTTTTGGCATCCTATTTTTTGCAAAGGTCAAACATGGCCAACAGAAACACCCTTTAAACTAATCCTTCAAGCCAGTAAAAATAATCAGAAAATATTCGAAATAATAATTGGAGAGACACAAAAAGAAAGAGCATATGATGTTATTTTTGAAAATGGATTACCAAAGTTATCAGAAATTCAGAATGAAGAAGAAATTATAAAATGGGACAAAAAACCACTCAAAATAGTATTAAAAAATAAATCTAATATTGGAGAAGATACTCTAAAACTTTTTTTTAAAATTACGAAAAATGCTGATTTATTGGTTAAGTGTTTTGATGTTAAAGATGAATTTTTTGGAGAATATAATTTAGGAAATATCTTCTGAAAGATAGCTATTCAAGAAAAACTCCTTCTTCATTATCAACATTATTTAAACGTAAACTAATACTTTCAATTTTACTAGTTGGCACTTTTTTACCACAAAAATCTGGCTGAATGGGTAATTCTCTATGACCTCTATCTACCATTACTAATAACATCACCCTTTGAGGTCTGCCCCATGAATATAAAGCATCCATTGCAGCTCTAATTGTTCTACCTGTGTAAATTACATCATCTATTAAAAGAATTTCTTTTTTCTCAATAGGAGTTGGAATATCAGCAGCTTGTATTAGGCGAGTTCCAACTCTATTTTGGTCATCTCTATAAAAAGTTGGATCAATTGTTCCTTTTCTAACTCTTAAACCTGTTCTAGAGAATAATTCCTTTTCTAGCACTTCGGTTAGAGCAATGCCTCTTGTCGGGATACCAATCAATAGAAGGTTATCCAGTTTTTTTACTTTTTCGATAATTTCGTAAGTTAAACGCGAAATAGTTTTTCTAAGTTCAACTTCAGTAAGTATTACAATCTTTTTTGACTTCTTGGACATGATTTATCAAGAAATAAAATTAATCTAATATTTTCATAAATTAGCAAAAGCTAACTATGTTAAATATAAATTGTTAAAGAGTAACGTTTGCAGCTAAATTTAAGGTTGGATCAGTTAACAATGAATTTGATCTAAATATGTCAAAGATTAGCAGCAAAAATATAAAAAGTTTAAGTGTTCCTCAGAGCCCTGTAGTTCTTGCAATACTAGATGGATGGGGATATCGAAAAGAAAAATCAGATAATGCTATAAAAAGTGCCAGTACACCAATCATGGACTCATTGTGGCATGCTTACCCCCACACGCTAATAAGTGCCAGTGGATCTGATGTAGGCCTACCAGATGGTCAAATGGGCAATTCAGAGGTGGGGCACCTTACCATTGGTTCGGGAAGAATAATACAACAAGAACTTGTAAGGATTTCGAATATTGTAAAAAATAATCAATTAGGCATGGTCAATGAGTTAAAAGAGATGGCTGCTTCATTAAAGAAAAATAATTCTACTTTGCATATCACGGGATTATGTTCTGATGGAGGAGTTCATAGTCATATCGATCATTTATTAGGTTTAATAAAATGGGCATCTGATAATAAACTTAAAAAAGTTGCAATCCATATTATTACTGATGGTAGAGATACTCCTGCAAAAAGTGCTTCGAAATATTTAAATCAAATAGAATCATGTATAAAAAAATACAATGTAGGCGAAATAGCTTCCATATGCGGAAGATACTGGATAATGGATAGAAATCTTTTATGGGATAGAACAGAAAAAGCATATTCTAATTTGACTGATCCAGATATTCAAATAACAAATTTTTCTCCTAAGGATTACATAGAAAAAAGTTATGCCAAAAACATAACAGATGAATTTATAGAGCCCATACGAATGTCTGAAAACTATCTTAAAGATGGAGATAGTTTGATTTGCTTTAACTTTCGTCCAGACAGAGCAAGACAAATAGTCAAATCACTTTCACTCAATCAATTCTCAGACTTTGAAAGAAAAAATTATCCAAATCTAGATTTTGTTACTTTTACTCAATATGATCCCAACTTTCCCGTTAAAGTTGCATTCCCTCCTGAATCACTCAATAATTTTATAGGCCAAATAGTTTCAGAAAACGGACTTAAACAATACAGAACCGCGGAAACTGAAAAATATCCTCACGTAACATACTTTTTCAATGGAGGAGTTGAAATACCCTTACCTGGAGAAGAGAGACATTTGATTCCATCTCCAAGAGTCGCAACCTATGATATGAAACCTGAAATGTCTGCTGAGGAATTAACTATAAGTTGCTCTAAAGCAATTAAAAGCGGGAATTATGCTTTTGTTGTAATCAATTTTGCTAATCCTGATATGGTTGGTCATACAGGCAACATGGGTGCAACAATTAAAGCTATAGAAAAAGTAGATAAATGTATAGGTCAAATAGTTAATGCTACTGGAGAAATGGGCGGAAGCATTGTTATTACAGCCGATCATGGTAACGCAGAGGTAATGAAAGGATCTGAAGGAGAACCATGGACAGCACACACAATAAATAAAGTTCCATTAATTTTGATTGAAGGTGAAAAAAGAAAAATACCAAATATGGGAAACGAAATTAATTTAAGAGAAAACGCGGGCCTAGCAGATATTGCTCCCACTTTATTGCAATTATTAAATCTACCAGTACCAAGAGAAATGACAGGCAAATCACTTATTCAAGAAATTGAATTAAAGGGTTATAATAAGGTCGTTCAACACGTTTAAAGTATATAAAAGTTTTTTAAGCAATGATTCAAATTATTAGTTGGATTTGGGTATTTTCTGGAGTTCTTCTCATTCTCTTAGTTTTACTTCATAGTCCCAAAGGTGATGGAATGGGAGGAATAGCAGCCAGTGGGAGCTCTATGTTCAACAGCGCAAGTAGTGCAGAAGCCTCTCTAAACAAAATAACTTGGACTTTTTTAGTGATATTTTTGTCTCTGGCAATTATTCTTAGCGCTGGTTGGATTTCATAAAAGTTAAAAAAAAGGGACCATTTTGAATGATCCCTTTTAAAAATTTTTTGAAACTATTGTTTAGTTTAGTAATCAAAGTCTCCGCCCATACCAGGAGCGCCTGCTGGAGCAGCTGAATCCTTTTTCTCAGGTAAATCTGCAACTATGCATTCGGTGGTTAGAACCATCCCTGCGATTGAAGCTGCATTTTGCAATCCTGAACGTGTAACTTTTGCAGGATCAACTATACCAGCAGAAGACATATCTACATATTCTCCAGTAGCAGCATTGAAGCCATCATTAAATGGTTTAGTTTTTACATTTTCAGCAATCACAGCTCCATTAGAACCTGCATTCTCAGCGATTCTCATAAGAGGAGCAGTAAGTGAAGCTTCAACAATGTTAGCTCCAATTAATTCCTCTCCTTCTAAATTTTTATCTGCCCATTCTTTTAGAATAGGAGATAAATGAGCGAGAGTTGTTCCTCCTCCAGGTACAATTCCTTCCTCAACAGCTGCTTTTGTTGCATTAATAGCATCCTCAAGACGAAGCTTTTTATCCTTCATCTCAGTTTCAGTAGCAGCCCCAACCTTAATCACTGCTACACCTCCAGCTAATTTAGCAAGACGTTCTTGAAGCTTTTCTTTATCATATGAGGAATCTGTTTCATCCATTTGCTTCTTGATTTGATCACATCTAGCTTTAACTGCTTGCTCATTACCTTCAGCTACAATAGTTGTAGTTTCTTTATTGATAGTTATTCTTCTCCCAGTCCCAAGCATATCTAAGGTAGCATTCTCCAATTTCAAGCCTGCATCTTCAGTAATAAGTTGTCCATTAGTTAAAACGGCCATATCTTCAAGCATAGCTTTTCTTCTATCGCCAAATCCAGGAGCTTTTACTGCAGCGACATTTAACACGCCTCTTAATCTATTGACTACGAGAGTTGCTAAAGCCTCTTTTTCAATATCTTCTGCAATAATGACTAATGGTTTACCAGTTTTAGCTATTTGTTCCAAAACGGGAACTAAATCTTGCACTAGGGCAATTTTTTTATCTGTAAGGAGAATATATGGTTCATCTAAAACAGCCTCCATTCTCTCTGTATCTGTTGCGAAGTAAGGTGAGATATAGCCTTTATCAAAGCGCATCCCCTCAGTAACTTCTAATTCAGTAGTCATTGATTTTCCTTCTTCTAAGGAGATAACACCTTCTTTACCAACTTTATCCATAGCATTAGCAATCATTTGACCAACTTCTTCATCGTTTCCAGCAGCAATAGTTCCACATTGAGCTATAGCATTACTATCGCTAATAGGTTTGGAATTCTCTTGAATTTTACCAACTAGAAATTCAGTCGCTTTATCAATTCCTTTTTTCAAGGTAATTGCATTAGCTCCTGCAGCAACGTTTCTCAACCCTGCTTTAACCATTGCATGAGCTAAAACAGTGGCTGTTGTTGTACCATCCCCAGCTGCATCATTAGTTTTTGAAGCGGCTTGTCTGATTAAAGCAACCCCTGTGTTTTCAATGTGATCTTCTAATTCGATCTCTTTAGCGATTGTGACACCATCATTAATGATTTGTGGAGCACCAAATTTTTTCTCTAGTACAACATTTCTTCCTTTTGGTCCAAGCGTTACAGCCACAGACTCAGCAAGGATATCAATTCCTCTCTCGAGCGCTCTACGAGCTTGCTCATTGTAAATAATTCTTTTAGCCATGTTTAGGCGGTGATTTAGTAATAAGTTTTAATAATTTTTGAAACAAATATTTTAGCTTACTACAGCTAAAATATCCTTTTCTGAGAGCAAGACATATTCATCTCCTCCCAATTTAATGTCTGTGCCAGCATATTTGCTGTACAAAACTTTATCGCCAATACTCACTTCTGGAGTTTGTCGAGAACCATCGTCATTAAGTTTGCCAGGGCCCACCTGAGCAACTTCTCCAACCTGTGGTTTTTCTTTAGCTGAATCAGGCAAAAGAATGCCCCCAGCAGTTTTTTCCTCAGATGCGGAAACTTTGATAAATATTCTATCTCCCAGTGGTTTTACTGTAGAGACTGTAAGTGAAACAGCTGCCATAGATTAATGGAGGATCATGATTGAGACGCTTTGCGCCATAAAAATGGAAAGAGAAATTCTCCATCCGTATCATCAACAACATAATCTGCAAAGCGGCAATTAAACCATACTTAAACTGTGCGGGTGGCCGAACCCATTTAACGAATCTACCCATGAGATGGTAGTATTTTCGGATCGTGAGCTGTTTAAATCAGCTATTCATCACCAATCAATAAAAAATGGTAGCAACTCCATCAACTTCTTCAAAAACTAAAGGCGTAGTACGTCAGGTAATTGGTCCAGTTCTAGATGTAGAATTTCCAGCTGGGAAATTACCCAAAATATTAAATGCATTAAGAATTGAAGCTAAAAATCCAGCTGGACAAGATATAGCGCTCACTGCAGAAGTTCAACAGCTTCTAGGTGACCATAGAGTAAGAGCAGTGGCAATGAGTGGCACAGACGGCCTTGTAAGAGGTATGGAGGCAATTGATACAGGCGCACCAATATCTGTACCTGTGGGAGAAGCAACTTTAGGAAGAATATTTAATGTTTTAGGAGAACCAGTAGATGAACAAGGTCCAGTAAATACTAAAGATACTGCTCCAATTCATAGAGCTGCGCCAAAGTTAACTGACCTAGAAACTAAGCCAAAAGTTTTTGAAACTGGTATTAAAGTTATCGACCTTTTGGCTCCTTACAGACAAGGAGGAAAAGTTGGATTATTTGGAGGTGCTGGTGTTGGGAAGACAGTTCTTATTCAAGAATTAATTAATAACATCGCAAAGGAGCATGGTGGAGTTTCTGTTTTTGGCGGTGTAGGAGAAAGAACTAGAGAAGGAAACGATTTATATGAAGAATTTAAAGAATCTGGAGTTATCAATGCAGATGATTTAACTCAATCAAAAGTTGCCTTGTGTTTTGGACAGATGAATGAGCCACCTGGTGCAAGAATGAGAGTAGGCTTATCAGCACTTACAATGGCCGAACATTTTAGAGATGTGAATAAACAAGACGTCTTACTTTTTGTTGATAACATTTTTAGATTCGTTCAAGCTGGTTCTGAAGTATCTGCATTACTTGGAAGAATGCCTTCAGCTGTAGGATACCAACCGACTCTTGGAACTGATGTTGGTGAATTGCAAGAAAGAATTACATCTACATTAGAAGGGTCAATAACATCTATCCAGGCTGTTTACGTACCTGCTGATGACCTAACAGACCCTGCTCCAGCTACAACCTTTGCTCATTTAGATGCTACTACCGTGCTTGCTAGAGCTCTTGCAGCTAAGGGAATTTATCCAGCAGTTGACCCATTAGACTCAACAAGCACTATGCTACAACCATCAGTTGTTGGAGATGAGCATTACAAAACAGCCAGAGCTGTCCAATCAACTTTACAAAGATACAAAGAACTTCAAGATATTATCGCAATTCTTGGTTTAGATGAGCTTTCTGAAGAAGATAGATTAACAGTCGACAGGGCTAGAAAAATTGAAAAATTCCTCTCACAGCCTTTCTTTGTAGCAGAAATATTTACAGGAATGTCTGGTAAATATGTAAAATTAGAAGATACTATTGCTGGTTTCAATATGATTTTATCAGGTGAATTGGATGATTTACCAGAGCAGGCATTTTACTTAGTTGGTAATATTGCTGAAGTTAAAGCAAAGGCTGAAAAAATAAAATCAGAAAAATAAATATTTAAATATATATATTTAACCTTCAATAATTTTAAATTAATGGCAATTTCTCTAAAAGTTTTAGCTCCTAATAAAAATGTTTATCAAGGCGAAGCTGAAGAAGTGATCCTTCCTAGTACTACTGGTCAACTTGGTATACTACCAGGACATATCTCTTTAGTTACTGCTATAGATATTGGCGTTTTAAGGCTAAGAATGAATTCCCAGTGGAAATCAATAGCTCTTATGGGAGGCTTCGCTGAAATTGAATCTGATGAAGTTATAGTTTTAGTAAATAATGCTGAAATTGGTTCTGAAATTAATGTTCAAAATGCTGAACAAGATCTTAAAGAAGCAAAATTAGCAATTAGCAAATTTTCTGAAAATGAAAAAAATCCAGAGAAAATTAAAGCCTTGAAAGAGGTTTCAAAGGCTGAGGCCAGGATTCAAGCTGCAAAGAACTAAAATTTAAGCAGTTCCACAAAAAGTTACTTCGGGAAACTTCAATTTGGCTTCTTCTAATCTTTTTGTTTTACCTTCTTCTTGCCAATAATTTATGACTTCAGTAGCTTTATTCAAAATCTCTACTCTTTCGTTATCTGTAATCCAACCTTTATTCTCAAGTTCACTTTTTAATTTTTCCCAAGCATCATCTCTTGGCCAAAAATAATAAGCAGTAAGAGGGCTTGGGCCTCCACCTACTATTTGATCCACTGCTAAAGCCACATTATCAGGTAACCACAATACTTTAATTATGAACCTTCCTTCATCAGGCTTAGGGGTATATCCAGTAGGGACCCCATCTTCATCAATTGTTGCAGCTGCTAATACAGCTGTGGCACCCATCATTCCTGAATTAGGAGAAGAATTTTTAGAATTTGGAGCATTACTATTTTTTTCCTTTTTTTCTGTTGAATTTTGATTTAACTTATCTGGTGAGGTCATTCACTTATTTATGTTTAATAAATAATTTATCAGTTTATGGTCACATTTTGATTGATTTATTCAAAATTTCTTATTTTAGTTATTGATTATTTTTATAAAGGATTTTTATCTATCATGAGATACTTCATAAAAATCATAAATAGTAGCTTCCAATGAATCCCAAAGATCTTTGGGGATATCGTTTTCTTCTGCGAACATGCCAAGCTGGCTAGCTAAGCCTCTCGCTTGAGAGAGTTTCGAATCATATGAATCGGACTTATTCATTTTTGAGCTTTAAACTTTATAAAAAATAAATCTATTAACTAGATAAGTCAAATTTTAAAATTCTAAATCAGAAATTTCTTTTAGTGCAGCAATACTCAAAACTTCTGGGTTTGAATCTGTAACCAGAACGTCATCTTCTATTCTTATCCCTATGCCTTTCCATTTCTCATCTATAAGGGGTTGTCCCTCAGGGACTGGTATCCTATCACTTATATAGATACCAGGCTCTACCGTAAGAATCATTCCATTCTCTAATGGCACTTCATAGTCCCCCATTCTGTATGCTCCAACATCATGAACATCTAAGCCGAGCCAATGTCCAGTTCTATGCATGTAAAGATGTTTATAAGATTGATTCTCAATTATCTCCTCAGTACTACCCAACAATAAACCAATTTCTTTTAATCCTTCTATAAGAGTTGTTAAGGCAACATTATGAACATTACTAGAATTCGATCCCTTTACAGCACTTTTAATTGCATTTTTCTGCGCACTTAATACAATTTCATAGATAACTTTTTGCTCATTAGAAAATTTACCACCTATTGGAATAGTTCTTGTTATGTCTCCATTGTAATAATCAATTAGTGAGCAACCAGCATCCACCAATAATAAATCTTCCTTCTTCAAGGGTGAGTTATTTGAAGTGTAATGCAAAATACAGGCATTATCTCCTGATGCAACAATTGAATTATAAGCTGGGCCTCTCGCCCCTTTTTCCAAGAAGAATCCCTCTATAAGACCCTGAATTTGTCTTTCATTTTTCTTTGATGATATAGATTCTCTTACTAATTCATGAGCTTCGGCTGAAATTTGTATAGCTTCTCTCATTCTCTTTATTTCAAATTCACTTTTAATTAATCTCAACTCATTTAAATAAATTTCTGGAGATTTTATAGAATTTGCACCAATCCCTAATCTTGAGCGATTTTCAAGTTGTTGTGAAAACACCTCTAATACTATTTTCTCAACAAATGGATACTTACCAATTGAAAAAACAAGTTCATCAGAACCATTTAAGTAATGCGGAAGTAAATCTCTTAGTTCATTGATTGAATGAGCCTTATCAGCTTTAAACTCTTTTTCAGCCCCTTCCAAACCCCATCTAAAGCCATGCCAAACTTCACTGATAACATCTTTAGGAGAAACAAACATAATAAATCTCTCTCCCTTTGGTTTATGTGATAAGAAAAGAGCGATTGCATCTGGCTCATCAAAACCAGTTAAATACCAAAAATTACTATCTTGTCTAAAAGGATATTCGCAATCTGCATGATGTTTTACAAGATTAGCTCCTGGTATAATCGCAGCTTTTCCATCTAATTTTTCTAAGAAAATTTCTCTTCTTTCTTCAAATACTTTATGATTGAGATTAAACATAAATTGTGTATTGGCGTGTTTTAAAAAAAAATGGAAGAATGAATTAAAACAGATTTAGTATTAATTCTATTTTAATGGAACCAAGTGTATACGGTTTAATTTTACTTATAATTATTATCTTAATTGGGTCAGCATGTTGTTCGGGAGTAGAAGCGGCTTTTTTAGCTGTAAATTCAATTAGAATTTTAGAAATAGCATCAAGACAGAAGCCTAAAAGTTCTGCAAATCAACTCCTTAAACTTAGAAAACATTTAGGGAGAACTTTAACTGTAATTACAATTACTAATAATGGGTTTAACATAATTGGAAGTCTTCTTTTAGGTGTATACGGTGCATTGGTAATAAATAATAGTTATGGCTTAACCCTGTTTTCAATTGCTTTTTATGTACTTGTTGTCTTAGTTGGAGAAGTGCTTCCCAAAGCTCTTGGAACAAAATTTTCAATACAAATAGCTTTATTGTCCGTTCCAATCCTGAGAATACTAAATACCCTAATGAGGCCATTCTTAATATTAATAGAGCAAATATTTCCAGTTATTACTGCAGAAAATGAAATTTCAACTGATGAAGAAGAAATTAGACAAATGGCAAAAATTGGAAGTCAGAAAGGTCTGATAGAAGCTGATGAGGCAGCTATGATATTTAAGGTTTTTCAATTAAATGATTTAAAAGCTAAAGATTTAATGATTCCTAGGGTTTCAGCACCTTGTCTAGATGGCTCTTCTAATCTTGATGAAATTTCAGAATTTATAATGTCAGACAACTCACCTTGGTGGGTTATTTTAGGAGATAAAGTTGACAAAATACAAGGGGTCGTAAAACGTGAGAAAATGCTAGCGAATTTAATTAATGGAGGAAATAAAAAATTGTTATCAGACATTTGCGAGCCTGTCGACTACATTCCCGAAATGATAAAAGCAGATCAATTATTAACAAGATTTGACAAGGATCATAAAGGAGTGAAAGTAGTAGTAGATGAATTTGGAGGATTTGTGGGAATTATTGGGGCAGAAGCTGTTTTATCTGTATTAGCTGGTTGGTGGAAAAATAAATCATGAAACAATTGGAAATCAGTAAAAATTATTTAATTTTAAAAAAATGGTGGGAGAGTATTGATCTTACTAATTATGAAAAAAGTTTTCTCAATAGAGAAATAATTTCTTTTAATCAACAACTTTTAAGACTCAAAGAAAAAAAAATAAGAATTGGCACGTATGGTAAATCAGGCGTAGGAAAATCTTCTATTTTAAATTCTCTATTAAAAAAAGAAATATTCACAACTGATATTATCAACGGTTCTACAAGAAAAATACAATCGGAAGAATGGGTACTTAAAGATCAAACTCTCAGAAGTATAGAGTTACTTGATTCGCCAGGATTTGATTTTTGCGCCATCAAATCTCCCGATAAAATCTTCTCCCGAATAAATCATTCTGATCTAATTTTATTTATAGTTTCGGGTGATTTAAATAGAAATGAGTTAAGTGAAATCAGCTCTTTTATAAAAGATGGAAAAAAAATTATTGTAACTTTAAACAAAGTCGATTTATTTAACAATAATGAATTAAAAGAAATAATTGAAAATATAAAGTTAAAGCTTCCAAAAGATTTAAATATTCCAATAGTTATTAATCATGAAAACAATCTTAAAAATTACATAACAAAAATAATAAATCAATATGGAGAGCTATTATTAACACTTAATTCTATTCAATTAGCCGATAAATTGTTTCTGCGAATAAAAGAGCAAAGATTGAAAAGAAGGAAGAAATTAGCTCAGTCAACTATTGGTAAATTTTCGACTATAAAGGCATCAGCAGTAGCTCTTAATCCTTTTATTTTATTTGATGTTGCTGGTAGTTTCGCACTTGATACTGCATTAATTAGCGAATTAAGTAAGATTTACGGCTTAAAGTTGAAAGGTGAATCTATAAGAAAAATTTTTAAAAATATATCCATAAATAATTTATTTTTAGGAGTCACTCAAGTCGGTGTCAATACATCTTTCAACCTTATTAAGAAAGTAATTCTATTAACAGCTCCTTTTACAAACGGGCTTTCATTATTACCCTATGGACCCATTGCAATTATGCAAGCAGCAATCGCAGTTTATTCTACAAAAATCCTAGGTAAATTAGCAGCACAAGAGATATTTATAAGAAGCAAAGCTTCCTTTATAGAACCAGCTATTATGATCCAAAATATGAATTTTAATGACCCAGAGATTTTAAACCACATAAATATTTATTTTTCAAATAGAAATTTAAATAATAATTTTATTAGCATTCTGCCTTAAAACTTAAATGGGAAAAAGCATTGCATTATTTGGTACCAGTGCAGATCCTCCTACAATTGGTCATGAAAAAATACTTGAAGAATTATCCAAAATTTATGCTTGTACGGTTAGTTATGTAAGCAATAACCCAAACAAAAATCACAAAGTGGATATCTCTATTCGCAGCAATTTATTAAAAACTCTTATTGAAGATTTAGATAATACTAAAATTTTATTTAATCAAAGTGTTAGTAGCCAATGGGCAGTAGAGTCAATTAAAAAATGTAAAAGAATTTATGAATTTAATAATATAGATTTTGTTATTGGGAGTGATTTAATTAAAGATATTTTCCAATGGAAAAAATTTGATAAAATTATTAAGGAGGTAAGTTTTTTTATAATTATGAGAGAAGGTTATCCTGTTGAATCAAATACTCTTAAAATGTTAGAAACTTATAAAGTGAAATTTAAGATTTCAACCATAAAAATCCCAAATATTTCAAGTTCTAAGTTCAAGTCAAATTTTAATTATTCTAATTTACCAACTTCATTAATAGATATTGTTAAAAAGAATAATTTATATGAATCCACTAAATTAGTTGAATGAAGTTTTTACTTGCTCAAATTAATCCAGTTGTTGGAGATTTAGAGGGCAATGCAAAAAAAATACTTTATGTTGCTTCGAAAGCTAGCTCAACTTCTGCTGATTTAGTTCTTACTCCAGAATTATCATTATGGGGATATCCAGCAAATGACCTACTTCTAAAAAAAAATTTAATCAAAAATCAATATCAAATTCTTGACAAATTAGCTTTAGATATTAATAAAAAATATGGAAACTTAAGTATCACAGTGGGTATAGCTGAGATAATAAATGATTCTTATTTTCCAAATCTATATAATTCTATTGCATTGCTTGAGTGCGGTGAATGGAAAATAATTGCTCGTAAAATTATTCTTCCAACCTATGAAGTATTTGATGAGAAAAGATACTTTAGATCAGGAGAAAAAGTTTCCATATTAACAAAAGAAATAAATAATAAGACTTGGCGACTGGGCTTTACTATATGTGAGGATTTATGGGTCAATAAAAATATAGAGGGTAGAGGAATTCATAAAAAGAATCCTATTTTTGATTTAAAGAAAAAAAAAGTTGATATCTTAGTGAATTTATCAGCCTCACCATATACCTTCAACAAGTTAGAGCTAAGATCCAAAGTTTCCTGTTTTGCTGCTCAATATCTTCAAGTACCACTGATATATGTAAACCAGATTGGAGCAAATGATAATTTAATTTTTGATGGAAATAGTTTTATTCTTGATAAGAATGGAACTAAAATTAAGCAATTAAAATCTTTTTCAGAAGACCTTTCCAATTGGGATATTGAACAAAAAAGACCTCAAAAAAATAAATTTGAAAAGTCTGAGATGTCATCAATTTTTGATGCATTAGTCCTTGGTGTTAAGGATTATGCTCAAAAATGCGGTTTTAAAACAGCTTTAATTGGACTAAGTGGTGGCATTGATTCAGCACTAGTTTCAGCAATTGCTACTGCTGCTCTTGGCAGTAATAATATTTATTGCATCTCAATGCCCTCTAAGTGGAGCTCATCTCATTCAAAGAGTGATGCGAAAGATCTAGCGAAAAGATTAAAAATAAATTTCAATAGCATCCCAATTGAAAACTTGATGAGCTCTTTTGAAGAATCTTTTGTAAAAACCATATCTTTCGAGATGGCTGAAATAACAAATCAAAATATTCAATCAAGAATCAGAGGAACGCTTCTGATGGCTTTAGCAAATCAAGAAAAGCATTTATTACTTTCAACAGGAAATAAATCAGAGCTAGCTGTAGGATATTGCACACTTTATGGTGATATGAATGGGGGATTATCGGTAATAGGGGATTTATACAAAACTAATGTTTTTAAATTATGCAACTGGCTTGATAGTGAAGATTCAATTAATGAGAGAAAATCATATATGTTAAATACTAATGTGAATATAATTGGAGAAAATATTCGTACAAAAGCTCCAAGTGCCGAATTAGGTCCTGATCAATTAGATACTGATTCTCTCCCACCTTATTCTATTTTAGATAATGTTCTTAAAGGAATTATAGAAGAGAAAAAAGATTTACAACAACTAGAAGAAGATGGTTATAAAAAAGAATTAATTTTAAAAATAATCTCACTTATAAAAAAAGCGGAATTCAAAAGAAAGCAGGCTCCTCCTATTCTTAAACTAAGCAGTCAGTCATTGGGAAGTGACTGGAGAGTTCCAATTGCAATATCTTATTAATCACTATAAAAAGACTGTTGGATTTTTTGCAAAGGCCTTTTAACTGAATCAAGGTTGATACCTTTTTTGATAGCAAGAATTATGCCTGCAGCTTCTAAATAATTATCCACTTCAAAAAGATTGGGATAATCATAAAAGTCACTTGTCACTTTTAATGTATTTTGATTTTTTACAGAGACAATATTTAAACCTTTTTCAATCCCTGCCAGTACTGCTTCTCCCCCTAGTGCCCCATTAGGAACAACAATAGTTTCAATCTGATCAGGGTGTAGTGAGATTAATTCATTTTTAGCAGGCAATTCAACAATGTTAGGTGCATTGCTTAACCCAATCAGTACTGATGGTAAAAAGGTGTATCCTATTTCTTCTGCAGCTGCACGGGGATCTAATTTTTCATTCAATTCAATTGGATTTAAAGCAGGTGCGTGAGCACACGGAACTTTTAAGAATTTGCTTATTAAATGACTTATAACTGCTTCAACTCCAGAAATAGGATCAACCCCTTTCCCTTCTCGATAAATATTTGTTTCTGAAGAATCTGAATCATCTGGAAATTTTGCCACAATTGCTATTGCCGTAACTCCTTTTTCTATTAAGCATTTTCCAGCATCAATTAGGGTATCAGGATTTTCAATTGTGCCACCACTCATTTTTGACAAATCAGAATCAATAACTATGTTTAATGGCTGTTTTGTAACCACATAAGAATGAACATTAATCCCTAAAGTAGAAACACATGCATCAGCAACTTGTAAATGTCTTGCTAATATTTCACTCTCAATGGCTGAATCAAAAATTATCCCAATTTTCTGTTGCTTTACCCATTTTAAAGCGATTTCTCCTTTAGCAAGTCGGTCTAAACTATAACCTTCAACATAAAAAATATTTTTATCTTTTTCAGAAAGACTACCGCCATTCATAACATTTGGATGGGTAATTAAACATCCACTTGCTGATGCTAATAATTTAGCGGTAGGGAGTGCATCCCCAGCAAAACCTCCTATTTCACAACCAATACCAGTTGGAATAATGAATATTGTTGGTGAAATTTCCATTAATAAAAGTATTTCAATTTATATTCTTTAATTAGCTAAGACAGCTTTAATTTTAAGTTGTTTTGTTCCAAAAGAGTCAATAGAATTGTTAAAATCAACAATTGACCAGCGAATTACATCACCTTTTTTTTCTAAATTTGAAATGATAAATCTCCTTAAATTTTTTAATTTTATTGAAACTGGCCAATCTAAATAAAAATCAACTGAACTTAATTTCATTTTTGATATTTACCAAATTGATCATTATATAAATCATCTTCGACTTCTTTACCAATAATAATATTCAAATCTGACTTTGGATATGCCACACACAAAAGTGCAAAGCCCTTTTCCCTCAAATCATCATTTAATCCCATAGCATCTTCTTGGTCTACAGATCCTTCCAATATCATGGATGCACAATCTGTACAAACTCCTGAACAACAACTACTTGGTAAATCTATTCCATTCATTTTTGCCGCTGAAATAATATCTTGATCTTCAGAACATAAAAAGCTAAAAGTCTTTTGCTCAAATTGAACTTTTATATTGTATCCGGTCATATCCTAAATCTTATTACTAAACCGCTGAACCTCCTACAACTTCTAAAATTTCTTGAGTAATAGCTGCTTGTCTTGCTTTGTTATAGGTTAGGTTCAAAGTACTTGCTAATTCTTTAGCATTATCACTCGCATTATTCATAGCAGTCATCCTGCAAGCAAGTTCTGAAGCTGCAGACTCTTGAAGAGCTCTTAGTACCTGATTCTGTAAATATAATGGTAGTAACGAATCTAATAGTTGATCAGGACTTTGTTCAAAAACAATATCTGATGGCAACTTCTCTGAATCACTTTTTGCCATATTTGATTTTTCAACAAGTAACTTACTATCTTTTGTAGTCAACCTAAAAATTTCATCGTTTTCCTCTGCAATTCCTTGAGGGTCAAGTGGCAATAGTGTTTGAACAACAGGGGCGCAGCTAACTAAAGTGATGAATTTCGTGTAAATAATTTCTACCCTATCAGAATTTTCTGAAAGAAATTCAGCTAAAATTTCATTTGTAACTCCTTCGGAGTCCTTGACTGTGGGTACCTGTTCTAGTTCTTTGAAAGTACTTTTAATTACATATCTATCCTTTCTATTTTGAAAATATCCAATAGCTTTCTTCCCGACCAAAATTAAATTTGGCTGATACCCTTGTTTGACTAATTCTGCATATCTTATTTCTACCTTTTTTATTATATTTGTGTTGTAACCACCGCATAAACCTCTATCCGCAGTTATGCAAACCAAAGTGATGCTCTTTACTTCTCTCTTGGATAATAAAGGAGAGTCGACAGCCTCAAATTGTACTCTAGATTGAATATTTTCTAAGACCCGTGCAAGTTTATCTGCAAAAGGTCTACTCTTAAGAACTTGATCTTGAGCTCTCCTAACTTTTGCAGCTGCAACAAGTCTCATGGCCTCCGTTATTTTTCTTGTATTTTTAACGGAAACGATTCGATCTCTAATCTCTTTAAGATTTGCCATGGTATCTCCTTAAATAAATTTAAACTGTGGCAAGCATTGATGATTTAACTTCATTTATCACCTCTTTTAGTGTTGCTTCTAATCCATCATTTAATTTCTTTTCTTTAAGAATCTCTTCTATAAATTCTGATTTATTTAACTTTAGGTATTCTCTAAGTTCAGTTGCAAATTTAGTAACATCTTCAACAGGTACCTCATCAATAAGACCTTTAACTCCTGCGTAAACAACTGCAACTTGTTCTGCAAGGTTCAGCGGGGAGAATTGAGGTTGCTTTAATAACTCTCTTAGTCTTTTACCTCTTTCAAGTTGTTGCTGAGTTGCTTCATCAAGATCAGATGCAAATTGAGAAAAAGCAGCTAGTTCATCAAATTGTGCGAGTTCTAATTTTAAAGTTCCTGCAATTTTTTTAATTGCTTTTGTCTGAGCGGCTCCACCAACACGGCTAACAGAAATACCCACATTAATAGCTGGTCTTAATCCTGAGTTAAATAAATCTGCACTCAAGAATATTTGTCCATCTGTAATTGAAATAACATTAGTTGGGATGTAAGCCGAAACGTCCCCTGCCTGAGTTTCAATAATTGGAAGAGCTGTCATAGAACCCCCTCCCATAGCATCAGAAAGTTTTGCTGCTCTTTCTAGTAATCTACTGTGTAAGTAGAACACGTCTCCAGGATAAGCCTCTCTTCCTGGTGGTCTTTTTAAAAGAAGAGACATTTGTCTATAAGCCTGAGCTTGTTTTGTTAGATCATCATAAATAACAAGTGTTGCTTTACCCTGATACATAAAATGTTCAGCAATTGCTGCACCGGTATAAGGAGCTAAGTATTGTAAAGCAGCCGGTTCAGAAGCTCCTGCACTAACTACGACTGTATAATCTAGGGCTCCTCTCTCTCTTAAGACCTCTACGATGTTTGCTACTGATGCTGACTTCTGACCAATAGCTACGTAAACACAAACTACGTCTTGACCTTTTTGGTTGATTATCGTGTCGATAGCAATCGCAGATTTTCCAGTTTGTCTATCACCAATAATTAATTCTCTTTGACCTCTTCCAACAGGAATCATTGCATCAATAGATGTAATACCTGTTTGCATTGGTTCATGCACTGATCTTCTCTTGATTATTCCTGGAGCCATTTCTTCAATCAATCTAGTATCACTTGTTGGAATTTCCCCTTTCCCATCTATTGGTTGTCCGAGAGGATTAACAACTCTCCCCTGCATTGCTTCGCCAACTGGAACAGATGCGATTTTACCTGTGGACTTAACGTTACTTCCTTCTTGGACACCAAGTGCCTCTCCCATCAAAACGGCTCCAACATTATCGTCTTCTAGATTTAAAGCTATACCTTCGGTACCATCTTCAAATTCCAATAACTCTCCTGCCATGACCTGATCTAAGCCATATATTCTTGCAATGCCATCACCGATTTGCAGAACAGTTCCTACATTGCTAACACTTACAGATTGGTCATAATCAGTTATTTGTTGTTTTAAGATTGAACTGATTTCATCAGGGCGTATAGATACCATGGATTTAAGAATTTAAGGTTGATTTAAAAGTTACTTGGAAAGGGATAAGCCAAGTTTTTTAATTTGTGAAGCAAGGGAAGCATCAATTACTTTTGATCCTACACTGGCGACGAAACCACCAATAAGAGATGGATCGATTTTAGTTACAAGTTCTAATTTTTCTGTTCCAGCAATATTGATGATCTTTTTGGTAATTAAACCTTTCTGTTCATCAGTAAGCTCGACTGCAGAAGTAACAGTTGCCAAAGCAATATTACTGTTTTCTCGGTAAATCTCTAAAAACCTATTAAGAATTGAAGTAAGTATTCCAATCCTTTGCCTATCGGCCAATAATTTCAAGAAATTCAGTAAAGAAGATTTAACCTTATTTGAAAAAATTTCAATAATGATTTTCTTCTTAGCATCAGTTTCTAAAATGGGAGAGGATAGTGCCTTCTCCAATTCAGGGGAATCATTTATTAATTCCAAGAGTTGTTTAACCTCAGAAACAATCTCTTCAGTTTGCGAATTTTCATTCACAACTTGAAGTAATGCCTCAGCATATGGTGTAGTAACTGAATTTAAAAGTGGCATTAGTTCTCCTCAATATTGTTAATTGATTGAGTCACCAAATTTTCTTGTGTTGTTTTATCAAGTCGATTTGGAAGAGAATCTAAAGCTTTCTTAATTGCCAGTTCAACAGCTTCTTTTCGAAGTTGAGAAATTGCTCTGGAAGCTTCAGAGCTCTCATCAGAGATTGCACTTTGTTTAATTCGTGCCATTTCCTCTATCGCTTTTTTCTCACTTTCCATTCTGATTGATTCAGATCTTTTAAGAGAATCTGCTTTTATTTGAGAAGCTTTTTCTTCTGCTGAAGATAAATCTTTCTTCGCCTTTTCTAAAGCTTGATTTGCATTTAGGAGTCGATCTTCAGCATCTTTTAATTCAAGAAGGATTCCTTCTCTCCTTTTTTGAAGCATTTTACCTAGGAAACCAGGCAAAAATTTATAAAGACCGAAAACCACCACAGCCCAATTAAGGATATTAGTTTCGAATAAATTGAAGTTTAATCCAAAACCTTCTGTAGCTAAAAGAGTTAAATTCATTTTTCTAGAATCAATCTATTAACAATAAGTTCGCTTAGATCATCAGCCTGTTTAGAAAGTTGATCACGAGCAGCAGACGTCTGACTTTCAATTTCTAGTCTTGCTTTTTCTTTTGAAGCATTTGCTTCATTGTTAGCAAGTTCTAGTGCTTCCTTATAAAGCTTGTCAGACTCATTTTCAGCTTCGCTCACAATTCTTTGGGCTTCTGTACGAGCACTTTGAAGCTGAGTTAATAAATCAGCTTCTAATTTTTTAACCTCAGAAAGTTTATTTTTGGCCTCAATAATATTATTACTTACAAACTTTTCTCTTTTTTCTACAACGTTGCCAACAGGCTTAAAAAAGAGAGAATTTAATATGTAAGTAAGCGCAACTACTTGTATTGCCATTAGTGGCAAAGTGGCATTTATATCAAATAATCCACCTTCAGTAGCACCAAAAAAATTAAAGGCCAACATATGATTAAGTTGAAGTTAAAAAATTAAATTTAAATATTGCTAATAAGGATTAGAAGCAATATTAACTTTTAGGAAAAAGGATTCGCAAAAAGTAATACCAAAGCCACAACTAATCCGTAAATTGTTAATGACTCCATGAAAGCGAAAGACAAAAGAAGAGTTCCTCTAATTTTACCTTCAGCTTCTGGTTGACGGGCAATACCCTCAACGGCACCTTGAGCTGCGTTACCTTGTCCAAGACCTGGACCTATAGCACCTAGACCAACTGCTAAACCAGCAGCTACAACTGATGCAGCGGAAGTAATCGAATCCATAATTTTGAAATAAAGAGCTTAATACTTGTGATAATCTTTGTTGTCATACACGCTTGGACATCCTTTCTTTTAAGAATGGGTCTGATATTTTCAGACCTACGCGATTAGATATTTTGCCAGATTACAGACTCTTTGTAAAAGCGTCTGGATGTATTAGAAGACAGTTAATGATGTTCTTCAACAGCTTCTCCAATGTAATAGGCCGCTAAAGTTGCAAAAATCAATGCCTGAATAGCACTAGTAAACAATCCTAGAAACATAACAGGTATTGGGAGAATTAGCGGAACTAAAAAGACTAAAACACCAACAACAAGTTCATCAGCCAAAATATTTCCAAATAGCCTGAAAGAGAGTGATAAAGGTTTCGTAAAATCCTCTAGAATTTTGAAAGGAAGCATTATCGGAGTTGGGTGAACATAGTATTCGAAGTATCTCCAACCCTTATTGCTTAAACCTGCATAGAAATAAGAGAGTGAAACCAATAAAGCTAAGGCAATAGTTGTATTGATATCTGCAGTAGGTGCTCCTAATTCTCCACTTGGTAACTTAATCAATCTCCAAGGAATTAAAGCTCCTCCCCAATTACTAACAAAGACGAATAAAAATAAAGTCCCTATAAATGGCATCCAATCTCTATAAACTTTTTCACCTATTTGAGTCCTAGCAAGATCTCTTATGTAATCCCAGAGAAACTCAAGCAAGTTTTGAAGACCTTTAGGATCATTTTCCATTTTTTTAGTTCCTAAAGAAATAAAAACTAATAACGCTCCTAATAAAATCCAAGATGTTAAAAATACCTGCCCATGAAGTCTGATATTTCCAATTTGCCAATAAAGATGTTGACCAACTTCTAATGCTGCAAAATTTGTTAGCAAGGAATTAAAAAACATTTGTTTTGAATAAAAAATTTACTTAAGAAAGTGAAAAATAAAGAATGAGTGAAGGCTTATAAATAAAAAAACCTATCATTGCAGGAAAAATATCCAAAGATCCTAGCTTGCTAGCAAAAATAAAGAGGCAAACTGGAACTAATAGTTGCAATTTTGATACACCTGATGATTCTTTACCAAGATTCCCTATACTTTTGGCAAGCAAACGTAGATAAAAAATGCCGGCTATTGCACCTATTAAGATACTAAAACCAAAAGTAAATCCAAGAAAAATTCCAGTTATTGATGCTAATAAAATAGAAACAATAAAAGTAATTCCAAAAATTGTTAATTGCAACTTTGTATATTCATCATTTTGAGAAAGCAAATTATCTATTTGATTGGCAATGCCAGATTTACTTTCTTTGATGATCGAATTATTCAGGGATTGAGGAAATTGAACATTCTCATTAGAGGGATGCTCAAGTTTTTTTCTATTTGAGTCCACTGATGTGAACATAGTTTAGAAACCCTCTCTGAATGGTTTAAGTAAGTATATAAACTCACGGAATCTATCACGGAGAGGTCCCTTTTAGCTAGTTTTTTTTTATAAAAAATTAATTCTTAAGATTTATTATGAATCTGTAGACCATTTTTAACTTTATTCTTCAAAAATAAAATTTATGAAAAGTCATCTTTTTCATTGCTTTAACAGTTTAAAACGTTAATAAAAGACTTGGCAAAATCTCAATTAAGCGTCTCAATAGTACATATACATCTAAAAAATTGGAGCTAAGTCAAGAAAAAATAAAATATAAAACAATTTCTAAAAGAAAAAAAACCTTTAGTTCTAATTACAAAAAAAATCTAAGCAACTTAACAGAGTCTATATTTCCCTTATCTTGGTCAATATGGCCTTATGAGGCAAAAATCCTTGTTGTTATTATTGGGATTTGGTCAATATTAGGAATATGCATACTAGGATCATCCAGTTGGTGGGTGGCTAGTAGGGAAATGGGAAATTGGGCTTATTTCTTAAAAAAACAAATTATTTGGACAATTCCAGGAATTGGTTTATTTTATTTCGTTCTTAATACAAACATCAGAAATCTTTTAAAGTTTTCAAAAATTATTTTTTATATTTTATTCTTTTTGGTTTTTCTTACTAATTTTAGTGGAATTACAGTTAATGGATCTTCAAGATGGCTAGTGCTTGGCAATTTACGTCTGCAACCATCTGAATTAATTAAACCTTTTCTGATTCTAGAAGCTTCTAACCTTTTCGCACATTGGAATCTAGTAAAGAATGACAAAAAATTAATTTCAATAATATCCTTTGGTTTATTAATTTTATTAATACTAAAACAGCCTAATTTAAGTACTGCATCATTAACTGGAATTCTTCTTTGGGTAATGGGTTTATGCGGAGGTGTAAAACTTAGCTCTCTTTGCTCATTTGCTTCAATAGGATTCATTACTGGATGTATTAGTATCCTTAATAACGAATATCAAAAACTAAGAGTTACTTCATTTATTAATCCTTGGAAAGATCAACAGGAAAGTGGATTTCAATTGGTTCAGAGTTTATTAGCTATAGGTTCAGGCGGTCTATTTGGCCAAGGTTTTGGACTATCTATACAAAAATTACAGTATCTACCGTTCATGTATACAGATTTTATTTTTGCCATTTTTGCTGAAGAATTTGGTTTGTTGGGGTGTACTTTATTCTTAGGATTTTTAGCAGTATTCTCTTATATAAGTCTAAGAATTAGTCTTAAGTGCAGGAACAACTATACAAAATTAGTTGCTATCGGATGTGGTGTAATGTTGACAGGTCAATCATTAATGCATATTTCTGTAGCAACAGGTTCAATGCCTACGACAGGCTTACCACTACCTTTCATTAGTTATGGTGGAAATTCATTAATAGCGTCTTTTTTTATTGCAGGGATGTTAGTGAGATGTTCATTAGAATCAACAGGATTCATTGGTATAATTCGTACACGAAAGGCTCTTAATTAGTTAGAATTTAAAGGATTTAAGTTAAACTATCGCATCATTTAATTTAGTTATTTCAGAATTATCTCAAAAGGGTAATATGCTTATGCAGAATGGTCTTAATAGCCCTGGTCCATTTACTATATTTTTGGTTTTCAGCGCAGGACTTTTAACAAGTCTTGGACCATGCTCATTATCATTAATTCCAGTAACAATTGCTTATATAGGAGGAACAGAAAAAAATAGCTTTAAACTTTTTAGTTTTTCAGGAGGAGTGGTTTTTTCGCTTGTTGCACTTGGGGCTGCGAGTGGATTCTTAGGTAAAATATATGGTCAAATTCCATCTTATTACACCTCATTAGTTGCCCTAATAGCAATAATTATGGGTTTAAATTTACTAGGGATTCTAAAGTTTCAGTTTCCGAATGGACCTGATTTAAAAAAAATTGAAGATAAAATACCAACATTTATAGCACCTTTTGCAATAGGAACTACTTTTGGTCTAGCCTCTTCACCTTGCATCACTCCAGTTTTAGCAACTCTTCTAGCTTGGGTATCGCAAGCTAAAAACCCGCTAATCTCAATTATTTTTTTATTTTTCTTTGGAATAGGCCAAGTCATACCATTAATTATTGCGGGCGCCACAGCAGAAAACTTAAAAAAATTTTTAGAGCTTAGAAAATTTAGTCAAATAATTCCTACCTTAAGTGGGATATTTTTAGTAGCACTGGGATTATTAAATTTATTTTCAAATTGGATTTAAATGATAATTTTTAAAAGTCTAATTTTAAAAATATCAAGTTTAAGATTCGCCATATCACTGATAATCTTCATAGCTATTGCCAGTGGTATAGGTACTTTTATCCCTCAAGGTAGTAATAATAAATTTTATATTGATAATTTCGATAGTGCTCCCATTTTTGGATTTTTAGATGGAGAAAAAGTCTTAAAACTTCAATTGGATCATGTATATACAAGCTTTTGGTTTTTATTTACATTAATTCTTCTTTGCATTTCTTTAGCAGCTTGTAGTTTCAGGAGGCAAATCCCTTCATTAAAAACTTCATTAAAATGGATTGAATACAAGAGCGAAAAAAATTTTTGCAAACTGCAACTAACTATAAGTCATCCAATCAATCAAGATGGAGACCACATATCAAAAATAGATTTATTACTTAAAAAAAGAGGATGGAAAACATATAAATTTAAAAGTCATATTTCTGCAAGAAGGGGTTTAATTGGAAAAATAGGTCCTTTAGTTGTACATATAGGATTAATAGTCTTACTTATAGGTTCAGCATATGGAAGTTTTACAAGTCAATCAAAAGAACAATATTTACTGCCTGGAGAAAGTTTGGATCTTGTTAATGAGAGCACAAACTCAAAAGCAAATGTAAAATTAGTAGATTTTTCTATAGAACGAGAAAGTGATGGTGTACCCAAACAGTTTATTTCAAAATTAAATTTTTCTTCTGAAGATATAAATTTAAATGAAATAAAAACCGCCAAAGTTAATCACCCAATCAGGTTTAAAGGATTAACTATTTATCAAGCAGATTGGGCAATATCAAATGTTGTTTTGGAAATAGATAATATCCTTTATCAATTACAATTAAAGGAGATTCCCGAAATCGGTAATCAAGTTTGGGGAGTTTTAATTGAATTAGGATCAGAGACTAAAAAAAATTTCCTTTTAACAATAGATAATGAAAATGGTCCACTTAAAATTTCGAATATAGAAAATTTTTCCGGGCTTAATCTCTATATCAATGACAATCCTTTAGAAGTTAATTCTTCAAGAGTATCACTGAAAAAAATAATTCCCAGCAGTGGTTTAATAATAAAAAATGATCCGTCTATACCATTTATTTACTTTTCTTTTCTTTTAATAATTTTTGGAACAATAATTAGTCTTATACCAACTAACCAATTATGGATTCTTGTAAATAAAGAATCACAAAAGTTATCTATAGGAGGCCTTAGCAATAAAAATCTAGTTGGTTTTAAAAAAGAATTTTTTAAATTATCAGAAGAAATAAAAAAATTTTAATTTCTTTTCTGCCCACTAAAAATATCTAACTGCATAGAAACATTCCCTCTGGGGTTAAATGCAGCGTTTAAATGTATCCAGTGAGGTGAGCCTTCATTCACTAAATCATCCATAATTCTATTAACAACTTCTTCATGTGATATTTTTATATCTCTAAAATTATTAATATAAAGCTTTAAAGACTTCAACTCATAGACTCTCAAATTAGGTTGATAAATAATATTTAGCTTTGCAAAATCTGGATAACCAGAAAAAGGGCACTTACATGTAAATTCAGGTAACTGAATAGAAATTTCATAAATTCTTTTCTTGTTCGGATTATCGAAACAAATTATTTTTGATTCTTCAATAATTCTCTCACCATATAGCGGTCTTTGAGTCGAATCTTCTAATTTAGCTGTATTCATTTTTAGTAGAACTTTTTTACTAAACCTATATAAAAACTATATATAAAGAAAAAAAATTCGCAAAAGTATCAACAAATCTAAGTATTACAATTGACTAAGTCAAAAGCTGTTAAATCTCATTTTTGTATCAGTCGTAACATTCATAATGTCGACCAAAAGGGTTATATGTGTTTAGATCAATGAAAAATTAATGGACATTTGTTTGATAACTATCGATAACAACTTAAATAAATCCCTTCAACCAAAAAGCGCATTTGGAATGTTATGGCTTCAAACACACTTTGAGAATGATCAGTGGGAAGAGTTATCAAATAGTACAGTAATAATTTCTGAAAAAAATTCCCAACTATTAATTGAAGATGCCACGAATGCAGGCCTTAATATTGAATGTTTTTCTGATATTTCAATGTTGGATGTTTTCCCAAAAAACAATTAAAATAGGAATGTTCAATCTTTAATCATGAAGAAAATTGAAGCAATCATACGTCCATTTAAGCTGGAGGATGTAAAAATTGCATTAGTAAACTCCGGTATAGTTGGAATGACAGTTAGTGAAGTAAGAGGTTTTGGAAGGCAAAAAGGACAAGTTGAAAGATATAGAGGTTCCGAATTTACTGTTGAATTCCTTCAAAAACTTAAAGTAGAAGTTGTCGTAGAAGATGAAAAGGTTAATTCAGTCATAGATGCGATTGCTGAAGCAGCAAAAACTGGAGAGATAGGTGACGGAAAAATATTCATCACATCAATTGATTCTGTTGTGAGAATCAGAACTGGCGACAAAGACGAAGAAGCTCTTTAATTCAAAGAGTTTCTTTTACTAAATTTTGTATATATTCACTATTAATCCTTTTATTTGATTGACTTCCTAAGCTCATCCAAGCTAAATATTCATGATTTCCCGCAGGACCTACTAGAGGAGAAGCTATCAAATTCTTTATATTCCATTGGAAATTCTTAGCAGCATAAATAACAGACTCTATAGCCTCAGCATGAAATCTAGGATTGCGAACAACACCGCCTTTACTGACTTTATCTTTACCCACCTCAAATTGGGGTTTAATCAAAAATATTCCCTCAATAGAATCACCTTCTAATAAATTACCAATAGATTTAAAAACTAACTTTAATGAAATAAAAGACAAATCAGCAACCACAAAATTTGGTAACTCATTACTTCTAGATAAAAGATCATTAGGTTTTAAATTTCGAATATTAGTTCGTTCAAAAAGTATGACTTTTGGATTATTTCTAATCTTCCATGCAGTCTGCCCATAACCAACATCTATCCCATAAACTAACTTTGCTCCTTGTTGCAATAAGCAATCAGTAAATCCCCCAGTAGAGATTCCTGCGTCAATACAAATTTTATCTTTAACTTTAATTTCAAGTTTATTAAATGCCTCCAATAATTTTTCGCCGCCTCTTGATACAAACATAGGTTCTGAATCAATAAAGAATTCAGATCCAATTAATACTTGTTGTCCAGGTTTATCCCATACTTTTCCATTGATATCTCTAACCTTGCCCGCAAGAATTAAACCTTGAGCTTTTTGACGAGTTTCACATAAACCACTTTTAAGAAGATAAAGGTCTAATCTACTTTTTTTAATCATCTTTTAATCAATAAAAAAAGACTGAATAATGAACTTCTACAAGATTAAGATCCAAATTCTTTAATACCTTCCAATTTTAAATAAGAACTAAAAAATTACCCATTATTAACGAAAGAAATAAAGGAATAAATGCAAACATTTTTATATTTAAGCTTTCTTAATTAGCTAGAAAAATGTTACATAAGAAAATAATTGCCAGGCAAATATCTTCAATGGCAAGTACATCTTTAAGGTATAGAGCAATAATTCGATTTTGGTTATAAAGTTTAAATTGATAATTAATAAAAATTGTGATCGAGCGTTACACATTACCCGAAATGGGGAAAATCTGGACTGATAGCGCAAAATTCCAGAGTTGGCTTAAGGTTGAAATAGCTGCATGTGAAGCAAATTTTTCTCTGGGAAAAATTCCTGAGAATGCCATGAAAGAGATACGTTCAAATGCAAAGTTTGATGAATCTAGAATTTCAGAAATTGAGAAAGAAGTTAAGCATGATGTCATAGCATTTCTTACAAGCGTTAATGAATTTGTAGGAGATTCTGGAAGATATATACATGTTGGTATGACCAGTAGTGATGTACTTGATACTGGCTTATCTCTTCAGTTAAAAGATTCTTGCGAATTGTTATTAGAAGAAATTGAGAACCTAGAAAATGAAGTCAGATTATTAGCAAGGACGCATAAAAATACCTTAATGATTGGCAGATCTCATGCAATTCATGGGGAGCCAATTTCCTTCGGTTTTAAACTTGCTGGATGGTTAGCAGAAATAATAAGGAACAAAAAAAGATTGTTAATACTGAAAGAATCTGTAGCTATTGGACAAATAAGTGGAGCAATGGGAACTTACGCTAATACGAATCCCAAAGTAGAACAAATAACTTGTGATTTACTCGGCTTAAAACCAGATACAGCAAGTACGCAGGTCATATCGAGAGACAGGCATGCAGAATATGTTCAAACTATTGCACTAGTTGGCGCTTCTCTAGATAGATTCGCAACTGAAATAAGAAATTTACAAAGAACTGATGTTTTAGAAGTTGAGGAGGGCTTTACAAAAGGGCAAAAAGGAAGTTCTGCCATGCCTCATAAAAGAAATCCTATTCGAAGTGAAAGAGTAAGCGGTTTAGCAAGAATTTTGAGGAGTTACGTCTTAACAGCACTGGAAAACGTTCCACTTTGGCACGAAAGAGATATAAGCCATAGTTCAAATGAACGTATCATGTTACCTGACGTATCAATCTGTTTGCATTTTATGCTCAGGGAAATGAAAGATATAGTAAGCCATTTGGAAGTTTATCCAAAAAATATGCTCAAAAATTTAAATATATATGGAGGTGTCATCTTTAGTCAGAAAGTTTTACTTTTGCTTGTAGAGAAGGGCTTGTCTAGAGAAAGGGCTTATAGCTTAGTACAAAAAAATGCTCATCAGGCCTGGAATACTCATAATGGGGATTTCAAACAAAATATAGAGAGAGATAATGAAATAATGGATTTTATTGATCAAAGTGACTTAGAAGAATGTTTTAATCCTTCAATTCATCTTAATAATTTAAGTGTAATATGGGAGAAGTTAGGTATCTAAGATTACTGAAAACCTTATCTAAATTAAACCAGTGTTTTCAGATTAATAATGACAAAAAACTTTAGGATTGAAAAAGATAGTATGGGAACAATAGAGGTTCCCATGAAAGCTTTGTGGGGTGCTCAAACACAAAGATCGATAATAAATTTTTCTATTGGAGAAGAATTAATTCCAATTGAGTTAATTTATTCACTCACCCTCATAAAAAAAGCTGCCTCAATTGCGAATTTCAATTTAGGTTTAATAGAAAAAAGGAAAAAAGATTTAATTGTAGAGGCATGCACGGAAATACTTGATGGGCTTCACGATTCACAGTTTCCCTTAAAGGTTTGGCAAACAGGTAGTGGCACGCAAACAAACATGAATGTTAATGAGGTAATTTCAAATATTGCATCTTTAAAAACTAATTCAGAGCTTGGTAGTCATCAACCAATTCATCCGAATGATGATGTAAATAAATCTCAGTCAACTAATGACACTTTTCCTGCTGCTATTCAAATATCTGTTGTTAATGAAATAATCAAAAATTTAGTTCCAACGATCAGAGAACTTACTAAAACCCTTGATAAAAAAAGTGAAGAATGGAAAGACCTTATAAAGATAGGAAGAACCCATTTTCAAGATGCAGTTCCCCTTACTTTTGGGCAAGAAATATCAGGATGGTCAGAGCAACTTAAAGATGCTGAAAATGCAATTATTATGAGTCTTAATGAATTGTATTTCTTACCTCTGGGAGGAACTGCAGTTGGTACAGGGATTAATTGTCCAAAAGGATTTTGTGAAGAGTCTATAAAATCAATTTCCGATGATACTAATCTAATGTTCTATAAATCAAAAAATAATTTTTCTATCATGGCCTCGCATGATCGTCTTGCTCAAGTAATGAGTCAGATAAAAATATTAGCAGGTGCATTATTTAAAATTTCAAATGATATAAAAATTCTTTCTTCTGGTCCAAGATCAGGAATATATGAACTAATTATTCCTCAAAATGAACCTGGAAGTTCTATCATGCCGGGTAAAGTGAATCCAACTCAATGCGAAGCCTTATCAATGGTTTGCACTCAGATAATGGGTCTTGAATATGCAGTCTCAATGGCAAATTCTAGCGGCACTTTACAGATGAATGAATATAAGCCTCTTATTGGATTTAATATTCTCACAAGTTTAAAATTACTTAAAAATGTAATAGAAAACTTCAGAATAAAATTAGTTGATGGGATGGAACCTAATCAAAAGAAAATGAAGTTAAATTTAGAAAATTCACTAATGTTGGTTACAGCTATAGTGCCAAAAGTTGGTTATGCAAAAGCAGCTGCAATTGCAAACCTTGCCTTCAAAGAATCATTAAATTTAAAAGAGGCAACTCTTAAATTAGGTTATTTAAACGAAGATGAATTTAATGAAGCAATGAATATCAATTCAATGATTTGATTAAAAAAATTTAAGAATTATTGTCAATTCTTTTTGTTGCAGGATTAATATCTTCAGAAACTATTATAAGATCATTAGATTCAGAAACAGGAAAACGATTAATAGCTTTTAATGCTAGCTTGGCTTTGCTTTTTAATTTATTACTAACACCAATACAGTATTGCACTTGAGAAAGGACATCAATTGATCTTCTAATAATCCTTACGACATCACCTTCGTCTAATGAAGTATTAAAAACCAAATCTTTCCATTTTTTTCCTCTTGCCCATTCAGAAATAATTCCAGTCAACTCTGTTTCTAAATAGATAGGAATTTCAATATGAAACTTATTTTGTTGAAAAGAGACTAATTTTCTTAACCCATCTAATTCATTAAAAACATCTATTACCTTTAAAGAAGGTTTAAAATTACACCAAAGATTAGGCCTCCTTACATCAACACATATAGCTTGAATAATTGCAGCTAACTCAGGAGGATCTAAATCGTCTAAATAACCACTAACTAAAACAAGACCAATCCATAATTCATTTTCACTTCTTATTGCGCCAACTGTTTGTCCAACTTCTGTCAATTCCAAATCATTTAAACAACCAAAATGATTCAAAATTTTAATCAAATCGGTAAAAGTTCTCCAGTTATAATTTTCTTTATCCTCAAGAAGTTTTTTTCTAACATTTATTTCTTTTTCAACATCAATAATTTTTTTTCTATATTTCTTTAATTTCTTGGAGTCTCCAAATCTGTGTGCAGGATGATTAGTAACTGTTTCTTCTAAATTATTAATTTGTTGTTTTTGTGCCAAAACTTCCGTTGTCAAATCATATTGTGGAGTTTGTAAATCATTTTTTTTAGAAACTTCTAAAATTAGATCCGCATAAAACTGCGACATATCATCTCCCCTAAATACCTCTCCAGAAAAATACATCTTTGGGACTTCAAGTCCTAAGACATCAATTGCATCCAAATCATTAAAAATACTTACAATATATGAGGGTTTTATAAGAATAAATAAATTATCAATTGTCAAACACAATAAACTCTTAATTTTTTGGGATTCATATATTTTCTTACAAATTATTCCTGGAACAATTTTTCTTTTTATTTGAGGAGCTTTGATTGAAATGAAGCTTCCATCTTTAATATATGGGAGTGCATTAGTTATCTCTTCTGATAGTTTTTCTGCTGATTGTTTTTCTAAAATTTTCAAGAGTCTTCTCTCTTCTTTAAGACGATTTTTTAACTTTTCGTATGCATCAAAATCTTTCCATGAAACGTTAGAAGTAATTTTTTTTAATTCAATTAAATCCTTATCTAGATTTTCAAGAATTATATTCTCACCTGATGATTCACCTAAATATAAAAAACTACCAAAACTTCTTTTAATTAATTCTTTAGACTTCTCTAAAGTATAACATTGTAAAAGATTAAGTACCATTCCATAGCTAGGAGTGAATTGACTTTCTAAAGAATTTGGTTTGCTAATAGCCAGTGCACTTGCTTCTTTGGCACCTTCGAATCTTGTTTGTAATGTAACAACATATCCTTGTGTATCTTTTCCTCTTCTTCCAGCTCTTCCTGACATTTGCAAGAATTCACTGCTAAATAATAATCTATGCCCATCTTCTGTCCTTTTTGATAAAGAAGAAATAACTGTTGTTCTTGCAGGCATATTTATTCCTGCAGCAAGAGTTTCAGTTGCAAAAACAACTTTTATTAAACCTTGCTGAAATAATTCCTCAACCAATTCTTTCCATGCAGGCAATAATCCAGCATGATGAGATGCAATACCGCGTTTTAATGCCTCGCATTGAGATTTATCTTTAATTGCCTCCTGATTATTTTTAAGATAAACATCTAATTTTTGGGATATCATTCTTGCTTCTGAATAACTTACTAAAGTTAAATCTTTTATATTCTCAATAGCCTTGTCACATCCTCTTCTACTAAAAATAAAATAAATAGCTGGCAACATATTTCGTTCAGCTAGTTTCGAAATAACAAAGCCAATTGAAGGAGACTTTGGTTGCATTATCCTGCCCACTTTTCCTCTTATTTTCTGCCCTTTAGGAGCTCTCCAAATCTTGCAGTTTGGATGAATTCCATTACCCTTGTTATTTAAAAGTGGATGAAGGCCTTTAACACTACAAAAAATAAAATCAAGTGGAACTGGTCTCTTATCACTATTAATTAGTACTGTGGGCCCATGAACTTTTTCTATCCAATTTTGTAATTGATCTGCATTGGCTATTGTTGCTGATAAAGCTATTATTTGAGTTCTAGTAGGGCAATGGATTATAGTTTCTTCCCAAACTGTGCCTCTTTGGGGGTCATTCATATAATGACATTCATCAAGAATCACAGATTCTAAATTTTCTAAGGGATCATCAAATTCATCAAATTCGCCATAAAGCATGTTCCTAAAAATCTCAGTCGTCATGACTAATATTGGTGCATCTCTATTTATGCTTATATCACCAGTTAAAAGACCAACTTTATTCTCACCATATTGATTAGCAAAATCTCTAAACTTTTGGTTTGATAGAGCCTTTAAAGGTGTTGTATAAAAAACTCTGCTGTCATGAGATAAGCTTCTGTATATGGCAAATTCACCTATCAATGTTTTACCCGAACCAGTTGGTGCCGTTAAAACAACAGAATTTCCGCTATTAATAGCTCGTATTGCTTCTAATTGGAAATCATCTAGTGGAAAGGGGAAATATTCCTCTAAATTAAGCAATAATTGTGATTGAAGAGAGGATGAGTTAACTTCTTAATATATGATCTATATAGATATTAATAAACAAAAAATACCTTGCAAACTTTAATAGTAAATCTAAATCTTTTTAATTAAATCCACTATATTTTATTTTGCCAAAATGAAAAAAGTAAAAATTCCAAAAAATAGAATCCGTAAATTAAAAACATTTTCTTTAGGTAAAAAATCATTCGAACTTCTAAGTTTAAATTCCCAAAATAAAAAACTTATAGACTTATGCAGTAATGATTATTTTGGATTAAGTAGGGACAAGGATTTAATAAAAGCTGCTTACGAAATAAGCTTGTTAGAAGGTATTGGTTCAGGAAGCTCTAGGTTTATTACAGGTTCAAGACCAATACATAAATTATTAGAAACAGAACTTGCCAAGTGGCTTGATCAAGAGAAAGTATTAGTTTTCCCAAGCGGATTTCAAGCAAATATAGCCGCTATCCAGGCTTTAGCAAACAGAAATAGTATCGTAATAGCAGATAAATTAATCCATAACTCTTTATTAGTTGGAGTCAAAGCTACTCAAGCAAAACTAGTTCGATTTTCACACAATAATTTAAAAGATTTAGAAAATAAGATTATTAAATCTAACCCCACAAAAAGTTCCATTTTAGTTGTTGTTGAATCTCTTTATAGCATGGAGGGATCAATTGCTCCGCTCAGAGAAATAACCAAAATTTGCAAAAAAAATAGTGTTCAATTATTAGTGGACGAAGCTCATGCAATTGGGATCTTGGGACCTGAAGGCAGGGGTTTAAGTTTTAATTGTCGTTCAGATATAACTATGATTACTGGAACTTTTGGAAAAGCATTTGGAAGCGGTGGAGCTTTCATAGCTTCCAATTCAAAAATTGGAGAATATCTTATCCAAACAAGTGGTGCATTTAGGTACACAACCGCACTTGCGCCATCTTTAGCTGCTGGGGCGCTAGAAGGTTTAAAAAAAATTTTAGAAAATAAAGAATGGGGTAATGCTTTGTTATCTTCTGCGAATGTATGGAAAGATGAAATTATTAAAAATTTTAATTTTCCAGTTCAGGGAGATTGTCACATTTTATCAATTATTGTTGGCAAAGAAGAGAAGGCAATTTATTTACAAAAATATCTCGAAGAAAATGGGTTTTTAGCAATTGCAATAAGACCTCCAACTGTTCCAGTGGGGCAATCAAGAATCAGAATAACAATTCGAAGAAACTTAGATTTTAATCTGCTAAAAAATTTTATTGCAGTATTGAAAGAGTTTAAATGAAACAAATTATTACTCAACATGGATGGGGACTAAATAAATATTTTTGGGATGATTATAAAGTTGATTTTTTAAATAATAATTGGCATTGGCAAGATAATGAAAGGGGCTATTTTTCGACAAATAATTATCAAGCAAAATGGATTAAAAGCGAATCTAAAAAAGAAATCAGAATGACTTTATGCCATTCATTTGGTTTTCATTTAATGCAAAAAAAAATTTTAAAAGAAGCAACTCATATTGTTCTTATAAATTCTTTTAATAATTTTCTTCCTTTAAGTAATAAGAGAAACTTTATTTTGAGGTCTCTAAAAAAAATGGAAACAAAAATCATAAAAGATGAACCTAAGGATATGTTAAAAGAATTTATACATAGATCATTTTTGCCAAATCATATTAATAATAGTTTTAAAAATATCTTTTATAAAAGTCTAGAGAGTTTAAATAAAACTCTTCTTTTAAGTGATTTAAAACAACTTTACATCAATAGAGATTTTCCAGTATTTTTAAGAAAAGATTGCAAAATTATTTTTATAAAATCAGAAAATGATTTGATTCTTGACAACCAATCAAATAATAACTTTTTAGATTCCTTGAATAAAACACTTGATAGGAAGCCAATTTTAATTAAATTAGCTCAACAGGGTCATTGCTTGAATAATTTAAATTTATACGAGATCTTACTTAATACACTTAATGATTGAAATGGATAGTAAAAAGTGGAATGATAAAATAAAAAATAATTTCAATGATGCTGCATATCGGTATTTAGAGCATTCAAATATTCAGAAATTTTTTGCAAAAAAGATTGTTCAATTTATCAAAGAATTAAATCCCCAAAAAAAAGGTGAATGGATAGATCTAGGATCAGGACCAGGACTATTAGCAGATGAAATAGAAAAAAAAATTTCTTCCCAAAAAGTATCCAGAATTGATTTCAGCAAGAAAATGCTTCTTGAGAATAAATTATCTAGAAAAAAAATTTTATGGGATTTGAATAATGATTTACCTCCTGAAATAAATAACTGTTCTCTATTAACATCCAACTTTTGCATACATTGGTTAAACAACCCAGAAAAGATAATAAAAAATTGGTTTAGCAAATTAACACCTGGAGGTTTTTTAATCATTTCATATCCAACAAAAGATTGTTTTCCTGAATGGAAAGATACTTGTAAAAAAATAGATATTGAATATAGTGGTCTTAATTTCCTTTGCTCTAGAGAATTATTAAAAGATTTCAAATCAACTGAAATATATTATTCAGAACAGTTTAATTATCTTGAAAATTTTGAAGATGTATATAAGCTTTTTAGAAGCATTAAAAATGTAGGAGCACAATCATCAAATTATAAACGCAAAACAGTGAAAGAGTTAAAGGAAATTCAAAAGTTTTGGCCAAAGAATTACAATAATACAGTGAACCTTTCATGGCAAATTGAGATTCAAATCATAAAGAAATTATGAATAGTCACAATAGTATTTTCAAATTTATAATTTGTGGAACAGATACTGATATTGGCAAAACTTTAATAAGCTCTTTTTTCGTTAAAGGATTAAATTCCTTTTATTGGAAGCCTATTCAAAGTGGTATTGAATCGCAAACTGATAGTCAAACTGTTGAAAAACTTACACAAGTAAGTAAAGAGAAAATAATCAAAGAAGCTTATGTCTTTACAAAACCTCTATCTCCTCATTGGGCTGCTGAAATAGATCAAAAAGCTATTAACTTTGACAAGTTGAGATTGCCAAAAGTGGAAGGCTCTCTAATTGTAGAAACTGCAGGTGGATTAATGGTTCCAATAACACGCAATTTTTTGCAAATAGATCAAATAAAACGATGGAATCTTCCGGTAATACTTGTATGTAAGAGCTCACTTGGCACTCTTAACCATACACTGCTTAGTATTGAGGCCTTAAAACGAAGAAATATTGAGATTTTAGGTTTAGTAGTAAATGGCAAAAAACACCTAGATAATCCAAAAACTCTAGTTGATTTTAGTAATATTCCTTTAATTACTGAATTTCCTTACATCAAAAAAATTGACTCAAATAATTTAGATATACTATGGAAAGAATTAGACATCAAGAATAAGTTGATCTCACTATTAAACTCAAAAATAAGTTAAATGAAATCTTTGGATTCAAAAACTCCAAATCAAGATTGGCACCCAAATATCTGGCCACCTTTTACACAAATCAAAAACAGCAAACCGCAAATAGAAGTAACTCATGGTAAAGAGGCCCTCCTATTTACTAAAGATCCTGAAAAAGAGCTAATAGATGCAATTAGTAGTTGGTGGGTAACTCTTCATGGTCATAGTAACGAATATATTGCGGATGCCATTTTTGATCAATCAAAAAAACTTGAGCAAGTTATATTTGCTGATTTCTTACATCCACAGGCAAGAAAATTAGCGGAAAGACTTAGTGAATTAACAAAACTAGAACGATTATTCTTTTCTGATAATGGTTCTACTGCAGTGGAAGTCGCTTTAAAAATTGCCTTCCAATCATGGCAAAATAGAGGAGAGACAAGAACTCAAATAGTAGCTTTTGATGGTGCCTATCATGGTGATACATTTGGAGCAATGGCTTTAGGTGAAAGAAATATTTTTAATGAGAATTTTGATAATCTTATGTTCCCAGTTAGAAGAGTTCCATGGCCTTCAACTTGGATTAACGATCAAGAAGTAGAAAATAAAGAAAATGAGGCGATCCAAAAATTAGAAACTATACTTAAAACTCCCACAGTTGCAGTAATCCTTGAGCCACTTGTTCAAGGAGCAGGAGGTATGAATATGGTTAGGCCTCAGTTTATAAAAAAAGTCTCAGAAATTATAAAAAATAATAATTCTTTGTTAATTGCCGATGAAGTATTGACTGGGTTTGGAAGATGTGGAAGCCTTTTTGCATTTCAAAAGGCAAAAATCATTCCTGATTTAATTAGTATTTCAAAAGGTTTAACTGGTGGATTTTTACCGATGGGAATAACTTTATGTAAAGAAAAAATTTTTCAATCCTTTATTGATGATTCCCCAAGAAAAACTTTTTGGCATGGACATAGTTTTACTGCTAATCCTTTAGGTTGTGCTGCAGCAAACGCTAGCCTTGATTTATTAGAAAAAGAACCACAAAAATACCTTTCATTTGAAGAAAGACATTTATCTCATTTAATTAAATTCAAAAACTTACCTTATATAAAAAAGGTAAGGGTATCTGGAACAATTGCTGCCTTCAATTTAGATATTGGGAACAAAAAAGGTTATTTCAATAATATTGGGAAAGAAATAAAGAGTCTTGCAATGGAGCAAGGATTATTCATTAGGCCTCTCGGGAATGTTATTTACCTCTTACCGCCTCTCTGCATAACAGATGATCAATTAGAAAAAAGTTACTGGATAATAAGGCAAATCTTAGACAATCTTTAGATAGAAATTTAAGGTCCTTGCAGTATTGCATTTTCCACATCTTCTCTATTAATGCAGTAGGAAAATAGTCTTTTAGTTTCTTGTCCTTCACTTTCCCACATAACACTTAAATCTTCTTGTTCAAAAATAATAGTTGCATTCCAATTAGAAAGTAACAGGTACCATTTAGATGGATTATTAACATCCTTCACAGCACCTAAATTAGTTAGCCACAATTCCAATGATTGCAGTGAATGTTGGTTAATGGGTTTTTTAGGGAGATTCACAAACTTTTTAAAGTATCATTTTACTAACCAGAGAGGTATTGTATCTAATTCTTTGCCAGTAAAAGAGGCAATAAAAATTGAACAAATCAAACTAATAGCAATGATAATAAATAAAAGAAATAACGAAAACAATTCCCCATTTGAAAAAGGTCTTCTGTTACCTACTAAATTTTGATTATTTGAATCGATTATTAAATTATTTAAAACTTTAGTATTATTGTTAATTCTAGATTTTTCCTTTAGTTTGTTATCGTAAATTTTCCTCAAATTACTATTATTCAAATTTTCATAAGCTTCCAAAACTTCTTGAAATTTACTTTTAGCATCGTCTATTTCTAAAGAAGTTGTATCAGGATGCAACTCAATAGAAAGTTTGCAAAATGCCTTTCTTAATTCATGATTTGAGGCATCTTCATCTACACCTAAAATTTTGTAATAAGAAATTTCCCCTTTCAAAATAATCTTTTATTAATATTGTAATTCTAATAAATTTTTAATAAATAGAATGTATTTTATGAATGATAAAAATTTATATTTATAACAAAATGAAAAAACAAAACATTCCAGAACAAATTTTTTCCTTAATAACTGAAGAAGAGATAATTATGTTTCAAGAATTGCGAATTAAAATTAAAGAATTAAATAATAAAACAAATTTAACGAGATTAATTAATAATGATGATTATTGGGTATCTCAAGTTTTTGACAGCATTTGGCCCTTTAAAACTTTCCCGAACATTAATTTTGATAATAAAAAATTTTTAGATATTGGATCCGGTTGTGGCTTCCCGGGTTTAGCTTATGCTATAACTCATCCTACTTCAGAAATATACCTAGTTGATTCTTCAAAAAAGAAAACAGATGCTCTAAAAACCTTAATTACAGAAATCAATTTCAAAAACAATATTCATGTAATTAATGATCGTATTGAGAACTTAGCCCATCAATCGTCAATGAGAAATAGTTTCAATATAGCTACTACTAGAGCAGTGAGTAATCCATCAACAGTTTCAGAATACATATTACCAATGCTAAAAAAAGAAGGGTTAGGGGTTTTATATTGTGGCAAATGGACTGATAAAGAAAGTGAAAATCTAGATAAAACTTTAGAAATATTAGAAGGAAAATTTAAAGAGAAAAAGAAGATATTGTTACCAAGCAATAAAGGGACCCGAAATATTATTCTTATTCAACCAAAAAATATTTGCCCTAAAATCTACCCAAGAAAAGTTGGCAAACCTGAGAAAAATCCATTATGAATTATTTTTTTGATAATCTTTTAGTAACCTTATCCCCAAACTTTTCTTTTAAAGTTCTCAATTTTTTTATAACTTTTTTTGGATTTATATGACCTTCTAATACTTTCAATAATTCTACTTCAGAAACATCTGTATCTAACAAATTAGAGTTATTTCCTGGGAACCAGTGACTTCCATTTCCAAGCAATTGATATCTAGCTTTTGCAAACCCTTCCATATCCAACCAATCAATTAAATTTGAAAGCCAAAGCAGAACGGAAATATTAATATTTCCTGGCGTATTTTCCCAACTCGGCAAATTTCTATTCCAATTTTGATGCCACTCTAAACCCAGAGAATTAATTGATTCCTGCCTTAATCTGTTTATTATCTTCGGAACATACTTCTCAGAGTCTGATAACAAAGAGACAGCTTCCAAATGCAAATCAAAATCCGCCTCTTTTGCAATCCCCACACTAAGAGTATGGACATTTTGATTTCTTAAGCAAAAAAGATCGTTAAAAACTATAGGATGAAGTGGCTTACAAAGTTCCAACATTTTGTCTGAGGGAGTATGAAGATGTCCCCCTTTATCAGTGGGACTTATTATGAAAACCCCAAGATCATACTTTTTTGCCAAATTTATAACCTTTGTATTTTCTTGATTGATAAAATACCAGTGCAAATTGACATAATCAAAAAAGTTTGTTGATATAGCCTTCTCAATGAGTGAAGATCTTCCATGAGTTGAAAATCCAATAGAGCCAATTAAATTTTCTTTTTGTAAATTTCTTAAAATATCAATACAACCTCCATCCTTAACAGCATGATGTAAATGTTTATCTGTATTAATGCCATGTATTGCTAATAAATCAATTCTTTTAACTTTTAATTTTTCAATGCTTGTCATAATATCCCTCTTAAAAATTTCTGAATCACTATTTGGAGGGATCTTAGTTTGAATAATGTTTGGAATTTTTTCTATTTTTTTGAAAACCATTCCTAATTGCACCTCAGAAGTCCCATAATACTTAGCAGTTTCGACATGACTTAAGCCATATTTATTCGCTAGATTTAAAATATTTTCTACTTTATTTTGTTCTTCATTTGAAATCTCAGAAAAATCTAATTGTTCCCAACTTTTTTGAAATCTCATACCACCTAGAGATAAAATAGGGATATTCAGATTGGTTCTACCAAATCTCCGGTATTGCATCTTTTAAAAAATTAATGCTTATTCATTCTTGGTGGTTTTCCAAATGATTGAAACATGTCCCTATCTAGGCTATTCTCTAAATCATTTAATTCTTCAAACTTGACCCAATGAATACAATCAACAGGACAAGTATCTATTGCCTCTTGTATGACATCAACACTATCACCATCTTGTCTGATTGCTCGACTTCTACCATGAAATTCGTCAACTAGGAAAGTGTTTGAAGCTACGTGTACGCAATATTGACAACCAATGCATTTAGCTTCATCTACCCAAACAGCTTTTTCGGCTAATTTACCACCTAAAACTGGCTCAAAGCCTGAAATTTCAATATTTTCTCCACGACTATCGAATGGATCGGTTAAATCCATAATATGAGATTAGTTATCCCACTTGGTTAAAACCAATTCAATAGAGCCGTCATTTTGGTTTTTTTGTTCTACGATTTGATAACCATCCTCTTTTGTTTTGGAAATAATTGTTTCGTAGGCATACATTTGAGTAACCTTAGAGATAAATCTTTCTACTGGGAGCTCAAATTTCCACAAATCTAGATCAGTCACTAACTCATATGTATTTGAAGAATTATCCCATTTAAATCCGACTTTAGTATCACCAGGAAGATTCATGCTTATATCAACAGCTGTAAATTTACCTCTAAAGCCTTTAATAAGCTTTTCTTCTTGGTTAATCATGTAACCAAGGTTATTTAAGGCTTTAATTAATGGCTCTGCATCTTTGAGCTGAGTTTTAATCGTACTAAAGTGTGACATTAGATTCGTGGTTAAATTGTTTTAATTTTTCATTTTGATTAGAGATGAAAGCATCAGAAGTTTTATTTTTAACTGTTACTTTACCAAGAGAGTCTTCAAGATTTCTTGTGGCATCATTGCATGAATTGCCAGTAAAACCTTCTACTGTCTCTTCAACTCTTCCGTCTTGATGAATTTTGAATCTCAATGTTTTTTGAGGCATTAAATTCAAGTACTGAGTACTTTTACTTTATATAGAATAACGAAATTTTTTTGTTTCAGTTGGTACAAGTTAATTAATTTTAATTTTTATATTGAATATCTAATAAATAAACTTTTTCAGTAGTGTGATAATAAAAAAATTAAGAAATTTAGTTATAAAAACCTTGCATTCCCATTGAATCCAAGGCAGTCTTTGCTTCTTCCATAACGGAGGGTTCTTTATCGAAAAGAGCTATCTTGGTACATTCATCAACGAAACTTTCTTGAAATGTATTATTTAATTTTTCGTACAATCTACATAATGACCAGATACAATTACTTCTTACACCAGGTTCATTATCTATTTTTAAACTTATTAAAAGTTGTTCTGCTGCCAATTGAGCATTTTTCGTGGAAACATTTCCGATTTCAGCTAAAGAACTAGATGACCATAACCTTACTGCAGCAACATCGTTCTTCAAAGCTTTTATTAATGGCTCCAAAACGATTTGGTTATCATAATTAGCTAAGCTCCACGCTGTCGCTCTCCTGACATAAGCATTATCGTCAGTATCCAAAAGACTAACAAGTTTCCCAACCGCGCTAGGACATGGATTACGACCCAAAGCATATACAACACTCATTCTTTCAACAGGACAAGGTTGATCAAGTAATGGTAACAAAAGGGGGAAAGATCTTGAATCTCTATATTCACAAAATATCCTTAATCCCTGTATTCTTTCTTCTCTGTTCCCTTTAAGCATTTTTAATGCTTCATTGCACTCCTGAGTTATGTTTAAACCTTTTGAAAAAGAATCTTCATCAATTTGTTCTAAAGGATCTATTTCAATTTCTAAGGCCAATTCTCTCGCTAAAACATCTGGATCAACAGCGATATCAACTAAGCTTTTTTTATTAGGATCCTTATTTTTTGTCATTTTGCGAAGCTAAAAATATTAATTTATGGGGGCAGGAGACATCATATCTCCTGGCAACCAAATTCTTGCACTAACCGCAAAGAAGGCAATCCCAAAAAGTGAGACGATAGCGAAAGGTAGAATTTTTGTCTTAATAAAACCCAAAGATTTAAGATTAATTACCACAATAATAACCTGTTTAAGGGACTTTTAAAAAATTTTTATTAGATAATATTATTTACTTTTTGCATTTTGTCTTAGCTGACCACATGCAGCATTTTTATCTAGACCTCTGCTTTTTCGCAAGCTAACAGCGATGCCATTGTTAACAAGTCTAGATTGAAATAATTGGAGATTTTTTTTAGAGGTTCGTTGAAATTCAACCTCTTCAATTTGGTTATACTGTATTAAATTCACGTGACATTGAAAACCTTTCAGCAAATTACTCAATTCATAAGCATGTTCTAATTTATCATTCACCCCACTTAGCATTAGATATTCAAAACTTACCCTCCGACCAGTTTCTCTTACGAATGTCTTACAGTCTTCGATTATATTTTTGATTTCATAGTTTTTTGCACTAGGTATTATCGTCTCTCTAGTTTTTTGGTTTGAAGCATGTAGGCTAATTGCTAGTGTAAATTGACAATTACCCAAAATTTGAAAAGACTTTGCTGATAATTTACTTATCATTTTTGGAACAGCCACTGTGCTTACGGTTATCTTTCTCTGACTGATCTGAAAATCATTATTTATAGATCTTATTGACAAAAGTAAGTCATCAATATTCAATAAGGGCTCGCCCATACCCATGAAAACAATATTAGTCACTTTTCTATTCATTTCATTTTCGATAAATAAAATTTGATCTAAAATTTCACTTGCTTTTAAAGATCTCTTCAAACCTTCCTTACCAGTTGCACAAAATTTGCAGTCCATTGGACAACCAACTTGACTAGATAGACAAGCAGTTAATCTTTTTTCAGTTGGTATCCCAACGCACTCAATACTTTCATTATCGTCTGTAGAAAGTAATAACTTTAAAGTACCATCGTTGGCTAAATTTCTTTCTTTAATAATCAGCTCACTTACTTTAAAACCATCATCCTTTAACTTCTTTCTAAAATCTAAAGGTAAAACTTCTATTTGATCAATATTTTTGTTTTTGTTTCTAAAATTATAAATCCAATTATAGATTTGGCGACCCCTAAAAGCATCCTGCCCATAATCTAAAGCTACATTTTCTAAATCATTAATACTACTTCCAAGAAGATTTTTCAAATTTAGGAGTCTTTATTTAAAAACTATTTTTACCATAACAGCAAACCATGTTTTAGAAAGAATTCTGTAAGAATAAGAGCAATAAAACCAATCATGGCCATTCTTCCATTAAGTCTTTCATTATAAAAATGGAATCCATAACGGGGTAATTTTCTTTTGGGTACAATCTCTGGCTTAATCATCAGTTACAAATTTAAAAAATCCATTCTAGTCACTTAAAAAAATAATAGATAATATTTATTCATCAGACAGAAGGCCCTCCTCCTGCAATCCCTCCAATGCAGCAGGATCTGGTAATTGATCTTCAGAAAATTGATTTTCAGCATTAGGCCTTGCGAAGGCCGCAAAATTACTCGAAGAAGGGTCAATTCCATGTCGATTTCTGGTTGTCTCCAAATCTTCATCACTAGGATCATCAAGTATTGCGGTAGAGCTTACAGCAGGTGATTGTGGCATATCAACTGTATAATCAGGCCTTAAGTTCTGTGCTCTTCTGTAGCCACCAGATTCTTCTGCAAGAATATCAGGATGAGGACCAGCTTCTGAGGATAATTCCTCCACAAAACCGCTAAAACCTGTACCTGCAGGTATTAATCTACCGATGATAACATTTTCTTTTAAACCTCTTAACCAATCAGATTTACCTTCAATTGCAGCTTCTGTAAGAACCCTTGTTGTTTCTTGGAAAGATGCTGCAGAAATAAAGCTATCTGTATTGAGAGAGGCTTTAGTAATACCCAACAAAACAGGAGTAAATTCTGCTGGAGCTCCTCCTGTAATTGCCATTGCTTGGTTTGTATCTTCCACTTGCCTCAACTCTATGAGTTCACCAGGCAAAAGAGTAGTATCCCCAGCATCTTCTATACGGACTTTACTTGTCATCTGTCTAACAATAACTTCAATATGCTTATCATCGATTGCTACACCTTGCGATTTATAAACATTTTGTACCTCACTTACCATACTTCTTTGTAGTTTTGATATAGATTCTCGAGCTGCATCTATAAGAGGTTTTTGATCTTTTAAATCATTGAAATAGCAATCTAAAAGTTCATGTGGATTAATTGGACCATCAGTTAAAGATTCTCCACCTTTAACTTGTTGTCCATCACTAACCATTATATTTTTTCCAATTAATAGTTGATATTCATTAACTAAATCATCTTTTTCAATAACTGATAAAGAAACTGATTCTTCATCATTACCTTTTTTAATCTGAACAATTCCAGATTTTTTACATAGAATTGCTGAATCTCTGGGTCTTCTAGCCTCTAATAACTCTTCAATACGGGGTAATCCTTGTACGATATCTCCAGTTTTCTGTCTTTCAAAAACAAGTAAAGCTAAACCATCTCCCCTAAGAACCAAGTCTCCGTCTTTAACATGCAATACTGAATCAGGAGAAACCATATAAGGCCTACCAAGTCTTAATGTTACTGAACTTTTAGAAATCTCTTCTATTTCTCCACAAGAAGTTGATTTTACAGAATCACTAATAGGATCACCATCAACTACACGATCACCAACTTTAACTACTGCTTTACCACTAATTTTAATTTTAATTTTATCTTCTTTTCTTTCAACAATTAATCTTCTTATTGGCTCATCATTATCAACATTAGGTAATTGAACCAATCCCTTCTCTTTGCATAGAATTTGAGTAGTAGCTATTACATCTCCCGCTTTTACTAGTTGGTTATTATTAACTTGCAATTCTGTATGTGTTGAGCCATGACTGGAGTCGGATAAAGTATCTCTTCTTACAAGAATAGACTCTAATATTACTAAATTTAATCTATTGATTGATGCATCATTTTTATCTTCAATCGACTCAACATCAATAGTCATTTGAGGAGTAGCATCAAAGCTTTCAATACTTAAATGTGTTCTAAGTAATTCAACCCCTTCAACTGACTTTATCAATTCACCGTCTTTAAAGGTAAGCCTTTGGATAGCTTTTAAGCCTAAATGTGGACCTTTTTCCTGCTGAACATGTGATAGTTGGGGTAATTGCGCTTGGTCAGGAATAGTAAATTCTTCAACAGTTCTTAATAACAAGCCTCGACAATTAGGCGTTTCTAATTTTTGAACAAATAGAATTTCTTTATTGTCAACACCATCTAAAATCTTTTCGCCTGGATTTACAAGATTTCCTTCTTCTGTAAATCTACTCAATACTTCTTGATCATCACACTCATGAAAAGTTCCATTTCTTACAGTTATTTCACGAAGGATATCATTTTTTTGCGTAACTGTAACAATGCCCGATGTTTGACTAAAAATATCTTTTACAACTTCTGTTCCTGCTTCGATCCATTTCATATCTTCAATCATTAGAAGAGATATATCCTTATTGATTTCATGTGTCTCTTGCGGAATCCAGAGCAATGTCCCACCTTGACTCACTTCAAAACCATTTTTAGATGATCTCGCTTTTTTGACACTTAATCCCGGTGCATATTTTACTAAACCCCCAGTTTTTGTACGGAACCTTTCATCAGTTAAATCTGCTATTACCTCACCATTACTAATTTTATTTCCTGGGGAAATGTTTAAACGATAGGATATACCATCACTAGATTCCAAATTATATATTTGACCTGAGTGAGTAGATTCTTCAATTAATTTAAAATTAGTTAAAGACATTGAAGTAGTAACAATTTGAACTTCTCTTGAATCTCCTATTGATTCTCTTAATCGAACTTGTCCGCCAAACTCACTTGATTGACTTGCTTCTGCCAAAACTGTCCCTTCATCTACATATTTACCAGGTGCTATAACCGGTTTTGCATTTGGTGGCAAGTTATAAACATCTCCAGCTAAAACCCACAATCTGCCTAATCTTTGAGCTTTTAAGGTAATATTACCCTGCCTATCTGTAACCTCCTTTGGTTGAATAACCTTGTCATACCTAACCTGACCAGCCAAATCACAAATAACATCCTTTGTTGCTTTTTCAACACTCTTTTTAACTGCTCCAGCAGTAATCTGAGCAACAGTAATATCAGAACTAATTTCTTCACCGTCATCTACAAATAAAAGCGATCCACTAGAAACTTCAATTTTTTGAGCTTTGCCAGAATTATTTCCTTGAGGAACTACCTTGAGTATGAAATCAACTTCTGCTTGTTTAGCTTCTACGCCATGTGGAGTTCTATAACCTCTAACTTTTGCTTTTGAACTAAATTCAACTTTTCCAGAAATTTTTGATCTTACAACTCCACTTTCGGCAGTTGATACACCTCCAGTATGGAAAGTTCTCATCGTCAATTGAGTTCCTGGCTCGCCAATCGATTGAGCAGCAATAATTCCAACTGCCTCGCCTAAATCAACCAAATGATTATGAGCCAAAGCCCATCCGTAGCACCTCCTACAAACGGATCTGTTAGCTTCACATGTTAGTGGGGATCTTATTTTTACTTCATTAATAGATGCTTTCTCAATTTCTCCTGACAATGCAGGATCTATTGCAGTGTTTTGAGGAACAACAAGATTTTCTTCAGCATCAAAAACATCCTCAGCGACAAGTCTACCAAGAAGCCTTGCTCCAAATTTACCATCTTCAGCTTCAACAACTATTGATCGTTCTGTTCCACAATCTTCTTCTCTTACAATTACATCTTGAGCAACATCAACTAATCTTCGAGTCAAATAACCAGAATCCGCAGTTCTTAAGGCAGTATCAACCAAACCTTTCCTTGCTCCATAAGAGGAAATTACATATTCAGTAACAGTGAGTCCTTCTCTAAAATTAGTTCTTATTGGCAGGTCAATGATTTCTCCTTGAGGATTAGCCATCAATCCCCTCATACCAACAAGTTGTCTTACCTGAGACATATTACCCCTTGCTCCTGAATTAGCCATCATCCAAACTGAATTTAGTGGATCATTTTGATTAAAATTATTCTTTACTGCATCTACCAATCTTTCATTAGTTTCAGTCCAGGTATCTATAACTTTTGTGTGCCTTTCAACTTCAGTAATTTCACCAAGTCTATAGCATTCTTCAGTAGCAGATATTTGCTCTTCAGCTTGTCCTATTAAATCTTGTTTAGCTTCAGGAACTTTTAAGTCATCTACTGAGATAGAGACCGCAGCTTGGGTAGCATATTTAAATCCTAAATCCTTAAGATTATCTGCCATAGCTGCAGTTATAGCTGTTCCATGAGTTTTATAAGCCCAAGAGACCAAATTTTTTAAGGCTTTCTTATCAACTACCTTATTTTTAAATGATGGGGGCGTTTTAGCGAGAGCAGGCATTGAAACTGGATTGTTCTTTTTTGAGTTTTTAGTAGCTTTACGTACTCTGGATGTTTTTTTAGATTTAGATGAAGTCATGATTTTAAATAAATAAAGAATAGTTTTTAAAGATTACGTTTTAGATACCGAATCGATGATGGTATAGTTCATAACTACTCTCCCAACAGTTGTCAGCACAAATCTACTTATTAATTTATTGTAGGAGTCAAACCTGTCCCTTCTTAAATTCCAGATTTCTAATCTTGAGCCATCTTCTAGATCTTGAGTTTTTTGTGGGCTACGCATTTCGTCTTCATCTTCGACTTCTCCATTAAATCTAACCCAAACCCATTCATGCAGGCTGAGTCTTTTATCTTCAAAGGCAAAAATGACATCTTCTAATGAAGCAAAAGTAGTCTTATTATCTCCGAATTGTGGTTTTTGGTAATTCGGTTGCAAAGCCGTCAGATAATAAGATCCTAAAACCATATCTTGAGATGGAGTCACAATTGGTTCCCCAGTAGCAGGAGAAAGAATATTATTACTAGCCAACATAAGCATGCGTGCTTCAGTTTGTGCCTCTAAAGCTAAAGGAACATGAACTGCCATTTGATCTCCATCAAAGTCAGCATTGAATGCAGGACAAACTAAAGGATGAAGTTGTATTGCTCTACCTCCAACTAATTTCGGTTCAAAAGCTTGAATTCCTAAACGATGCAGGGTAGGGGCTCTATTTAAGAGAATTGGATGGCCTTCAATAACTTCCTGAAGTACCTGCATAACTTCGTCATCAGCTTTTTGTATTAATTTTTTTGCAGCTTTAATATTATTTACAATATTTTGTCGTATCAATCTATGAATTACAAAAGGCTGAAAGAGCTCTATTGCCATTTCTTTTGGGAGACCACACTGATGCATTTTTAATTTAGGACCCACAACTATTACAGATCTTCCTGAATAGTCAACACGCTTTCCAAGAAGATTCTGTCTAAATCTTCCTTGTTTTCCTTCAATTATGTCACTTAGGGACTTAAGAGCTCTATTATTCGCTCCAACAACAGTCCTCCCTCTTCTTCCATTATCTATAAGAGCATCAACTGCCTCCTGAAGCATTCTTTTTTCATTTCTAACTATAATTTCAGGAGCTAAAATCTCTTGAAGCCTAGCTAGTCTATTATTTCTATTTATAACTCTTCTATATAAGTCATTTAAATCTGAAGTTGCAAATCTTCCTCCATCAAGCTGAACCATAGGTCTAAGATCAGGAGGTATAACTGGTATTGCATCTAAAACCATCCATTCTGGTTTTGCATTAGTTGCAATGAAATTATCAATAACTCTTATCCTTTTTATAAGCTTTGCTCTCTTTTGCCCTTTGCTATTAGTAATTTCTTCTCTAAGCTCCTCAGCAACCTGATTTAAATCAAGGTCCTCAAGTAATTGCTTCAGTGCCTCAGCACCAATTCCAACAAAAGGTTCATTCTCTATAGTTGAATCTTCGGCATAAATTTCATCTTCAATTTCCAGCCACTCATCTTCAGTGAGTAATTGCTTATATTTAAGTTCTTTATGATCACCTGGATCTAAAACGACATAACAATTAAAATAAACTATTTGTTCTACATCCCTAAGCGGAATATCCAAAAGTATTGCAACATAACTAGGAATTCCTTTTAAATACCAAACATGGGAAACTGGCGCAGCAAGTTTTATATAGCCCATCCTATGTCTTCTGACTCTACTTTCAGTTACTTCAACCCCACATCTTTCACAAACAATGCCGCGGTGTCTTACCCTTTTGTACTTTCCGCAATGACATTCCCAATCTTTAGATGGCCCAAAAATCTTTTCACAAAATAATCCATCCATTTCTGGTTTAAGTGTCCTGTAATTGATAGTTTCAGGTTTAGTAACTTCACCAACTACTTGTCCATTGGGCAATGTCCTCTGCCCCCAATCCATTATTCTTTGTGGAGAAGCTATTGAAATTTTGACGTAATCAAAGTGATTTTCAGTTCTTAAGTTGCTGTTTGTCATTTTTGGCGAATTTAAATTAGAAGGTTTTAGTTGAGTATTTAATCTTCCTCATATTCAGAGGTTCCGAGTGATTCATAGGTCGGCCTTGATGGAGTATTTCTTCTTGGGTTGATATCTTGCATTAAATCTACCTCTTTTCCTTCGTCTGTATAAACTCCTATATCCAATCCTAGAGACTGTAATTCTCTCATAAGAACTTTAAATGACTCTGGAGTACCAGGCCTTGGAATCGGTTTACCTTTTACGATTGCATTTAGCGCTTCATTTCTTCCTTGCATATCATCAGATTTAACTGTTAACAATTCCTGAAGAGTATAAGCGGCTCCATAAGCTTCAAGGGCCCATACCTCCATTTCTCCAAGCCTTTGTCCACCTTGCTGAGCTTTCCCGCCCAAAGGTTGCTGTGTAACCAGAGAGTAAGGACCTGTGGATCTTGCATGAATTTTATCATCCACCAAATGAACTAATTTGAGGAAGTGAGAGTATCCGACAGCAACTGGCTGATCGAAGGGTTCCCCTGTTCTACCATCTTTAAGTAATAACTTTCCAGGGTCTTCAGGGTTGTAAACCCATGCTTTACCTGGCTGTTTTGAAGCTTCCTCTAAAAATGCTTGAACAGTTTGATGTGATTTTTCAGCTCCATACATTTCATCAAATGGGACAACTTTAACCCGACAATTTAAGTTGGAGGCTGCCCAGCCCATCAATAATTCAAAAACTTGACCTACATTCATCCTACTTGGAACTCCTAAAGGATTAAGAACTATGTCCACAGGGGTTCCATCAGGTAAATAAGGCATATCTTCTCTTGGTAAGATTCTGCTAATAATTCCTTTATTTCCATGCCTCCCAGCCATTTTGTCACCCACTTGTATTTTCCTTCTCTGAGCAACATAAACTCTAACAACCATGTTGGCTCCTGGAGGTAATTCATCACCTTGTTCTCGAGTATAAATGCGAACATCCAAAACCCTCCCCTTTTCAGTTTTAGGTACCCTGAGGGAATTATCTCTCACATCTCGAGCCTTTTCTCCGAAAATAGCTCTTAACAGTTTTTCTTCAGGTGGTTGGTCTGATTCCCCTTTTGGAGTCACTTTTCCTACAAGAATATCTCCACTCTCGACAAAAGCACCGATCCTAATAATGCCCATCTCATCAAGATTATTCAAGCTTTCTTCCGAGATATTAGGAATCTCTCTTGTGATTTCTTCAGGTCCTAGCTTCGTTTGTCTTGCTTCAATTTCATATTTTTCAATATGTACTGAGGTATATAAATCATCAGTTACCATCCTCTCGCTCACAAGAATGGCATCTTCATAGTTGTATCCCTCCCATGGCATGTAAGCAATTAAAACATTTTGGCCAAGAGCTATTTCGCCTCCTTCACATGCGGAGCCATCTGCTAAAACCTGCCCAGATATAACTTTATCTCCAATTTTTACTATAGGTCTTTGGTTGAGGCAGGTATCTTGATTTGATCTTTGATATTTCTGAAGATAGTGAAAATGATCATTACCATGCTCATCTTTAACAACAATCTCATTAGCGTCTACATAAGATACAGTTCCGTTAACTTTTGTTATGGGAACCATTCCCGAGTCTCTAGCAACTTGAGATTCTAAACCTGTACCAACTAAAGGACGTTCTGGCCTTAACAATGGAACGGCTTGGCGTTGCATATTTGATCCCATGAGAGCTCTATTAGCATCATCATGTTCCAAGAAAGGAATAAGTGAAGTAGCAACTGAAATTACCTGAACCGGAGAAAGCTGAACGTAATCAACTTGATGAGGAGGGACTTTTTCAAAATCCTGTCTATATCTTACAGGTATTAGATTTGCAATTATATTGCCGTCCTTGTCAGTCGCTACGTCTCCTGGAGCCACCCTACACTCATCTTCTAAATCAGCAGAAAGATAAACCGGGTCACCTTCCTTATTAACTTTACCGTTATTAACTTCCCAAAAAGGTGTTTCAATAAAACCGTACTCATTAACTCTTGCGTGGGTAGCTAAAGAATTTATAAGTCCTGCATTAGGACCTTCAGGAGTCTCGATAGGACATAATCTTCCATAATGTGAAGGGTGAATATCTCTTACCGCAAAGCCTGCTCTTTCTCGAGTTAAACCTCCTGGCCCTAATGCTGAAATTCTTCTTTTGTGTGTCAATTCAGCTAGAGGATTAGTTTGATCCATGAACTGACTTAATTGACTGGAGCCAAAAAATTCCTTTATGGCAGCAACCAAAGGTTTGGGATTGACTAGTTGAGCGGGAGTTAAAGAATCTGTTTCCCCTACAGTCATTCTTTCTTTGATAATTCTCTCTAAACGATTAAGTCCAACCCGAACTTGATTTTGAAGAAGTTCTCCTACAGATCTAACCCTTCGATTACCAAGATGGTCAATATCATCCAAACTAGCTCCGCCAATATCCAATTCAAGATTAATTAAATAATCAATAGTAGAAAGAACATCTTCATGGGTAAGTGTTCTCACATCGTCTGGGACTGTAAGTCTCAATTTTTTATTTATTTTATATCTGCCAACTCGTCCTAAATCATATCTTTTAGGATCAAAGAATCTACTGTGTAATAGCTGTTGACCGCCAGAAACAGAGGGTGGTTCACCAGGTCGTAACTTCTTGTATAGCTCAAGTAATGCCTGATCTTCTGAATTAATACCTTCGTCATTAGCCGACTCAATTGAGCTTTGATAAAACTCGGGATGCCTAAGTTTATCGACCACATCATTATCTGAAAGGCCCATCGCTCTCATAAGAACATGAGCATTAATTTTTCTAGTTTTATCAACTCTCACATAAAGTAAATTATTTTTGTCAGTCTCGAATTTTAACCATGCTCCTCTATTAGGGATAACGCTAGCGTTGTAAGTTCTTCGACCATTTTTATCAAGTTCATCTTTGAAATACACGCCAGGACTTCGAACAATTTGATTAACAATAACTCTTTCGGCACCATTAATAATGAAAGTTCCTCTTTCAGTCATTAATGGTAGTTCGCCAATAAATACTTCTTGTTCTTTAATTTCACCTGTCTCTTTATTAATTAACCTGCAAATTACATACATCTGTGATGCAAATGTAGCATCTCTTCTTTTGGCTTCCTCAACATTATGTCTAGGTCTTTTTAACCTGTACTCTTCACCGACAAAATGTAATTCCAATTTACCTGTGTAATCAGAAATGGGGGAAAAATTTTGTAATTCTTCTATTAAACCCTTTTCCAAAAACCATTTAAAGCTTGCTCTTTGTACTTCAACTAAATCTGGTAGATAAGTAGCTGTTTTTGCTACCTGTAAAGCGCTACTGCTCATCCAAGAAAACCTTCGATTTTGTGAGATTTACTATTTACTTTTAATCTACTCAATAATTAGTTCTTTAACTTTTCACTTAAAATGAGATCAACAATTAAATCTCGATTCCAACAAAAAACAATCTAATAAAGAAGAATTAAATTTTGTTTAATGCTGATAAATAATTAACTGTGCTTGTTAAAGTCAAAAAATTAAGAAAAATTTCCAGTAATTCCTCATATTAACAGCTGCTACGTCAAATTAACAAGTCAAATTTAAACAAATCTTCAGCATTCTTATATGACTCTCTAGCAATTGTGGTTAATTCAGTAGATCTTAAATCTGCCATAAAATTGGCAACATTTTCAACAAAGGCAGGTTCATTTCTTTTACCCCTATGAGGGACAGGAGCTAAAAATGGTGAGTCAGTTTCAATTAAGTATTTATCATTTGGGACTATTTTCGCACACTCATGAATTTCATATGCTTTTGGGAAAGTGACTATACCACTAAAACTTATGTAAAATCCAAGATTCAAGAATTGCTTCATTTCTTTTGGTGTTCCTGTCCAACAATGAAGTACACCATCAGGACATTTTCCTTTTTTCGAGAGATCACTACATATCTCAATCATTTCATTTGCAGCATCTCTGCAATGGATAATTACGGGCAATTGAAGTTCATAAGCTAACTCCATTTGCGGAATAAGTGCTTCAATCTGCTGAGTTTTATTTTCATTTTTAAAAAAATCTAAACCTAATTCCCCAATAGCTACAACTCGTCTATCTTCTAGAGCTGATTTTCTAAGAAGAGATTTTGAACTTTGTTCCCATTTTTTTGCTTCTAGCGGATGCAAACCAACTGAATAGTATATTTCATTAAATTTATGGGATATTTTTTTCAACTTTGGAATTTCTGTTAATTCACAACAAGCATGAACTAATTTTTTTACACCTCTTGAACGCAATCTTAAAACAACATCTTCAAGATCTCTCTCAAAATTTTCAAATATTAAATGACAGTGTGAGTCTATGAGTTCTATATCGCTCATAATTATGATCTGTCTTTTTACTTAGTGGTAAGAGTAGTTTTTACAAAATTGTTGATTTTCGATTTTTTATTAGCACCGTTGTTCTTGTGAAGAACATTTTTTTTAACTGCTTTATCAATTAAGCTAAAAGCTTTATTTAGACTTATTTTCACTAAATTTTTATTATCTTCATTAGGGTTTTTTTTGTATGTTTCGCAGTTCTCTAAGGTTTTTTTAGTTAAAGTCCTAACAGTAGATTTATATGACTTATTTATCAAACGATTTCTTTCGGCAATTTGTATTCTCTTTTTTGCTGATTTGTTGTTGGCCACAGAGGGTGCATAAATAGAAGATCCTTATCATAACAAATAAAATGTCTACTAATCAATCATATATAATTTAGAAGATATTAAATTGGGTTTTGAGCCTTTCTATTTGAAAAAATTAAGCAAATGAAGATCATAAATAATAAAAAAGAAGCTATTGAAGAATTAAAAAGGATTTCTACTCGAACTAATTCAGATAACAATAATGAGATAAATACAATTGTTGGAGAAATTCTTCAAGAGGTAAAAATTTCTGGTGATATAGCGGTAGAAAAATATACAAAAAAATTTGATGGTTTCGACCCTGACCCTATGCAAGTGAGTGCTGATCAAATAAAAAATGCATGGGATGAAATTGATAATAATTTAAAGCAATCACTTGTGGCTGCTCATAAAAGAATTCACAAATTCCATGAAAAAGAAATTCCTCAATCTTTCACTATAAAAGGTGAATATGGTGATACCGTCCAAAGAAGATGGAGACCAGTTAAAAATGCAGGTATTTATATTCCTGGAGGTAGAGCTGCTTATCCAAGTACAGTATTGATGAATGCTATACCTGCAAAAGTAGCAGGAGTAGAAGAAATTATAATGACATCTCCGGGGAATAAAGAAGGGGAAATAAACAAAACTGTTTTAGCTGCAGCTCACTTATCAGGGATCAATAAAGTATTTAGAATTGGAGGGGCTCAAGCAATTGGTGCTTTAGCATTTGGCACAAATCAAATCAATAAAGTTGATGTTATTTCAGGTCCAGGAAATATATATGTTACAACTGCGAAAAAACTCATTTATGGCTCTACAGGAATTGATTCTTTAGCTGGTCCAAGTGAAATATTAATTATTGCAGATGAAACAGCTCAAAGCACTCATATAGCATCTGATCTACTAGCACAAGCAGAACATGATCCTTTAGCTTCATCAATACTTCTAACTACATCAAAGAACCAGGCAAAAGAAGTTTTAGAAGAACTTTATAAAAAAATAGATGATCATCCAAGAAAAGAAATTTGCATGCAATCAATAAAAAATTGGGGTTTAATTGTGATTTGCGAGAATTACGAATCATGTGTTGAACTAAGCAATAACTTTGCCCCTGAGCACCTAGAAATTCTTACTATAGATTCAAAAAAAATTCTTGCAGGTATAGAGAATGCAGGAGCGATATTTTTAGGAAAATGGACCCCAGAAGCTGTTGGAGATTATCTTGCTGGACCAAATCATACTTTACCCACGTCAGGAAATTCAAGATTTAGCGGTTCTTTGGGGGTTGAAACTTTTATGAAAAATACTTCAATAATAGAGTTTAACGAAGAAAGTTTAAAAGTTAATAGCCTTGATATTATTAATCTTGCTAAAAGTGAGGGCTTACATAGCCATGCTGACTCTGTAGAAATAAGATTTGAAGATTAGCTAGCTTTTGAAGGTGAATAAACCACTGGAATGTTGTCTTCAATTTTACCAACTAATACTTTGTCTGTAAGATCAACGAATAACCCATTTTCTAATACTCCTGGAATATTATTAATCTTCATTTCAATGTCTTTGGGATTCTTAATACCATCATTAAATAATACATCTAGGACGAGGTTCCCTTGGTCAGTAACAACTGGGCCAGCTTTTTTAGTAGCCATTCTTAAAGAAGAACTGCCATTCATTTCTGAAATGACTTCCTTTACTTGCTTCCAAGCATTTGGAAGAACTTCTACAGGTAAAGGGAAAGATTGATTTAGATTTTGTACAAGTTTAGTTTCATCAACAACAATTAACAATTGATTAGCTTTAGATGCCACTAACTTTTCTCTAACATGGCATGCTCCTCCTCCTTTTATTAATTGAAAACTTGGATCAACTTCATCTGCTCCATCAATAGCTAAATCAATTTGAGATAGAGAAGCTAAATCAATAAGCGGGATATCCAATTCAAGCGCTAAAACTTCTGATTGAAAAGAAGTTGCAACACCTCTTATATTTTGGAGTTTTCCAGAACGTATTTCATCCGCAAGGCTTTTTATCATTAACGCAGCTGTAGATCCAGAACCTAATCCGAGAATCATGTCACTCTTTACTTCCTTTATTGCTGCATCAGCAACTACTTGTTTCATTTGAGTTTGTGAATCCAAAATCTTTTCTCTAATGGTTATAAATTATTAAATTTCAATGGGTGCTTTATGTCAAACCTGGAAGAGGTTCTGGTGTGATATTAATCTGTATCTCTTTATTATCTCTCAAAATATTTAAAAGGAATACTTTTCCTATCTGAGCTTTTTCTACTTCATCCAATAAAGTTTTAGGTTCTTGTATAGAGATATTTTCGGCTGCTATTACTAAATCCCCTCTTCTTAAACCAGCTTTTTCGGCGGGGCTATTAGGTATAACTGATTGAATTAGAGCTCCATTTCTTTCGGGTAATTGCACTAAAGAATTAGGGTCTTGATTATGTTCTTTAGCAATTCTAGGATTTAAAGAAATTAATTGTACCCCTAAATATGGATGAATAACTTCCCCATTTTTAAGTAGCTGATCAGAAACACTTTTAGCTAGATTGATGGGAATCGCAAAACCTAAACCAGCTCCAGGTCCACTTCTTACTAATGTATTTATTCCAATTACCTCTCCATTAGAATTTATGAGTGGACCCCCAGAATTTCCTGGATTTATTGCCGCATCAGTCTGTATAAGATCCAACCTTTTATCTGAAAATCCTAGACTATTAATATCTCTATGCAGGCTGCTTACAATCCCTAAGGTAACTGTTTTTTCAAGACCATATGGAGTACCAAGAGCTATTGCCCAATCCCCAACTTCAAGATCTTCAGAATTTCCAAGTGGAGCAAAACCAGAATAAGTATCTTCATCAATTTTTACTAAAGCAAGATCAGTTACTGTATCCGTGCCTAAAACTTCACCATCACAAATAGATCCATCCGCCAAAGTAACTGAAACATTATCGACTCTTTCTACGACATGAGCGTTTGTAAGAACCAAACCATTCTCATTAATAATAACCCCAGAGCCTTGTCCTCTCTCCCTTTCAGGAGTAATGCCTTGCTCGCCAAGTAAATCCCTTAATAAAGGGTCAAGTAAAGTAGGATCAAATTGTTGCCTCTCTACCAAGCGCTCAGTGTCAATTTTTACAACTGCAGGGCCAATATTTTTAACTGCGGATGATACGAAATTATGCCTATCAAAAGAAGTTAAAGCTAAAACTTCAGCATCTTGAAAGAAATTGAGTATGCAAAAACAAATAACAATGAATATTTGGATTAAATTAATAAATTTAATCTTGAGATACTTCATTTCATTAATAGTTTTTGAGTTTATTTAATAAATCTAATTGAAGAAAGAGATAATTGTTGTTTTTTTGTTTACATCCATAAAATGCAAATTTTTAAATTTTTCTGTAGAAAAAACTTCTAAATGTGTGACAATAATTTTTAAATAAATTTATAAATAAATTTGAATAAAGAAAACAAAAGTAAATTAGAAACTTCATTAGAAAAAGTTGCTAATAAGCGGGATTTAGAAATCTGCGATTTAAATATACAAACTAATCAAAATCCAATTGTTATTGAAATAACTATAAGAAAAACTAATGGGGATGACATTTCCTTAGATGATTGTGCGCTATTTAATACCCCAGCATCTGACGAAATAGAAAAATCAAATCTTTTAAATTGTTCATATGTGTTAGAAATTAGTAGTCAAGGGGTCAGTGATGAACTAACCTCAGAAAGAGACTTCAAAACTTTTAAAGGTTTTCCAGTTAATGTTGAGTTAAACCAAAAAAATTCAAAAATAAAATTTCTGAATGGTTTACTTTATGAAAAGTCTAAAGATTATTTAGCCATTAACATAAAAGGTAAGATTAAAAAAATCCCTTTTGATGAAGTATTAAAAATTAGTCTTTGTAAATTAAAAGATTAATTATTTTCAACCATTATTCAATTTCCCATCATAGATGGCATTAGTTATTCTCCCAGGTTTAAACAATCTAATTGAAGACATTAGTGAGGAAAAAAAGTTACCTCCTAATATCGTGGAATTAGCCTTACGCGAAGCTTTATTAAAAGGATACGAAAAATATAGAAAAACTTTTTACATTGGAGTTAACCAAGATCCATTTGATGAAGAATATTTCAGTAATTTTGATGTTGGACTAGATCTAGATGAAGAAGGTTATAGGATTTTATCGAGTAAAATAATTGTTGAAGAAGTTGAGAGCGAAGATCATCAAATATCTCTTGTAGAAGTTAAACAAGTAGCTGATGATGCTCAAATAGGTGACACAGTTGTTTTAGACGTTACTCCAGAAAAAGAGGATTTTGGGCGAATGGCTGCTTCAACAACAAAGCAAGTTTTAGCCCAAAAATTAAGAGATCAACAACGAAAAATGATCCAAGAAGAATTTGCGGATTTGGAAGATCCTGTTTTAACTGCAAGAGTTATAAGATTTGAAAGACAATCAGTCATTATGGGAGTAAGTTCGGGTATTGGAAGACCTGAAGTAGAGGCCGAACTTCCCAAGAGAGATCAATTACCAAATGATAATTATAGAGCAAATGCAACTTTCAAAGTATTTTTGAAGGAAGTTAGCGAAATTGCAAGAAAAGGGCCGCAACTTTTTGTAAGTAGAGCAAATGCTGGTTTAGTGGTTTATTTGTTTGAAAATGAAGTCCCGGAAATTCAAGAAGGAACAGTGAAAATTGTTGCTGTTTCAAGAGAAGCCAACCCTCCTTCAAGAGCTGTTGGGCCAAGAACAAAAGTAGCTGTTGATAGTGTCGAAGAAGAAGTGGACCCTGTAGGTGCCTGTATTGGAGCTAGAGGAGCAAGAATTCAACAAGTAGTAAATGAATTAAGAGGAGAAAAAATTGATGTTATTAAATGGTCATCTAATCCAATACAGTATATTTTAAACTCTTTAAGTCCTGCGAAAGTCGATCAAGTAAGACTTGTAGACCCAGCAGGCCAACATGCGCACGTACTAGTTCCTCCTGATCAATTAAGTCTCGCAATTGGTAGAGAAGGTCAAAATGTAAGACTTGCCGCAAGATTAACTGGTTGGAAGATTGACGTTAAAAACTCACATGAATACGATCAGGAAGCAGAAGATGCTGCAGTCTCTGAATTAATCATTCAAAGGGAAGATGAAGAGAATCTCCAAAGAGAAGCTGAGCTAAGATTAGAAGCAGAACAAGCTGAGCGTGCTGCAGAAGATGCAAGATTAAGAGAGCTTTATCCCCTTCCCGAAGATGAAGAAGAATATGGAGAGGAACAATACGAAGGAGAAGAATTCACAGATAATGATCCATTAGAGGCTGTTCAAGATGGTGAAATATCAGCTAAAGAGGAGAAAAAACGGTGATACAACAAATCCCTGTTTTGCGTGTATGCATTTCATGTAGAAAAACATATGACCGGAAAGATCTTTTAAAGATTACTAAAGATCATAAGCAAGGCATCATGCTTGGAAAGGGAATGGGGAGATCAGCTTACATTTGCAAGTCAAAAAAATGCTACTCAGATTCCAAGATCAAAAAAAAGCTTCAAAAAGCTTTAAAAACATTTTTAGAACCTGAATTTGTTGAAATTTTTGAAAAAGAAATTACAAGCTACAATAACTATCCCCATTAAGGGAATATAATTAAATTAAATCCTCTTAATTTCAAAAGAGTACAAATCAGATTAAATGACTATCAGCGATAAAATCAGAATTTACGAACTTTCCAGAGACTTAAATCTGGAAAATAAAGATGTACTGGATGCCGCTCAAAAACTTTCAATTTCAGTAAAAAGCCATAGCAGTTCTATTAGTGCAGAAGAGGCAAAAAAAATTAAAAATCTTATTAATAAAAAGAATTCAGATAAAAAAATACTTTCCATTAATAAACCTTCAATTAAAAAAGATAATTTCAAACAAAACAAAGAAGATAAATCTCCTTTTATTTCTTCTAAAAAAGGGAAACCTCTCAAAGATAATTCAAATATAAAACCCTCATTGATAAAACCACTTAACAAGCCTGAGAGTGTAAAAATAATTTCAAATCAACTTCAAAATCCTAATAAATCTAATATTATTAACAGTTCACAATCTCGAGCAAATCTTACAGATACAAATATAAATAGTAAACCTTCACAGAATTTAAACCAAGATAAAAAAACTTTCGAAAATATCACAACCCCACCTATCAAAAGTCCGGCAAAACCACCTATTCAATTAATTGCAAAGCCTAAAAATATAAATAATAATGTTAAATCTAATGAATCTTCCCAGAACATCTCAAGTGCAGGGGATAAAAGACGACTATCAAACAAACCTGACCAAAATACGAACAAACCTAAAACAAAAAATTTTAATAATAGAATGAAAACCCCTGAGCTCGTAGGAGCTCCAATAAGAAGAGAAGATCCAAAAATAAATCCT
>CACBEF010000002.1 GCA_902538225.1 uncultured Prochlorococcus sp. | reverse complement strand
TTAGAAAAGTAAATATTTGATTATAAAAAATAAAAGGAGGCCTTAACCTCCTTTTATTTTGAAGTATAGGTTTTAACTTAGATTAAAGCTTATACTTTTCACCTTTGGAAGGATCTGTCCAATCGCATGCAAATCCTTTTGAACTTGGATGCTTTTGGTTCCATGCTTGAGGAAGAACAACTCCTGTCTCTTCAAGGATTGTAAATCCACCCTCTGCATTAATCTCTCCAATTCTTACTGTTTGAGATAGGTGATGATTAGGCATGACTTCAACAGGACCCTGTGGGGCATCAAAAGTTTGTCCAACTAGAGCTTCCCTTACTGCGTTGTCGTCGAATGTCCCAGCATCTTCAACAGCCTGTTTCCATAAATAAACCATGTTATATGCAGATTCTTGAGGATCAGCTACAACACGATCAGCTCCCCACCTTGCCTTGAAACTTGCAGCAAATTTCTTAGATGCAGGAGTATCAATTGACATCATGTAGTTCCAAGCACCAAAGTGACCTTCAAGGAACTCAGGACCAATTGTACTAATCTCTTCTTCAGCAATTGAGTAGTTCATTACGTAGTAGCCAGTTGAAGGAGTGATACCTGCATCCTGAATCTGTTTGAAGAATGCAACGTTTTGGTCACCATTAAGTGTGTTAATGATTATTCCACCTTCAGGAAGCGCCTTTTTGATTTTTGAGATAATTGGAGCAACTTCAGTATTCCCTAATGGAAGGTAATCTTCTCCAACAACTTTACCTCCTAACTGTTTTACCTGAGCTTTTGTGATTGTGTTGGAAGTTCTTGGGAAAACATAATCAGAACCTACAAGGAAGAAATCTCCACCAGCTGCGGGAGAACGCTTATACATGAAATCTGTAGCGGGTTCTGACTGTTGGTTTGGTGTGGCTCCTGTATAGAAAATGTTGTTAGAACATTCTTGAGCTTCATATTGAATTGGGTAGTAAAGGAATGCATCCTTTGATTCATAGACTGGTAACATTGCCTTTCTACTAGCAGATGTCCAGCCACCAAATACGACAGGAACTCCGTCTTGGTCTATAAGTTTCTTAGATTTTTCAGCAAAAGTAGGCCAGTCAGATGCACCATCTTCAACTATGTATTCTATTTTGTAGCTTTTGCCGCCAACTGTTACACCACCGGCAGCATTTATCTCTTCAATAGCCATTTTTTCAGTATCAACAAGTGTTGATTCAGAAATTGCCATTGTTCCAGATAACGAATGCAAAATACCAACGGTTACTGTGTCGTCGAAACTTCCGGAGGTTCCACCTCCACCGCATGAAGTTGCTGTGACGGCAAGAGAGGCAGTAGCTAATCCTGCCAAAATACGCCTTGAAATTCTCATGAATTAGGATAAATTAGGTAATTGACCCTCATTAGGGGGGATAAAGTAAAAGTTATTAACGAGTGCGGATTAATTTTGTATCAGTCGTAACTTTTTGTTGAATCCAATATATTAGTAATGGACATTTTTCTAGTTTCAATTGTTGGGTATATTTGATTCTAAAAATTGAATTATTTCTTCAACTCCTTTGCCGCTACTTAAGTTAGTAAAATACCAAGGTTTACCTTTTCTCATAAATTCAGTATCACTTTTCATAATATTTAGATCTGCACCAACCATATCTGCTAAGTCAATTTTGTTTATTAATAATAAATCTGACCTTGTTATACCTGGTCCCCCTTTTCTAGGAATTTTGTCTCCAGCAGATACATCAATCACATATATTGATAAATCTACAAGTTCTGGGCTAAAACTAGATGCTAAATTATCACCTCCACTTTCTACAAAAACAAAATCTAAAGGATTATATTTATTTTCTAAATCTAAAACTGCATTTTTATTTAAGGAACAATCCTCTCTTATCGCTGTATGAGGACAACCTCCTGTCTCTACACCAATTATCCTTCCTTCCTCTAAAACTCTTTTATTTATAAGAAAGTTAGCATCTTCTTTTGTGTAAATATCATTGGTGACAACTGCTATCTCATAATTTTTTTTTAGGCTTAAGCATAAATTCTCTACTAATGCAGTTTTTCCTGAGCCTACAGGCCCAGCAACTCCTACTCTCAATTTGCTGCTCATAAATTAATTTCTAAAAAGTTTTGTATAAAGGTCATTATGATTTTGTTGTGCCATAGCTAAACCTACATTGCCAAAATAGATGTCATTAATTTCTTTGTCCATAATTTCTTTAGAAACTTTTGAAATTATTGCTAATAAATCTCTCTGAATTAATTGTGCTTTTGTTGAACCAATAGGAATAATTCTCAATGCCGCACTAAGTTGGTTTGCACTCCATGAGTAGAAAAAATTTTCAACCATTTCTAACTTAGTAATTTCAAAACAATAACAAGCCCAACTCCACGCAAAGGGCCAGGAGTTTTTTTTATTTTTTTTATATAGATATTCAAATCCAAATTCTTTGTTTAGATCAAATAGAGATTTTGCCATTTGTATTTGTTGTTCTCTCATTTCTACAGAGTCTTTTGATGAGAGGATCCACTTATCTAAACTCAATAACTTTTGCAAATTACTTTTTAAATTTTTGCCGTCGTTTAACTCGTTAAAAATATCAAAAAAATCTAATAATAGTCTAGCATCTAGTCTGATCTGGCCAATTTCTAGTTCACTTATGATTAATTCTTTTACCGAATTTGAGTCTTTTAAATCTTTAGTATTTAGGTAATTCTCCAATCCCTCGGAATAACAAAATCCTCCAACTGGTAAGTTAGGGCTTATTAATAAATATTTTAATAAATGACTTTTACTCATGACTATGGGCACCTCTTTCCGGAAAAAATTTTTTCTGGGTATTTTCTATATCAACATTAAAATTTTTAAGCATATTTTCAATTACGTAATCACTTTTTGTTAGAAGAATGTCTTCTTCAATTTCTACTTCTACATGCCTATTTCCTAGATGATAAGCAGTTTTAATAAGTTCAATTTTAGAATTTGAACTTATTTCAAGTAAATGTTCTGTTTTAGCAATTATCTCTACATAAAAATTGGACTCATTAGTTGAAAGAATATCTCCATCATTTAATTTGCCCTCTCTAGGTAATTGTAAGATTATTTCTTGATCACAATCGGATAATCTTTTACCTCGTAATATTCTTCTTTCATCTGAACTTAAGGTAAGTTTTAAAAATGAACCTAATTTCGGTTTTTCCTTAATCCAATCAGTTACAACAATTTGTTTATTCATTCTCATAATCAAAATTTTTGGTTACTTTAATTTAGTAATTAAAGAAAACAATTTATGATTAAAACTTCTTGGGAAGGTAATTGTTTCTTAAATTTTTTCAATAATAAAGCAAGTTTAGGAAATGTTGATAAAACAATATTTAAATCTAAATCAACTTCTCCTTACAAGTTATTAAAGTCTACTCATGATCAGGAGGGTAGGTGCATTTTACCTGTTCTTCATACTGCAGGGGGATTGGTTGGCGGCGATTTACTTGAGTTTGAGGTAAATCTTGAAAAAAACTCTAAGGTATTGTTGACTACTTCTTCAGCTCAGAAAGTATATGGATCAGTTGGGATATCAAAAGTCAATCCAAAAGGAACTTTTTCAAAGCAAAAAAATCTCATAAATATTCTTGATAATTCTCATTTGGAATATCTCCCTCAAGAAACAATTATCTTTGCAAATGGTTTATATGAGCAAAAGTTTAAAGTATCTATTTCAGAAACTTCAAGTTTTTTATTTACTGATTTAATAAGACTTGGAAGATCTTCTTCTGGAGAATCTATTGAGAGTGGAGTTTTTAGGTCTAAATTAGAAATTTTGAGAAATAATGATTTATATGATGATTGGGAATATGTTGATCAAATTGAATTATCTAAGGCAAGTTATGCGGCCAAGTCAGGTATGGATTACATGCCTGTTTTTGGATCATTAATTTGGATTTGCGAAAAAGATTTTTCTACGTCAAAAATAAATAATCTTGTGGGAAATATAAAAAAGATTTTCAATGAAACTGATAATAATTTATCTATTGGAATCCTTGAAAATGGAATCTCTGTAAGATTCCTAGGAAGTTCTTCTCAAGATGCTAGAAAATGTTTTTTTTGTATTTGGAAACAAATTAGGTCTGTTTGTGGATTTTGTGAGCCAAAATATCAAGGTGTATGGCCTTTACAAGATACTATGAATTATTAATTATGTTCAGAAAGAACCTTTTTTAAGAATTTATAGATTAATTTTTTATTATGCATCTTTCACCTCAAGAAAAGGATAAATTATTGATTTTTTCTGCTGCACTCTTAGCTGAAAGAAGGCTTAGTAGAGGTCTTAAGCTTAATTATCCTGAAACTATTGCTTTTTTAAGTTTTCAAGTTCTTGAAGGAGCACGAGATGGTAAAAGTGTAAGTCAATTAATGTCAGAGGGAACTACCTGGCTTTCAAAATCACAAGTTATGGAGGGCATTCCTGAAATGGTAGATGAAGTTCAAATAGAAGCGGTTTTCCCCGATGGGACTAAATTAGTTACTATTCACAATCCGATTAATTAGTTATGAGTAATTTAATTCCTGGCGAAATAATTCCTGAACAAGGTGAAATCGAACTAAATCTTAGTAAGCAAGTTAAAACAGTAACGGTTTCTAATTCTGGAGATAGACCTGTGCAAGTTGGATCTCATTATCATTTTTATGAAGCAAACAAGGCTTTAATTTTTGATCGAGAAATAACACATGGTATGCGTCTCGACATTCCTGCAGGAACGGCAGTTAGATTTGAACCGGGTGATACAACAGATGTCAAATTAGTGCCATTTTCAGGTTTAAGAAATGCATATGGTTTTAATTCAATAGTTAATGGTTCTTTAGATAGTTAAAATTATGTCTTATAAAATTGATAGAAAAACTTATGCTCAAACTTACGGACCCACTACCGGAGATAGAGTAAGGCTCGCTGATACCGAACTTTTTATAGAAGTAGAAAAGGATTTAACTACATACGGAGATGAAGTTAAATTTGGTGGAGGTAAAGTTATTCGAGATGGGATGGGACAGTCTCAAGTAAGAAGATCTGATGGAGCTGTAGATACCGTAATAACTAATGCTTTGATTGTAGATTGGTGGGGAATAATTAAGGCTGATGTTGGCATAAAAGAAGGAATGATTTTTGAAATTGGTAAGGCTGGCAATCCTGATATCCAGGATAATGTTGATATTGTTATTGGTGCATCAACAGAAGTAATAGCTGGAGAGGGGCATATTCTTACTGCAGGTTCAATAGATACCCATATTCACTTTATCTGTCCCCAACAAATTGAGACAGCACTAGCGTCTGGAATTACAACCATGTTGGGAGGAGGAACTGGACCTGCAACTGGCACAAATGCTACTACTTGTACTCCGGGTTCTTTTCATATTTCAAGAATGCTTCAATCTGCAGAAGCATTTCCCATGAATTTAGGTTTTTTTGGAAAAGGAAACTCAACAACCGAGAGCAATCTTATTGATCAGGTTGAGGCTGGTGCATGTGGATTGAAGCTTCATGAGGATTGGGGAACCACTCCTTCTACCATAAATTCTTGTCTAAATGTTGCAGATAATTTTGACGTACAAGTATGTATTCATACTGATACTTTGAATGAGGCAGGCTTTGTCGAAGATACTATTAACGCCATTGCAGGAAGAACTATTCATACTTTTCATACCGAAGGAGCAGGTGGAGGTCATGCTCCAGACATTATAAAAATCTGTGGAGAAAAAAATGTTCTTCCTAGTAGTACAAATCCAACAAGACCTTATACAAGGAACACATTAGAAGAACATCTTGACATGTTAATGGTTTGTCATCATTTAGATTCTAAAATCCCAGAAGACATTGCATTCGCTGAATCAAGGATCAGAAGAGAGACTATTGCAGCTGAGGATATCTTGCATGATGTAGGTGCCTTTTCAATTATTGCTAGTGATTCTCAAGCTATGGGAAGAGTTGGTGAAGTAATTACAAGAACTTTTCAAACCGCACATAAAATGAAGGTCCAAAGGGGACCGCTATCGCAGGATTCCGATAGAAACGATAATTATAGAGTAAAGAGATATATTTCTAAAGTCACAATTAATCCTGCAATAGCTCATGGTATTGATAAACATGTTGGGTCTATAGAAAAGGGTAAAATTGCGGATTTGGCATTGTGGAAACCTTCCTTTTTTGCGGTAAAGCCTGAATTAGTTGTTAAAGGAGGATCTATAGTTTGGTCCCAAATGGGTGATGCAAATGCTTCAATTCCTACTCCAGGTCCTGTACATGGTCGACCAATGTTTGCAAGTTTTGGCCAATCTCTAATTAAGAGTTCTTTTACCTTTTTAAGTAAATATTCAATTGAACAAAATATTCCAAATAAATTAGGCTTACAAAAAAAATGTATTGCCGTAGAAAATACCAGAAATATAAATAAATCAAACTTAAAACTTAATAGTAAACTACCAAATATTTCAGTTGATCCTCAAACTTATGAAGTTTTTTCTGATGGAGAACTTCTTACTTGTGAACCACTTGATGAAGTCCCAATGGCTCAAAGATATTTTTTGCTTTAGAAGTTTTTAATTAATTCTTTTTCACTTATCTTTATGTCTTTTGACCCCGCAATAGCTAAATCTTCTTGCAGTTTGTTCTCACATGATAGAACTCTTGACCAACTTGGTAATTGAAGTGTCGTAGGACAAGCCAGATAATCTTCTGTAGCAGGTCTTAATAGTTTCGCAAACTTTTGTACTGATAATTCTTCTTCGTGCCTATCGTATGGAAGTTGATTAACTGCTGAATCTAATCCAAATTGTTTTACCCGATCTTCTCCAACTCTTTTGTAGAGAACTTCTAAAGTTGCTAGTTGAGTGCTTGTTAAGGTCTCGGCTTGATGTTCCATGAGACCTCTTAAAACACTTGAAAGTATTTCTGTACACATTTTTTGCAATCCTTCCTTAGAAGAATCTCCAATATTCTTATGTTTATGATCAAATAAACCAAGGTCAACCTGGGCTATTTTGGAGGTCCTTACGTTTCTATATACCTCTGATAATAAACCTATCTCTAAACCCCAGTCACAAGGTATTCTTAAATTCATAGCAAGGTCTTTAGTAAAAGCAAACTCACCTGCTAATGGATATCTAAATGATTGAAGATATTGTAAAAATGGACCTTTACCAACTAACTGCTCAAGACTTGCTAATAAAGGACCAACGAATAATCTTGTTGCTCTACCTTGCAATTGATTTGTTTCTAAAGATAATCTACTGTAAAAAGCTTTTACATATGATATTCCATATGATTCATCCAGAAGTGGAAGTATCATTCTTGAAGGATATAAAGGGCTAAAAGTTCTTATATCAGCATCAAAAAGAGCAACAACTTCTGATTTTCTAGTCGCAACACCTATGCCTTGCCATACAGCCCATCCTTTACCTGGAGTTCCTAAAAGTTCTAATCCATTTTTTTCTTGGCTTTTTAATAGCTCAATTACAGAGGGAGAATTAGTCCATTGAACGTGAACTGGAAATGGCATTGAGTCAAAAAATGATTTTGCTGCCTTAACTTGCTCAATAGTTTTTGCTGAGAGAGCGATTACTAATTCATTTAAGCCTGTAAGGTTTTTTAAAACTTCTCTTATATCTTTTAATGCTGGACGTTCAAACTCTTCATATAAGCAAGGTATTAAAATGCTAGTTGATCTTCTTTTAAGACTTTTGTTTAATTCTTTAAGTAAATTTCCTGTAACTCCATATTCATGTATTGTTGTGATTAAACCTTGTTGAAAGTCCATTTTCTAATTGATGTGCAGAATGGTATTAATACTTCGATGATTTTTTCAAAGTGAAGCAAATTGATTCAGAGAAAAAATTAGATAGATTAAAAATTGATAAATTGTTAAAAACAATTTATTCAAATCATACTACAGAAGAAATTAATTTTATTTCAAACCAATTATTACAGATTTTAGATGATTTCTCAGAGAAATCTGCTTATGAAGAAATAAGAGATAAGGAAAGGTGGAATGAATCTCATTCAGTTTTGATAACTTATGCAGATAGTATTTATAAAAATGGCGAGGCAACATTAATAACTCTTAGGAAGTTGTTAAGTAAACATTTTGGCAGTCTTTCTAAAGTTGTACATATTCTTCCTTTTCTGAAATCCACAAGCGATGGAGGTTTCGCAGTTTCAAGTTATGATTCCCTAGAAGAAAAATTTGGTGGTTGGGATGATCTCAAAAGTATTTCTAAAAATCATGATTTGATGGCTGATTTAGTACTAAACCATGTCTCATCATCTCATTCATGGGTTCAACAATTTATTAAATCCCAAGAACCAGGTATATCAAATGTTTTTTCACCGAAACAAAATCTTGATTGGTCAAATGTAGTTAGGCCTAGAAGTTCCTCTTTGTTTTCTCAAATAAATACTGATGATGGTCCTAAACAAGTTTGGACAACTTTTGGGCCAGATCAAATTGATTTGAATTGGCATAATCCTAAAATGACTCTTGAGTTCTTAAGTTTAATTACTACTTATTTAGCTAATGGAATTAAATGGTTAAGGCTTGATGCTGTAGGTTTTATTTGGAAGGAATCAGGCACTACATGCTTACATTTACCTAAAGCACATTCAATTGTGAAACTCTTAAGAGTTCTTTTAAATAATCTTCTTGATGATGGCGTTTTAATAACAGAAACCAATGTTCCGCAGAAGGAAAATCTATCTTATCTCATTCCTGATGATGAAGCCCATATGGCATATAATTTCCCATTGCCTCCTCTTCTCCTAGAGGCAATTATTTCTTCAAGAGCTGATATTCTAAACTCATGGATTTTTGATTGGCCCATATTACCTGAAGATACTACTTTATTTAATTTCACTGCATCGCACGATGGTGTTGGGCTTAGAGCTCTTGAGGGTTTAATGAATGAGCAAAGAATTAAGGATTTATTAATCAATTGTGAGAAAAGAGGCGGATTAGTAAGTCATAGACGTTTATCAAATGGTGATGATAAACCATATGAATTGAATATTAGTTGGTGGAGTGCAATGGAAGACTCAAGTAGAGATGCTAAAAGATTTCAATATGAGAGATTTATTTTGAGTCAATTATTAGTAATGGCTCTGAAAGGGGTCCCTGCATTTTATTTACCAGCATTACTAGCTTCAGAAAATGATATCAAAAGCTTTTCTATGACAGGTCAAAGAAGAGATCTAAACAGAGAAAAGTTTAAATCAGAAAATCTTTCAGCTGTTTTAAATAATCCTGAATCTAATGCTAATAAAAACTTAAAATATCTTCGTAATGCTATGAATGTCCGATCAGAATTAAAGCAATTTCACCCTTGTTCACAAATGAAATGTTTGTCTAAAGGTAGAAGTGATATTGTTGTAATCAAAAGAGGTAAAGGTCCTGAATCTGTTTTTGCAATCCATAATATGACTGAAAATAAAATTAATTATCAATTGAATGATAATGATCTACCAAAAATAATTGATAATGATTTCAATACCCATGATTTTTTAACATCCACTAAATACAATTGCAAAAATATTATTCTTGATCCTTTTCAAGTAATTTGGCTTAGTGCTTTATAAAAAATGATAGAAAATTCTTCTATTTGGGTAGTAAGTGATGTAGATGGAACTTTAATGGATCACTCATATGATTTGTCACCTGCTAAAGAAACTATAAAAAAACTACAAAAATTATCTATACCCGTAATTCTTTGTACAAGCAAAACCGCTTCTGAAGTAAAAGTTATTAGAAAGGAACTTAACTTGACGGATCCTTATATAGTTGAGAATGGTGCGGCAATATATGGTGAATCTCTTAATAGAGTAAATGGAGAAATTATTCTTGGAATAAAATACGAATCTCTTGAAGAAATCTTAAATTTTATTTCTAAAGAAATTGATTATAAACTTACTCCTCTTAATAATCTCACTGATCAAGAAGCCACGCAGCTTACAGGTTTAGAAGGCAACTCATTGATCTTAATGCGTGATAGATACTGGAGTATGCCTTTTTTAAATCCGCCAAGTTATTTAGAAGAGAAAATTAATATCTGTTGTAAAAAATTAAATGTTGATATATTTAAGGGGAATAGAATGAGTCACTTATTATCTACAAAATCGAATAAAGGGAAAGCAATAAATGCGCTTAAAGAATATTCAAATGTTCATAATATCGAAATTATAGGTTTAGGAGATTCTCCAAATGATTTGCCTCTACTTTTAAATTCAGATATTAAAATTGTTATTCCTGGAATAGATGGACCTAACTTAAAATTACTAGATCAATTAAAAGATTTGGAGTTTACTTTGGCTTCTGAACCAAATGGATATGGTTGGAAAAATGAAATCAATAAATTAATAAATAAGCGAGAACTAAGTTAGAAAGATGAAAGATTTAGATATTAATTTTCCTCTTGATAAATTTGAAAAATTAATTATTGATATTGGTTGGGAATCCTTAGATGATTGGTTCAATTTTTGGAATAATAAAAGAAACATTCTTTCAATTGATAAATATTGGAACAATAAAGTAAATGATGATTGGATTTGGGGTTTGGCTTTACCTCTTTTATCTCAGGCTTATAAATTTCAAAATAATTTTTCTGATAGAAAAATTATTGGAATCTCAGCTCTGCCTGGCACAGGTAAAACAACTCTAGGTAATTGGCTCGAAGCTATATCGTTAAAATTAAACTTCAAAATTGCAGTTATTTCAATTGACGACTTTTATCTCCCGTCAAATGAAATGAAATTAGCAATTAAGAATAATCCTTGGAATGTTTCAAGAGGGTTTCCTGGAAGTCACTCAGTAAAATTAATGCATGAGAAATTATTAAATTGGAAGATAAATGGAGAATTAAATGTACCAGTTTTCGATAAATCTTTAAGAAATGGTTTAGGAGATAGATCTCATTGGAGATTAGATAATCCTGATTTATTAATTCTTGAGGGATGGTTTTTGGGAATAAAACCTTATTCTATTGACATAAATGATCGACCCATAAATACAACAAATTTGAGTCTTGATGAATCATCTTATGTATTAAAAATTCAAGATAGCCTAAACGAATATTTAGATATTTGGACCTTAATAGACAATATTTGGCACTTAAAGCCATTGAAGATTGAATATATGAATAGATGGAAAACAAATCAGGAAAAAGAAATGTTTTTACAGAAAGGTAATGCCCTTATAGATGAAAAATTATCTAATTTCTTGAGAATGCTTAATGTCTCAATTCCTCATAAAAGCTTTGATGTTATAAAATCCTACGCCCTTTTATTAATTGATCAAGAAAGAAATTTAATTGAGGCTGGATTGAATGGCTAGTATTTTCTAAATTTCTTTTTTTTCAGTAATTTTTTATACATTTTTTTTAGCTCACAATAGTGTTTAATTATTAATATTTTGTTAATTAGGGATGGTTGAGTTTTCTTACAAAAATGAAGGCTGTAGGATGGTTGTCTTGAGATGTATTGGTCCATCAAATTTTTTCTTAGAAAGAGTTTTATTCCCAACTGACATTCTTACTTTTATGGCCCCAAATGATTCAAGAGTTGAAATCTGGGGAAATGAATTATATGGCCCTAAGTTGGAAGAGAGAATAAGAATTTCTGCTGATAACGAAGATTCGACTTTGGTGGCATAGAACAGATATTATCTAATTGTCTTCGAGTCAAAATTTTTTACAAATACCTAGTTTTTATTGATATTATCAAACTAGTTTTAGTTTAAGTTTTATAGATGAATTATTTTTCTTCCTTTGCAATAGGAGGTTTCGTTCCTTCTGCAGCTATCGCTGGAGTTTTACTTTTAGTTGGTTTAGGAGCCTTCTTCTATCTTGGTATCAAAGGACCCACAGATTATTAAACATGAGTTAATAAATGAATTGTAATTTTTCATAACCTTATTGAATAAGTTAACACTATGGATTTAACAACTATTTTATTTATATTAAGCCTACCTTTCGTTTTATTAACAGTTTATTTTGGGACAAAAAATGATTTTTACGAGAGTGAAAACTATAAAGGAGATGGTTGTGCCCACGATGTTAAAAGGTAACTTTTCTACTAATCACCTCTAAATACACAGGTCCATCTACTATCAAATTGCCAAACTGGTTTGTATATTTCATTAGTAATTTTTTTTCCTGCCTTATTACAAGTATCTAAATCTTTCATTGGAATAGAATGTAAGGAGGGACTTGTTATTCCACTAACCTCTGGCCTTCCTCCAGGCCCTTGTCTATAAGTTCCAATTATTAACCAATAGTTAGCTTTCGCAGAACCAGAAAAGATTAAAGAAAAGAGAAAAAATAATATTAAAATAGATTTTTTTTTCATTTTTCTATACTAGCTTTTAATTTTTAAATGTAAATTGCTATTAATTAATTAGGTAATTTAATAATTTTTGGAATATTTAAAATTTGTTTTATATGGATTAATTCAAGGTTTGACTGAATTTATCCCTGTAAGTAGTACAGCTCATTTAAAAGTTATATCTCTTTTTTTTGGGATTGATGATCCTGGAGCATCTTTGTCCGCTACTATTCAACTTGGAAGTGTTCTAGCCATAGCTTGGTATTTTAGGAATGATTTTTTTAATTTCAGAAGTCAATCTTCCAAAAAATTTCTTGAATATCTCTTACATGAAAGATTATTAAGGTCTATTTTGATTGGTACTATACCTATTGTTTTGCTTGGTGGGAGTATAAAAATATTGATCCCTTCTTTTTTTGAAAACGTTCTTCGTTCAAATTTATCAATAGCATTGGTCTCATTTCTAATGGCTTTTTTTATGTACATGGCAGATAGTTCGAGAAGAGGTTCTATTAATATTAAAAACCATAATTATTCAAATAGCTTTTTGATAGGTTTCTTTCAAGCATTTGCAATTTTTCCTGGTGTTTCAAGATCGGGTGTCACTATTTCTAGTGCTTTAATATCAGGATGGGAAAGAGGCGATGCTGCGAAATTTTCTTTTCTTTTAGGGATGCCAGCTATTTCTCTGGCTGCGATTGTTGAGTTTATTTCTTCTTTTAATGATTTTTTTGCATTAGGTTTTTTACCTCTTTTTGTTGGTCTTATTACTACATTTTTGTCCTCTTTATTAGCAATAGATTTCTTATTAAAGTATTTTTCATCAAATGGGTTGAAAATATTTATCATCTATAGAGTAATTTTTGGTATGGTAATTCTTTTGAATTTATAATTGGATGAAATAAAATTTTTTGCAATTGTGTTAAGGTTTTAAAAAATATTCTTTCTAATGAACATTTTTATATCTTTCCAATTAGGTGAAGTGGAAGTTTCAAATCTAACTATATTGGTTTTAGCTTTTTTTTCTTCTTTTACATTTATAGCAGTAGGCATAAGTTCATATAAACTATACAAATCGCTTATAAATGAAGACGATAAATAATCGGAACGGCGGGATTTGAACCCACGACCCCCACTACCCCAAAGTGGTGCGCTACCAAACTGCGCTACGCCCCGTTTCTTTACTATAAAGATTAGATTGATTTAAATGTTATTCTTTATAGGATTGTTATTAGATCTCAATACACACTTGTCAACTTCCCAATTAAAGTTTTCCCATATATGGTCTTCTAATTTGTAGTTGCTTCCAGTAAAAACTCCTAACTTTATTTTTGTAGGTGAAGCTGAACAATACTGCCTGCTTCCAGCTGATGCAAGATATTGTTGATGGTATTGTTCCGCATAAAAATATGAATTAATCATTTTTATTTCCGTTTCAATTAAATTAAGATTATTTTTGCTTAGTTCCGTTTGATATTGTTCCTTACTGGCTAGTATGGTTTTTATATTATTTTCATTTTTGTAATATATTGCTGATCTATATTGGGTTCCCATATCATTACCTTGTCTGTTTTTTTGAGTAGGGTCATGACATTCCCAAAACATTTTTAATAAATCACTTACATCTATTTCCCTTTTATCCCATATAACTCTTACAACTTCTGAATGACCAGTTAAGCCGGAACATACTTCATAATAAGTTGGATTGTTTTTTTCACCTCCAGCATAACCTACAGAAGTTGTGACAACTCCAGGAAGTTTCCAAAAACATTTTTCAGCTCCCCAGAAACAACCACACCCAAAAATTATTTCATCTTCGTCTACATTAGGATCTTTTTTGATATCTGTTTTTAATATTCTATGTAATGAATAAGCATCATTAGTTAAATTCACCTCTTCAATATTCATAATTTTTTTCAGAAATTTAAACATAATTTAAATTTATTCATTATAAGTAAAAAAAATTACTTTTAGCTCTTAACAATTCTGTTAGCTAGTTCTCTCTCCCAAAGTTGTTTATATAGCCCATTTACTTTTAATAAATCTTTATGAGCCCCTTCTTGTACTATTTCTCCTTTATCCATTACTAAAACCCTATCACAGGTAGCTGCAACAGAAAGTTGGTGACTAATCATTATGATTGTTTTATTACTTCTCTCACTCATTTCTTCTATTATTCTTGATGCTGTTTTATTATCTACGCTTGCTAAAGCATCATCAAGAACAACAATAGGAGAATTAACAAGTAGTGCTCTTCCTAGTGCTGTTCTTTGCCTTTGTCCACCACTTAATGTAATACCTCTTTCACCAACAATAGTTTTAAACCTTTGTGGAAAACTATTGATATCATCAATTAATCCAGCTTTTGTAGCACTTTCTTTAACTAAGTATTTAGAAGCTTTGGGTTCTCCAAAACTTAGGTTTTCTGAAATTGTAGAAGTAAATAAGAATGCTTCTTGAGGAACGATTGAAATATTTTTTCTGAGATCACTTAATTTTAAAGTTTTTATATCAATTTCATCTAAAAATAATTGATTGTCTGGAATTTCAATAGTCCGTCCTAGAGACTTTGCTAGTGTTGTCTTGCCGCAACCTACGGGGCCAACTATTGCAATAAGTTCTCCAGGATAAATTTTAAAATTGAGATTATTTAATGAATTAAATTTTGATCCTGTATACTTTATGGTTAAATTTTTTGCTTCTAAGAATCCTTTAACCTTTCTTTTTAAAAATTTAGTTTCTGCTCTATCTACAATATTTGGGTTGTTCTGAAAAATTTCTTCCACACGATCTAAACTTACTTGACCAAGTTGAAAAGTATTTAAGGTAAAACCTAATAAAGCTGTTGGGAAGACAAGTCTTTCTACGTAAAGAATTAAAGCTACTAAACCACCTATTGATATAAATCCACTCTCTAATTGGAAAGTTCCTAATGATAATAAAATCAATAATGAAATTGAGGAAATCCCTTGTAACAAAGGGAATAGGGTACTCGCTGTTCTTGCGAGTTTTATCGCTGAATTTCGATATTGATTATTATATGTGTCAAATTCTTTTTTCTCAGCATTCTCTTGGGCATAAATTTTAATGGCGCTTATACCTGATAGATCTTCTTGTATTAAATCACTAAGTTTTGATAATGATTCTTGTTGAGCTTTTCTTTGTTTAACCATTCTGCCGCCAAATAGACTTACAATTCCGAGGATTAATGGAAATATCATTAAAGCTGATATTGTTAATATTTTATTAATCGAAAACATTGAAGGAATTGTGAATGAATAAGCTAGGACAATATTGCACAAGCTTAAAACTGTAAAACCTAAAAGTCTTCTTATGTTTTCAACATCGCTTGTAGCTCTACTAATAATGTCTCCACTACCTTTTTTTTGAATCCATTCTGGATCTTGAATAAGTAAATGGTCAAAAAGTTTTTGACGAAGGTTTACTTCTACTTTTCTACCTATGCCGAAGACAATCTGTCTTGAAAATAATCTTATTAAACCCATACAAGTTGCTAAAAATATTAACCATAAAGATTTAGAAATAACAAAATCCGAAGAAAACCCATTTTGTAATTGGTCAATTATATTTTTTACTTCTAAGGGTATTACAACACTTAGTATATTTACTATTAAGAGAGCTAAAGCTCCATATAAAAATTCTTTCTTGTAAGGTCTAAGGTATTTAAATATAACTTTTATTTTTAAATTTTTCATTTTATTTTGCCGATATGATTAAGATAATGTTTCATTTTTGAATATGTGAGCTAATTTTATAAATGATTTAGTATTTATTTATGGGTAACGAGCAAACGCATCCATTACATGAAACAGACAAGAGCATTATAGATTCCCTTATCACTAAAAAAATACCAGAAGATCTTGACTATATAAATTTAGCTAGATTAATAAATCGTTATTCTAATTTCCCTGGAGAAATTGAAATTAAAAACGATATTGAAAAAATTTTAAATTTTTGGAAGATCACTAAAGATAAACTTTTTTCAAAAACAAAAAATATTTGGTCAAAAAGCTTCAGGCCTTCTAATACAAATAAAGATTTAGTTGGCTCAGGTTTTGATACCTCAAATTGAATTTTATCTGCATAATTTTTCTTCCATAAAAAAATGTCTTATAGTCTATCAAACGCTGAAATCCTTAATAATTTGTTAAGTGGAAGGGACCTTGATGAATTAACTTCTAGATCCTTAATGCAAAGATGGCTTAATGATGAAATTTCAGATGTTGAAACCGGAGCTTTTTTGAGTGCTTTGAGAGCTAAAAGCTCTACAGGCGTCGAACTAAGTTCTATGGCGGAAGAACTTTTAAATGTTTGCGAATTGCCAGTAGCAAGACCAAATTTGTATTTGGTAGATACTTGTGGAACAGGGGGAGATGGAGCTAATACTTTTAATATTTCAACTGCAGTAGCATTTGTAGCTGCATCTTGTGGGGTAAAAATTGCAAAACACGGAAATAAAAGTGCTAGTGGGAAAGTTGGCTCTGCTGATGTTTTGTCGAATCTTGGCTTGGATTTAAATTGTTCATTAGAAAGAGTAATCACAGCCGTAAGTAAAATTGGAATAACTTTTTTGTTCGCACCTGTTTGGCATAAATCTTTAATAAAACTTGCTCCATTAAGAAAGACCCTTGGAATAAGGACAGTATTTAATCAACTTGGACCATTAGTAAATCCTTTAAGACCTAATGCGCAAGTTTTGGGTGTTGCTTCTGAGGGACTTTTAAAACCTATGGGAAGCGCGCTTTTGAAAATGGGAATGAATAGAGCAGTAGTCGTTCATGGTTCTGGCGGCCTTGATGAAGCTTCGCTTCAAGGAGAAAATAAATTAGTATTTGTTGAAAATGGTGAATTACGGTTTTCAGAAGTAAATATTTCAGATTTTAATCATGAAAATATCTCTAACGAAAAACTTGTAGTTTCTGATATTGAATCTAACGAGGAAATATTAAAGTCTGTTTTAAATGGTTCTGGACAAAAATGTCATATTTATGTAGTTGCCTTGAACACTGCTTTAGTGCTTTGGGCAGCAGGAATTGAGGATGATTTAAATGAAGGATTTAATAAAGCTTTATTTTCTATTAATCAAGGAGATCCTTGGAAGAAGTTTTTACTTTTAAAAAATTATTTATCCGCAAATTAGTTAATTTCAAATTGATGATTAATCAATATAAGAAAAACGCGAAATTAGTTTTAAGTAATGGAATTGTTTTTCCAGGTTTCTTTTTTGGTGCTTCTGGTACAGCTATTGGTGAAATAGTTTTTAATACGGGAATGACCGGATATCAAGAAGTTATTACTGATCCAAGTTATTATGGACAGCTATTAACATTCACTTATCCAGAGATTGGAAATACTGGAATTAATTTTGAAGATTCAGAATCTAATATCAATGTTAAAGGTATAATTGTTAGAAATTTTTCATCTAATAGCAGCAATTGGAGATCTAAAAAGAATTTTAATCAATGGTTAGTTGAGAAAAATATCATAGGTTTATATGGAATTGATACGAGGGCTCTTGTTAAAATTTTAAGATCTAGTGGCGCGATGAATGGAGTTATTACCTCTTTAGATAAAACTGATGAAAGTTGTTTAAAGATAATTTGTGATACCCCAAAGATGGAGGGTTTAAATTTATCAAATGTTGTTTCAACAAAGCAACAATATTTATGGAAAAGTCATACGCAAACAATTTTTGATTTAAGAAAAAGATATGAAGAATCTTCTAAAAAGTTAAAAATAGTAGCAATTGATTTTGGAATTAAAAATTCAATTCTAAATAGACTTGTATCCCATGGCTGTGAAGTTTTGGTTTTACCTTCTCGATCTTCTCTAGATGATGTTCTGTCTAACAAGCCAGATGGTATATTTTTCTCAAATGGTCCAGGCGATCCTTCTTCTGTTTCTGAAGGTATAGACTTAGCAAAATCACTCATTGAATATGGTGAAATACCTATGTTTGGAATTTGCCTCGGCCACCAAATATTTGGATTAGCATTAGGAGGTGCAACTTATAAATTACCTTTTGGACATCGTGGTTTAAATCATCCTTGTGGTGAAAATAATAAAATTGAGATAACTAGTCAGAATCATGGTTTTGCTCTTGATCCCAATTCTCTTTCAAAGGACATAGTTAGAATTACCCACTATAATCTCAATGATAATACTGTAGCTGGCCTAGAGGTTTATAATAAGCCTATATTTAGTGTGCAATATCATCCAGAAGCAGGGCCTGGCCCACATGATTCAGATTATTTATTTAAAAAATTTGTTTCTCTAATGTTAGAAAGATGTTGACATATTGTTTTCTTTTGATTTGATAATTACATTTGATATATTAATTTTTTGGAGGTATTAGATCATAGAAGATTTCCAGAAGTTAACCGTTTCTTTAAGAGGAAACCTAGAGGTTAAAACAAACATTATGGTTTTTACTTTTAAAGGCCAACTTGATGCTTTCTCAGAAAAACAATTTAAGACTTTTGTTACTAATAATTTAAAAAATGATCATCCATTCGTTATTGATCTAACAAAAATTGATTTTTTAGATTCCTCGGGTCTTGGAGCACTTGTTCAAACTGCAAAAGAATGCAAAAAGTCGAAACTTGGGTTCTCTGTCGTTGGCAATTCGAGAGTGGCCCAAACAATTAAACTTGTTCGTTTAGGGGATTTTCTTAACTTGAAGTCAAGCCTTGAAGATGCATTAAATTATTTAAAGAATTGAATTATTGGATTCAAAATTTGGTTCCATATGGATCTCCTGAGGATATAGGTGTTATTCAACTTGCCTGGCTTGGAGATTCGGTATGGGAGCTTCACCAACGACTAAGGCATGTTCATTTCCCTTTAAAATCAAAAGATCTCCATTTATCTGTAGTAAACGAAGTAAAAGCAAAATCTCAGTCAAAATCATTAAGTCAAATTGAACATTTATTAAATTCAAATGAAATGGATCTAATTAAACGTGCTAGAAATAAAACAAAGAGATATCCCAAATCTTCAGACCCTACCATATATTCTAGAGCAACTGGTTTTGAAACTCTTATTGGCTGGCTATTTTTAAAAGATCCTCAAAGATTATCAACACTTTTTGAATATTTAGAATTACAAATGAATTGAATAAATGAAAAACTCCTCAAATAAATTTAGCGGAAAAAAAAATAAAGAGTACAAAAAAAGTTCAGATTTTGATTATTACTCAAAAAATACAAATCGTTCAGAAAAAAATGATAGATTTTTGAACAATTCTGCTAAAAATAAGAAAGTTGAAAATTTAAAAAAAAATGATGAAAATAGTACTTTTTCGTCTTTAAAAAGAAGAAATCCAAGATTTAAATCTAATACAGAATTTCCTAATAAAAATTCAGATAAGCATCAAGAGTTTACTAATAAGAAAAATTTTGATGATTGGATATGGGGCAAACATTCGGTTTATGAGACTCTTAGTAGTGATAGAGCGATTAATAGGATTTGGTGTACCTCCGAAATTTTTTCTTCAGACAAATTCTATATTTTGCTTAAGGATCTTAAATCAAAAGGAGTTCTTATTGAAGAAGTTTCTTGGAACAGGCTTTCGCAATTGACATATGGTGCTTCACATCAAGGTGTCGCATTGCAGTTAGCATGCTCTAAAACAATATCCCTAGGACAATTAATCGATTTTTCTAAACAAAATTGTGCAAATCCTATATTAGTAGCATTAGATGGTATAACTGATCCTCATAATGTTGGTGCGATTATAAGATCAGCTGAAGCATTTGATTGTAAGGGTGTAATTATTCCTCAGAGAAGGTCTGCAGGATTGACAGGAACAGTCGCCAAGGTAGCTGCAGGAGCCTTAGAACACCTTCATGTAAGTAGAGTTGTTAACTTAAATAGAGCACTTGATGAACTTAAGAAAAATGGTTTTCTTGTTGTAGGTTTATCTGGAGATGGTCAAATATCTATCTCAAATTTTCAAGAAAAAGCACCTTTGGTAGTTGTAGTTGGCTCTGAAGATAAAGGTATTTCTTTGCTTACTCAGAAAAAATGCGATTTTATATTAAGTATTTCTCTTAAAGGTAAGACTTCAAGTTTAAATGCCTCTGTGGCGGCCGCCATATCCCTATTTCACTTGACAGGTAAATAATTTATTATTGTTAATAATCACTGTTTTTAAAGACAGCTAAAATGTTGTTGTTTCAATACATTAATATGATTAATAAAAATATATTGAATTTTCACTACAAAATTGTATAGAATTTAACAAGAATTGATGGTTTAACAGGCCAAAAAAATTGATTAGAAACTTTGGAAACAAACTTGGTTTAGCCTGGTGGGCAAAAATTGAGACAGATCAACCTAGTAACACTTACTGGTTTGGCCCATTTATAACTAAACGTAGTTTAAAAGAAAATATATCTTCTTTTATTAAAGATCTTTCTGATGAAGGGTCTAAAAATATTAAATACAGTTTAGTACGTTGCAAAAAAGAAGAACCATTAACTGTTTGAAAACTTTGATTTTAAGAAATAAATTAAGAAATGAATTTTAATTCTTTAAGAAAAGAAATTACCAGCAATAATGCTTCTGTTAAGGAATTAGTTAAAGATATCTTTGACAAAATAGATCATAAAGATCCTGAAATTAACTCTTATATTTGTACTACAAAAGATAATGCTATCGCGCAAGCAGAGAACATTGATAAATTAATTCAAAATAAAGAAAAACTGCCTCCTCTCGCGGGTATGCCAATAGCAATAAAGGATAATATTTGCATCAAAGGAGTGGCAACAACTTGTGCAAGTAAAATGCTCAAAGGCTTTGTTGCGCCTTATGAATCCACCGCTTCGAGTAAATTATGGTCTTCAGGGGGAATTTGTTTAGGAAAAACAAATTTAGACGAATTTGCAATGGGAAGTTCAACGGAAACTTCTGTATTTGGTGTCACTTCAAATCCTTGGGATATTAATAGAGTGCCAGGAGGCAGTTCAGGCGGTAGTGCTGCTTCAGTTGCCGCTGGTTTTTGTGCAGCGGCTATAGGTTCTGATACAGGAGGCTCAATAAGACAACCAGCTTCTTTTTGTGGCGTCGTAGGTCTTAAACCTACTTATGGCAGAGTTAGCAGATGGGGACTTGTAGCATTTGCTAGCTCTCTTGATCAAATTGGCCCAATTACAAATACTGTCTCAGATGCGGCTGAAATTCTTTATTCAATATCTGGTAAAGACCCCTTTGACTCAACATGTCTTGATAAGCCAGTACCAAATTATTTGACTGAATTAAATAAATCTATAAAGGGTTTAAAAATTGGAATCATTAAAGAATGTTTTGATCACCTAGGGCTTAATCCTGAAGTTAAGGAATCTGTTCTTTCTGGAGTAGATAGATTTCAATCTTTAGGTGCTGAAATTATAGAAATTGAATGTCCTAGATTTAATGATGGAATTGCGACATATTATGTCATTGCACCATCTGAAGCCTCAGCAAATTTAGCTAGATATGATGGAGTTAAATATGGCTACAGATCAAATGAAGGTTCAAATCTTATAGATATGACTTCAAAAAGTAGAGCTGAAGGTTTTGGAGATGAGGTACAAAGAAGAATTTTGATAGGTACTTATGCTTTGTCAGCTGGATACAGCGATGCCTATTACAAGAAGGCACAAAAAGTTAGGACACTTATAAGAAAAGATTTTGATAATGCTTTTAAGAAAGTAGATGTTTTATTAACTCCAACTTGCCCAACCACTGCTTTTTTGAAGGGAGATTTTGTCAATGATCCACTTTCAATGTATTTGTCTGATCTATTAACTGTTCCTGCTAATTTAGCAGGCCTCCCAGCAATCAGTATTCCTTGTGGTTTTGATACTAAAGGATTACCTATTGGAATACAATTAATAGGTAATGTACTAGAAGAAGATAAAATATTGAATGCCGCAAATATCTTTGAAATTGATGCTCAGATAATTAAAAACAGACCTTTATTTTAAATTTGTATTAATAATTAATTTGTAATCACAAAGTATAGATCTTTTAGAAATTTTCTCTATCTTATATATATAAATTATTTGAATATGGCTTTCATTCCGCTTCATAATCATAGTGACTACAGCTTACTTGATGGAGCCAGTCAAATTTCAAAAATTGTAGATAGAGCTTGTGATCTTGGAATGGAATCGATAGCTCTTACTGATCATGGAGTTATGTATGGTGTTCTTGATTTGGTCAAGAAGTGTAAAGAGAAAGGTATAAAACCAATTATTGGTAATGAAATGTACGTGATTAATGGTTCTATTGATGATCCTCAACCAAAAAAAGAAAAAAGATATCATTTGGTGGTCTTAGCAAAAAATCATACTGGTTATAAGAATCTAGTGAAGTTGACAACAATTAGTCACCTAAATGGGATGAGAGGCCGAGGCATTTTTTCTAGACCATGTATTGATAAATCTCTTTTAAACAAATATAGTGATGGCCTGATAGTTTCTACAGCTTGTCTTGGTGGAGAGATACCTCAGGCTATTTTAAAAGGTAGATTAGACGTGGCAGAGGATATAGCTCTTTGGTATAAAAAATTATTTGCAGATGACTTTTATCTAGAAATACAAGATCACGGCTCTATTGAAGATAGAATCGTTAACGTTGAATTAATAAAAATTGGGAAGAAGCACCAAATAAAAGTCATCGCCACCAACGATGCCCACTACTTATCAAGTATGGATGTTGAAGCACATGACGCTTTACTTTGTGTATTAACAGGCAAACTAATAAGTGATGAAAAAAGATTGAGATATACCGGAACAGAATATATTAAAAGTGAAAATGAAATGCTTGAACTTTTTAAAGATCATATTGATGATGAATCAATTATTGAGGCAGTAAACAATACTGTAGAAATTTCTCAAAAAATTGAAGTATTTGATTTGTTTGGTAATTATAGAATGCCAAAATTCCCTCTTGACGAAGATACAGATTCATTTTCTTTCCTTAAACAATTATCTAATAACGGCCTTTTAAAAAGACTTAAAAAAAGTGATCTTACAGAAGTTGATGAGAATTATAAAAAAAGACTATCTTCAGAATTAAAAATTATTAAAGATATGGGCTTCCCAGATTATTTTTTGGTTGTTTGGGACTACATCAAATTTGCTAGAGATAACTCTATCCCTGTAGGACCAGGTAGAGGTTCTGCAGCAGGCTCACTAGTAGCTTATGCTCTTCAAATTACAAATATAGATCCTGTTGAGCATGGATTGTTGTTTGAGAGATTTTTAAATCCAGCAAGAAAGTCAATGCCAGATATTGACACCGACTTTTGTATTGATAGGAGAAACGAAGTTATTGATTATGTTACTAATCGTTATGGAGAGGATAAAGTTGCGCAAATAATTACTTTCAATAAGATGACTTCTAAGGCTGTTTTAAAAGATGTTGCAAGGGTTCTAGATATACCATATGGAGAGGCAGATAAATTGGCTAAGTTAATACCGGTTGTAAGAGGTAAACCTTATAAATTAAATGAAATGATTGATAAGAATTCACCTAGCCAAGAGTTTAGAGACAAATATATTAATGATAATAGGGTTAAAAAATGGGTTGATTTGGCTTTGAGAATTGAAGGAACTAATAAAACATATGGAGTTCATGCTGCTGGAGTTGTTATCGCATCAGATCCTCTTGACGAACTTGTACCTCTTCAAAGAAATAATGAAGGACAAATAATAACCCAATATTCTATGGACGATATCGAATCACTTGGATTATTGAAAATGGATTTCTTGGGTCTTAAGAATCTTACGATGATTGAAAAGACAGTTTCTCTTATTAATCAATCTACTGGAAGGAAAATAAACATTGATGAGTTACCACAAAATGATGGAAAAACCTTTGAGCTTATCGGGAGAGGAGATCTTGAAGGTATTTTTCAACTTGAATCTTCCGGCATGAAACAGGTCGTTAAGGATTTCAAACCTAATTCTCTAGAGGATATTTCGTCCATACTGGCTCTTTATAGACCTGGTCCTCTTGATGCAGGCCTTATACCTAAATTTATAAATCGAAAAAATGGGAACGAAAAGATTGATTTCCCTCATCCTTTTATTAAGTCAATTCTCACTGAAACCTATGGAATTATGGTTTACCAAGAACAAATCATGAAAATTGCTCAAGACCTAGCTGGTTATTCTCTAGGTGATGCTGATTTACTTAGAAGAGCGATGGGGAAAAAGAAAGTTTCTGAAATGGTAAAGCATAGGAATATTTTTGTAGATGGTTCTATGAAGAAAGGTGTAAATGAAAAATTAGCAAATGATCTTTTTGATCAGATGGTTTTATTTGCAGAATATTGCTTTAACAAAAGTCACTCAACTGCTTATGGTGCTGTAACTTATCAAACTGCATTTTTAAAAGCCCATTTTCCTGTTGCATATATGGCAGCTCTTTTAAGCGTAAATTCCGGCTCTAGCGATAAGATGCAAAGATATATTTCTAATTGTTATTCTATGGGAATAGAAGTTATTTCACCGAGCATTAATTTTTCTGGTGTTGATTTCACTATTAAGAATAATCAGATTTTATTCGGGTTATCTGCAATTAAGAATTTAGGGGATTCTGCAATAAGAAATATAATTGAAAACCGAAAAAGTTTTGGAACTTTTAATTCATTATCAGATTTGTGCGACCGTTTACCTTCTAATGTTCTTAACAAAAGAAGTCTTGAATCTCTAATTCATTGTGGAGCACTAGATGAGTTTTCAAATGATAATAACAGAGCTCAGTTATTGTCAGATCTTGAACATGTTATTGAGTGGGCCTCTTCAAGAAATCGTGATAGATTATCAGGGCAAGGTAATCTATTTGACTCTAAAGAAGAATTTTCTAATGTTGCTTTTTCAGATTCACAATTATCTAAGGTTGAAGATTATTCACTTATTGAGAAATTAAAGTTAGAAAAGCAGCTATTAGGCTTTTACTTATCTGACCATCCTCTAAAGCACTTAACTAAACCAGCAAAACTTGTATCACCTATAAGCATTTCGCAGTTAGAAGAAACAAAAGATAGAACCAAAGTCTCTTTAGTTGGAATGATCCCTGATTTGAAGCAAATTACAACGAGAAAAGGAGATAGGATGGCTATAGTTCAGCTTGAAGATCTTTCTGGAAGTTGCGAAGCAATAGTTTTTCCAAAAACCTATGTCAGATTGTCCGAATTTCTTTTGACTGATACTAGATTATTGTTGTGGGGAACAATAGATAAAAAAAGTGATAAGACTCAATTAATAATTGATGATTGCAGAGAAATAGATAATCTTAAATTGCTTATTATTAATCTTGAAAGTTATCAAGCATCAGATGTAAGAGTACAAAATACTTTAAGAAACTGTTTAACTAAATTTAAACCAGATAAAGATAGATGTGGAATTAAGATTCCAGTTTTAGCTGCAGTAAGAAATGAAAATAGTGTTACCTACGTTAAATTTGGTGATCAATTCTGTATAGGAGATATACAAGGAGCATGCAAATTATTAGAAGAAAATTCATTCCAAGTTAACTTGAAATCTTTAGTTTACTAGCTTAGCTTTTATCCTCGAAATTTTGAGTTGCAGGTTTGAAGGCAGCTTTTGCACGTTGTATGTTCATTGGAATATTTTCAATACCAAAAAATGATCCAGGCTCTTTATCCCAACTGGCTGATAATATTCCAAAACTTAATCCTGCTATACCTAACAAAAAAAACAATGCTGAAATTGCAATTGTTGATGAAGGGGGTATTTCAGCAATATTTCTTGAAACTATAATATAGCTAACAACAAAAACAGACATCCCTAATATTGTGGGTATTCCTGCTGTAAAAAATATTCTTCTTGCCATTCTATCTGCAACATATTTAGGTATCCCACTTGATGATCTCTTTGGTGTAGTTTCAGTACTAGATGCTTTTTCTAGATTAGCAAACACAGTTTTCTCTTGATAATTTTTTTTCTTCTTGGATTGTGTCTTTTTTTTAGATTGCTTTTTTTTCATTAATTGAAATCATCCTCTGATTCCAATTTTCTTTATTAGATCTTGATATCTCTGAATGTTTTTTTCTTTTACGAAAGATAGTAATCTTTTCCTTTTGCCAATCATTTTTAATAATCCTTGCCTTGAAGCGAAATCATGAATGTTTACTTGGAGGTGGTCACTTAATTTCGATATTCTTTTTGAAAGCATTGCTACTTGAACTTCAGCTGAACCTGTATCAGTTGGATGAACTTGATGAGTCTCAATTAGCTTCTGTTTTTCAGCTGTATCTAATGACATAAAATTTATTTCTTTTACTCTATGATACTACGTCATCTAGCTAAATTACTACTATCCTTATCTAGATAATTCATAGCTAATTTCAATAAATTTTCAAATGATAAATTATCTTCTTTTTGAGCAAGGAGATCTACTTCTTTGTAAATAATTGGCAAAATACTATTGATTTCTTTATTTTTGTAATTTAATGATTTAAGGGTTAACTGAAGATCCTGGATCATTTTATTAGTTTCAGGATCATTAATCTCAAATTCATCTTTGCCTTTATTATCTTCAAATTGTATTTCACTTTTAAATTTATTTTTTAATTCTAAAATTAACCGATCACACATTTTTTGTCCTACTCCAGGTACTGAACAAATTAATTTTTTGTTTTGCGTCTTTATTGCGTTGATAACTTCACTAATGGAAAATTTATTTAATATCCCCATACCGATTTGAGATCCAACACCTCTGATACTTAAAATTTCAATAAAGAAATTTTTTTGATCCTTTGATGTAAATCCAAATAATAAATCTGAATCTTCTTTCTTAATATGTTTTAACCAAATAGTGATTTTTTTATTAGATATCTGATTTGTTTTTAATTTGAGAAAAAAGGATTCTAGTATTTGTATTTCATATCCTAATCCTTGACAATTTATTAATACAAAAAATTTTTGATTAGTTTGCCATAACTCAACCAACTCTCCATTTATCCAACTAATCAATTAACCACCATCCACTTGACATCCAATTAGCGCTCCTGCAGTACCACCAGCAGGTACGGCCCAAAATCTGTCTTTACCCCTAGAGGAGGATAATGCTATCCCAGCGCCAAGAATACCTCCAATAACAGAGCCTTCACTACAGTCATTGTCATCAATTTTTTCGGCTTTACTTTGACCGCCACAAGGTATTACAACGTCAACTTCATAGCTTTTAACGTAGCCTGGGTTTGATTTCGTTCCAGGAATATACTCCTCTCTATATTCAGTTCTTGTACAAGTTACTGACTTTGGAGTTGTAGCTTTAACTTGAACAATAGGAGAAAAACAAAATAATAAAGCTAAATAGTAAAATTTCACCGTTTTTTTTTACTCTAGTAGTATTCTATGTCCTTTTGATTATTTTGGTAGTAGATATAATAGTTCCTAATAAAACTAGTGATGCTCCTAATAAAAAATTTATGTTTATTATTTCACTAAAAAACAAAATCCCCCAAATTGAACCGAATAAAACTTGTAAATAGTTAATTGTTGATGCTTCAGAAGCAGGTAAATTTTTTAATCCTATCGTTAAGAAAGTCTGACCTAATTGAGTAAATAAGCCAATACCTATTATCCAAACTAATTCATTCAAATTTGGGGTAACCCAGTTAATTAATACAATTGGCAATAAAGTTATAAAAGAAACAAGTGGAAAATATTCAATAATTACATAAACATCTTCAGTAAATGAAAGTTTCTTAACTGTAACGTAAGCCAATGCGGTGCAGATTGCTCCAAGAAATGCTATAGAAATCGAAACATTTTCAATTTCAACGTTTATATTTGATAATTGACTTGGATTTAAGATTATTAATATTCCAATCCAGCCAATAACTAAAGCAAAAATTATATTAAGAGTTATTTTTTCGTTTATAAATATGCCAGCAAATATAGATATAAAAATAGGATATGTGTACTGAATGATTGTAGATATACTAAGGGGCATATTTCTTATCGCATAAAAAATACAAACTAAAGCCAAAGTTCCTAAAACACCTCTTAAGACAAGTAATGGTCTATTTATGCCCCATGGATTTATATTTTTTAGATTAATTATAAATAATGTAATTATTAAACTTAAAAATGATCTGAATAAAACCAATTCATAAATAGGTATCCTTTTATCAATATTTTTTACGCACAAAGTCATCAAACTGAAGAAGAATGAGGCAAATACTAAATTAAACTTATTCAATGAATTAAATTTTTTTTCTAATTCCTCGATATTCAACATTTAAAAAATAGTTTTTTTGTGAAATTAAGTAGATTCTTATTTGATTTTGACCTATAACAAATAAATCATTCATTATTCTTTGATAAAAATCTCAATGGTTCATTCTATACACCCAAGAACTATTCAAGAGGTTAAGGAAAAAGCAGATATTGTTGATGTTATATCTGAACATATTGTTCTTAAGAAGAAAGGGAAGGAATTCGTTGGGATTTGTCCTTTTCATGATGATACTAAACCATCTATGACAGTATCACCAAATAAACAATTCTATTATTGTTTTTCTTGTGGTGCTGGTGGTAACTCAATTAAATTCTTAATGGAATTTACTCGTGCAAATTTTTCTGATGTTGTACTTTCTCTTGCTAAAAAAAATAATATTAATGTTGAAAGTCTTGATGGTCTCCAAGTAGAAGCTTATAAAAAACAATTATCTAGAAAGGAAGAGCTTTATAAAATATTAAGAGTCACTAAAAATTGGTTTAAGTCTCAATTACATAATTCTCTGGGTGTTGAAGCTATGAAATATCTCAGATCCAAGAGAAACTTAAGTAATAAAATTATTGATGAATTTGAATTGGGTTTTGCCCCAAATTCATGGAATGATTTATTTAATTATCTTACTAAGGTAGAAAAATTTCCTATTAATCTAATATTGGCTTCAGGTCTTGCAATTTCTAAAGATAATTCTGATAAGATTTATGATCGTTTTAGAAATAGATTAATAGTTCCAATACATGATATGCAGGGGCGTGTAGTTGCCTTTGGAGGAAGATCTCTTGATGGACAGGAACCAAAATATCTTAATTCTCCTGAATCAGAGATATTTGAAAAAGGGAAAATGTTATTTGCATTTGAAAAAGCATCTAGCAATATAAGAAAAAGAGACAAAGCTATTATTGTTGAAGGATACTTTGATGTAATTGCTCTTCATTCAAAAGGTGTTGATAATTCTGTCGCTTCCCTCGGTACTGCATTGAATAAGTATCAAATTTCTCAACTATGTAGATGTACGGATAATAAAAATATAATCTTAAATTTTGATTCTGATAATGCAGGGATATTAGCTACAAAAAGGGTAATAAAAGAAGTTGAAACTTTATCTCTCCATGATCAAATTAATCTTAAGATACTTCAACTTAATGATTTTAAAGATCCTGACGAATTTTTGAATAGTCATACTAGAGGAGATTATTTTAATTTAATTGATAATTCATCCTTTTGGATTGATTGGGAGATTGATCAGATCTTTAAAGATAAAGATTTATCTAAGTCTGAAAATTTCCAGAGTGTTATTTCTTCCTTAGTTAAATTGTTGAGCAAATTACCTCAATCATCAACAAGAACTCATTACTTGCAAAAAGTTTCCGAACGCTTGAGTAAGGGACAAGCAAGGTTAGCGATACAGTTTGAACAAGATTTAAGAAACCAAGTTAAGGGATTCCGCTGGCATGGTAGATCAAAAAAATTTGAACAACCAAATGAAATTTCTCGGCGTGAGAAAAATGAATCGGAAATAATCTTTTATTATTTGCATTGTCCTGATCTTCGGTTATTTATTCGCGATGAATTTCTCAAAAGAGAAATTAATGGTTTTAATACTAATTATATTCAAAATTTATGGGAATCTATCTCAAAAGTTGAACAAAATAATCTTGGTTTAAATTATTTAAATGAATTAAAACAATCAAATAGTCAAATCCTTCAAAAAGAGTTTTCTGCCATTAACCTAATTTCACTTCTACCTGACTACTTAGCTCTTAATAATCCTGACTCATCAAATAAAATTAATAGTTTTGTTAATCCTAATGAATTGTTTTTAACATTGCTGAGTAATTCTAAAGATAATTTACTTGGAACTTTATCACTTCTTGAGAAATATAATTCTTTAAAAAGATGTAGACACTTGATCGAATCTTGGGGATCTCAAAGATTAAAAACCTTAGAAAATTGTATATCTATCTTGATTGATAATCCCTCTTCTGGTTTATCAGACACTAATACAGAGATCGATGATCTTTTTAAGGATTTAAACTCAGATGCTATTAAATTTCAGGAACTATATTACTTAGAAAGACAACATATAAATTTTTTAGATAAACAACGCTGTGGCAATTTTATTGCTAGTTAACATATTTTATTTAAATTTATAGGCAGTATTTTTTAATCATATTTTTTACCTTTTTAGGCTTTTCTTCAAGAATATAAGCTTCTACTTCTTTTGCATAAGTTCCAGAAAAATTGGAAGTAGAGAACTCTAATGATTTCCTCTTACTTTGATGTAATTTACCTTCTAAATTTTTTATATCCCCGACTGTTTTATTGTTGTTACATTTTTGGATAGCATGTGTAGCTTCATGTCTTAATGCTTTTCTTATTGCTAATTCTGTTTTGAAGTTATCTTTGTTTGGTCGCTTCTTTTCATCTCTATAATTTGTTTTCCTTTTTGCATTTTCAGTACATATTATTATTTTATTTTCTAAAAAATTATGTAGGCCTTTTATTTCTTTATTTAAGAGACATTCAATTTTATTTTCTTCAACTATGTAGTTTGCTTTTATTAATAAGTCAAGAATCTCTTTATCTATTTTGCTTAAAAATATAATAAATTCCATTTCATTTTTTTAATTTACTATAGTTGGGAGATGGTCTATATCGGTTGTAGATGAGTGACTTAAGAAATTCTTATTCATCATCCAACTTTTTGGCGTTTTTGTAATAGCCCATGTAATTGCATTGTTATTAAATCTTTTATTTAATAAATCAATAGTTCTCATTAGATTTGCTGATTTTTTTAGGTCTTTCTGAGATTTGTAATTGATAACTGATTGCTGTAAATATTCGCGATTAGTTAAATCCTGCATTAAAACGCCAGCTTTTGAAAATTTATATTCGGGATTATAAATTTCTTTAGATAATTCAACTACTATTTTTAAAATGATGTTTGTGTCGTCTGTTGCATTTGTAAGTTTTCTATGAGCACTTCTTTGATAATTTTGACTTGAATATTTACTGGTTCTAGCAAATACTCTAATATCAGATGATTGCAAGTTCTGACTTCTCATTTTTTCAGACGCTTTTATTGCGTGAGTCGCCAGTGCTTGTGTTAAGTCTTCTAATTTTGTGACAGGAGTACCGAAACTCCGGCTTACCTGAATTTCTTTTTTTGATCTCTTGCTTTTTTCTATAGGCAAACATTTATGACCTTTCAGTTCTAATTGCAATCTTTTCCCTACGATGCCTAATTTCTTGATGATTTCATTTTCTTCCATATCTCTTAATTCTTTAGCATTTTTAATTCCTTTACTTTGTAACCAATTAGAGGTTTGTTTTCCGACTCCCCATATTTTATCTACACTAATTCTTTTCAAATAATTATTCTCATTTCTGGTTCTAGCTAAATCAAATATTCCAGCTGAATAATCAATATTTTTAGCTAATTTATTAGCAATTTTTGCTCTCACTTTATTTTCTCCTATTCCTACTGTTATTGTAATCCCTAGATTCTGATATATTAATGATCTTATGTTTCTTGCCCAAGGATATAGATTCTTATCATTAGGTCTAGAAATCGAGACAAATGCTTCGTCAATAGAATAAATTTCTATTTCTTCACAGTAGTTTTTTAATAAATTCATCAGTCTTCTGCTCATATCGCCGTAAAGCGAGTAGTTTGAGCTTAAAACTGCTATATCTAATTTATTTAATTTTTCTTTGATCTTAAAATAAGGAGTTCCCATTTTAATTTTTAAAGCTCGCGCTTCAGGACTTCTCGCAATGATACATCCATCATTATTAGATAAAATTACTACTGGTTGATTTCTCAAATTAGGATTAATATTTTGTTCACATGATGCATAAAAATTATTAGCGTCTATAAGAGCTATAGCATCAATACTTGAAATTCTCATAAATAGCCATGTATTGAATAAATAACAACTCCCCATATCTGTACATCAATATGGTTTTTAAAGCTAAAATCTGGATAATTATGATTTTCTGCTTTTAAATATAATTCATCATTTTTTATAGATAATCTTTTTATTGTAAATTCCCCGTCTATCATTGCAATGACAATATTCCCTGGCTTGGCTATTAAACTCTTGTCTACTATTATTAAATCTTTATCTTTAATTCCTGCATTTATCATTGAGTCACCTTTAACTCTAAGAAAAAAAGTGCTAAATGGATTAGATATTAAATGTTCATTTAAATCAATATTTTCTTCCGTATAGTCATCTGCGGGAGAAGGAAATCCTGCAGATACTGAATCATTTAATAAGGGGAGTCTGAACTTTTTAGTAGCTGAATCAAAGGAATCCAAGACTTAAATGAATGGTATATATGTACTATATAATAAAAATTCAAAAAATAGTTAGTTGTTAAAGTTTTACAGATTAATTTTAGATTGAATCTAATCTTTTTAAGAACGATGGTAGGGGGAGTTGTTAGATATAGAAACAGCTCTATAAATTTGCTCGATTAGGATTAATCTAGCTAATTCATGAGGAAAAGTTAAAGGAGAGAGACTTAGTATGAGATCTGAATTTTTTTTTATATCTAAACTAATTCCATCAGTATCACCAATTAAGAAATTAATTTTTTTATTTTTAAAATTTAAGAGTAAAGAAGATAGTTCAACTGAATTAAATTGCTTCCCTTCTTCACTTAGGCAGATAATAATATTATTATTGGATCTAAGGTTATGTAAATTAAAAGTCTTTAACTCATTAATGATAAGTTCAGGCATTCTTTTTTTGTATTGATTAATTCCATCTCTAATCCAAAGTTTCTTTACCTTGCCGATAGCATAAATTGTTAATCTATTACTCTGAAGCATAAGTAAATATTAAAACTAATTATTCATCAAGAAGATAATTAAATTCATCATATAGTTCCTCTTCGGTTGTTAACTTCTTAGAAAAATTAGCTTTTCTAGAATACATATTAATTTGATTAAACTCACTTTTTCTTAGTGAATTATTAACGTTAGAAGTCTCTTCTAAGGATTCTGAATTATCAATTGTCGAATAAAAAATTTTATTGGGATCTTCTGAATTAAGTGGATTAGAGATTAAATTATCTTTGTTAGATATATTTGTGTAATTATTTATATTTTTACTTTCGTTATTTAAATTTTTATTTTTTTTAAATTTATTGAGTTTATCTAAATTTTTTTTTGATAAGCTCATGATATAAAGTATTAAATAAATTCATATTTAATTTAAACATATTATTTATCTTTTAGATGAATTCTAAAAACTATCATCAAAAAAAAAGATTTGGACAACACTGGTTGGTAAATAAAAAAATATTAGAAAAAATTAAAGAAATTGCTGTTCTTAATGAAAATGACTTTATTTTAGAAATTGGTCCAGGTAGAGGAGCTTTAACATCTAAGTTACTAGATTCAGAAATTAAAAAATTACATGCGATTGAATTAGATAAAGATTTAATAAATTTATTAAGTGATAAATTCAATAATTATGATAACTTTTCACTTCAGCAGGGAGATATTCTTAATGTAAATTTAGATTCGATTAACAAGAAGATTACAAAAGTGATTGCAAATATTCCTTACAATATAACTGGCCCAATATTGGATATTTTCATAGGGCGATTGGGCATTATAAGAAACTATAATTACGAAAAAATAATTTTTTTAATGCAGAAAGACGTTGTAGATAGAATTTTGTCAAAAGAGGGAAGTCCCAATGCTGGTGCGCTTAGTGTAAGAATGCAACTCTTATCAAAAATAAAAAAAATTTGTGATGTACCGCCTTCATCATTTAGTCCTCCTCCAAAAGTTTTTTCTTCTTTAGTAGTTTTCGAACCAATTAAAAATGATTTAAGATTAGATATTAGTTTAGAACAATATATAGATAAACTTCTTCGAATTTCATTTAATTCAAGAAGAAAAATGCTTAGAAATACTCTTAATTCAATACTTTCAAATGAAGAGATAAATGAACTATCTGAATATTCAAAAGTTTGTTTTAATTTAAGACCACAAGATATTTCAATTGATCAATGGATTAAGCTTGCAGAAAGTTGTATTAAAATTAAAAAATAAAAATTTAAGTATATGCAAGATTTAGCTAAAACTAAAATTATTATAAAATCTCCCGCCAAAATAAATTTACACCTTGAAGTTATTGGAAAAAGAGAGGATGGATTCCATGAGTTAGCAATGATTATGCAAAATATTGATCTTTCTGATTATTTAGAATTTCAAATTAACAATGAAGGTTTAGTTAAGCTTGATTCTGATTGTAATGTTTTAAGCTTATCTAGTGATAACTTAATTGTTAAGTCTGCAAATCTTTTAAGGAAAAAATCAAAAATAGATTTAGGTGCAAATATATTTTTAAGAAAAAATATTCCAATTGGTGCAGGATTAGCTGGTGGATCCAGTAATGCAGCAGCAACATTAATTGGTCTTAATAAATTATGGGATTTGAACTTAGATCAAGAAACATTATTTTCATTAGCATCAACTTTAGGATCTGATATTCCATTTTTTATAAATGGTGGTATTCAATTATGTTTTGGAAGAGGCGAAATTTTAGAGAAACTAGATTCAAACTTTGAATATGGAGTAATTCTTTTAAAAGATCCAAATGTATCAGTATCTACTGCTGAAACTTATAAAAAATATAGTAATAGATTTTGTGATCAATATCTTACAAATAGAGAAATGATTGAGAACATAAGAAAAGATTTAAGAGATAATGGTTTAAATAACTTAAATTCTGACAATCAACATTTAACTATAAAAAATGATTTGCAGTTAGTTGTTGAAAATGTAAATGATTCTGTAAAGCAGGCATTATATTTACTTTCTAAATTAGAGAATAGTCTGGGATTTTCAATGAGTGGATCAGGCCCCACATGCTTTGCAATCTTTAAAGATTTAGATACTGCTAAAAAAGAATTAACTGCAAATTATAAATTATTTAAAGATAATGGTTACGATTCATGGGTTTGCACTTTCCTTGAAAAGGGAATAACATTTATTTAAATTTTTCTATACAAAATTTTATTTTGCTTGATAAAAGTAATCAGAATATTGAAAATAATATTCCCGAAAAAGGACCATTAAATTTTATTGTAGGATCATTAACCAGTTTTTTATTATTTATATTTTTTTATTTTTTGAGTAATAAAATTGCAATTTATTTTTCAATACATAAACCATCTAATTCTTCTGAAATAGTCCAAAATATTTCTTCTAGTATTAACACCTTAATAATTGGATTATCTTTTTTGCTAACTTTTTCTTTTGCTTTTATAGGTATAGGACTTTTTATTGTATTTATACGAAGTTTTTTTCTGAAGAAAAGTTGAATTGAGCATATCATTAAGAAAACGCTTTATTTAATGTCTTTACATGACTTAGGACTTTTAATACTTTTGCTTTCACCAGGAATGATTTTGTCAATATTACTACTTATAACCTTTGCTGAAGGAGGTTAAATTAATCAAAGTGGTAGGATTATAAATGTGATTAATTAGGTAATTAATTGTGGCTGGAACATTATTATTTAATGCTTTGAAAGAGGCAATTGATGAAGAAATGGCAAATGATGTAAATGTTTGCGTTATGGGGGAAGATGTTGGTCAATATGGAGGATCTTACAAAGTTACTAAGGATTTATATGAGAAATATGGAGAGTTAAGAGTCTTAGATACTCCAATTGCAGAGAATAGTTTTACGGGAATGGCTGTGGGTGCAGCAATGACTGGTTTAAGACCAATTGTAGAAGGAATGAATATGGGTTTTTTGCTTTTAGCTTTTAATCAGATATCAAATAATATGGGCATGCTTAGATATACAAGCGGAGGTAATTATAAAATACCAGCAGTAGTCAGAGGACCTGGAGGAGTTGGTCGTCAACTTGGTGCTGAACACAGTCAAAGACTTGAAGCATATTTTCATGCAGTTCCTGGTATAAAGATTGTTGCATGCAGTACACCTACAAATGCTAAAGGTTTAATGAAAGCAGCTATAAGAGATGATAATCCGGTTCTATTTTTCGAACATGTTCTTCTATATAACTTGTCTGAAGAATTACCTGAGGGTGATTATACTTGCGCTTTAGATCAGGCTGACGTTGTAAAAGAAGGTAAAGATATTACTTTATTGACTTATTCAAGAATGAGACATCACTGCCTTAAAGCTGTTGAAGAATTAGAAAAAAAAGAAATAGATGTTGAGTTAATTGATTTAATAAGTTTAAAACCATTTGATATTGAAACCATCTCAAAATCAATAAGAAAAACAAATAAAGTAATTATTGTTGAAGAATGTATGAAGACTGGAGGTATTGGTGCAGAATTAATTGCCTTGATAACAGAAGAGTGTTTCGATGATCTTGATGCCCGACCAATTAGATTATCTAGTCAGGATATTCCAACTCCGTATAATGGAAATCTTGAGAATTTGACAATAATTCAACCACATCAAATAGTTGAAAAAGTTGAAGATTTAATTAGTGGGAGTATATAGGTAATGAAAAGAAGGCAAGGTTGGCTTTTTTTTATTATATTTCTACTTACGCTATCTGTTTATCTTTTAATAAACTACCCCTTACAGTTGGGATTGGATTTACAAGGGGGTTCTCAACTTACACTACAAATTATTAAAGAGGAAGGGAAGGTAACAAAGGATGAACTTGATGCAGTTAATGCAGTTATAGATAGACGCGTTAACAACTTAGGGGTTTCAGAATCAAACTTGCAAACACTAGGTGGAGATCAATTAATTTTAGAACTACCAGGAGAACAAAATCCATTAGTTGCTTCAAGAGTTTTAGGTAAGACTGCTCTATTAGAGTTTAGGACCCAAAAAGCAGGAACATCTACAGATTTAAAAACCCTCCAACTTCAGAGATTGAATATTAAAGAAATTATTGATCAATATTCCTCTTCAGAAAAAAGTCAATATGATGATAATTTCTTAAAAATTATTCAAGATGATCTTAAAGAGATAGAGCAAGAATTAAATTACTCGACTACGAGTAGTGATTTATATGGGATGTTAATTGAAATTAAAAAGTATGTTGATAAAGAAATTACAAATTTATTTATTAAAACAGATTTATCTGGTAAGGATCTTATTAACGCAGGAAGGAGACAAGAACAAACAAATAGTAATTGGGAAGTTTTATTAACTTTTAGTAATTCGGGAGGTGAAAAGTTTGCAGAAATTACAAAGTCAATTGCTGGCACTAATCAACTTTTGGCTATCATTCTAGATGGTGAATCAATAAGCGAAGCTAGTGTTGGTAATCAGTTTGCTAATACTGGGATTACAGGTGGATCAGCAACAATAAGTGGTAATTTTAGTGCTGAAAATGCTAGAGAATTAGAAGTTCAACTTAAAGGAGGCTCATTACCATTGCCAATTGAAATAGTAGAAACTAACACTATAGGGGCTCTGTTGGGATCCAAAAATATTTTAAAAAGTCTTTATGCAGCAATTAGTGGACTAATTTTAGTTGGTATATTTATGATTTTTAATTATAGAATTTTAGGTTTTGTTTCAGTTCTTTCTCTAGTACTTTATGGTTTCCTCAACTTAGCCCTATATTCTTTGATTCCTGTAACTTTGACTTTACCTGGAATATCTGGGCTTATACTCAGCATTGGTATGGCTGTTGATGCAAATATACTAATATTTGAGAGAATTAGAGAAGAATTATATGATGGTAATACTCTTACAAGATCTATTGATAGCGGTTTTCAAAGAGCTAATTCATCCATAGTTGATGGCCATATTACAACTCTTCTAAGTTGTTTTGTATTGTTTTTATTAGGAACAAATTTTGTTAAGGGTTTTGCGGCAACATTAGGTATTGGAGTCTTAATAAGCTTGTTTACCTCATTAAATTGTTCTAAAACTATTTTGCGATTTTTTACAACATATCAATCTTTGAGACAAAAAAATCTCTTTCTGCCAAAGAATAATTTTTCAAATTAAATTTTTTAATTCTAATTTCCTATGAAATACAATCTTGAATTAATAAAAAATAAAAAAAAGATAATTGGTTTTTCAACTGTTCTTACTTTGTTGAGTCTTCTAGGAATTTTATATTCTACTTTTAATACTTCTTATAAAAAACCTATAAATTTAGGGATGGATTTTGTTGGTGGAAATGAACTAAGGATAGAAAGAATTTGTGAAGCGGAATGTTCTAATCTTTCCCCAGATTCAGTTTTTGAAAATTTAAAAGAGATCTCTAAAAATAAAAAAGTTTTAAATAATCTTAAATTACAATTCCAAAATAATAATAAATTAATTTCAATAAGAACACCTTATTTAAGTATAGAAGAATCAAATAATCTTATTTCTAATCTTGATAATATTGTTGGACCCCTGAATTATGAGAGTAAGGACTCAAGATTAATAGGTCCAAAGCTTGGGAAAAGATTACTTACTAATTCTGTTACTTCATTGTTGGTTTCTTTATTTGCAATATCTTTATATATAACCATTAGATTTGACAAAAAATATGCATTATTTGCATTATTAGCTTTATTCCATGATTTATTAATTGTTTTCGGTATATTTTCTTGGTTGGGAATTATATTATCTGTCGAGGTAAATAGTTTATTTGCTGTGTCCTTGCTAACTATTGCTGGTTATTCTGTAAATGATACTGTTGTTATTTTTGATAGAATTCGTGAGAATTTAAAATCAAAGAAAGAAGGCTATAACGAAACTATTCAATTATCAGTAAACGAGTCATTTAGGAGAACAACCTTTACCAGTATTACAACCCTTATTCCTTTATTAAGCATTATTTTGTTTGGATCTTACTCGCTGTTTTGGTTTTCCTTGGCCTTATCATTAGGAATTATAGTTGGGAGTTATTCAAGTATTTTATTGGCTCCATCTTTGTTGCTTAAAGACTGACCTTAAGCTTCTAATTTTATGAAATTGAATTACTATTTGATAATTTTATTTTCTTTAGTTTTAATAGATCTTTCTACCGAGCTAAGAATATTATTTGACCACTTTACTTTTAGCTCACTATATTTTGCTATTGGTAAACATCCCTTAGCTTTCTTTATACTTTTTTCCTACCCATATTTATATAAAAAATTAATTAAGTAGTTTTTAAATATCTTTAAATGATTCTTTGATTAAAACCTGTATTACTACTGCCAATGGAAGAGAAAGGATTAAGCCTAATGGACCAAAAATGAATGTAAATCCAAATTGTGATATTAATGTCAAACCAGGAAGTAAGTTTGCTTTTTTCTTCATTATAGATGGCATTATTATATAGCTTTCAATATTTTGAATGATTACATATGCGCCTAATACGGCCAGTGGCTTCCAAAAATTATCTAGAAGTGCAATTGAGATAGGAAATATACCACTAATAACTGGACCTATGTTTGGAATTACATTAAGAACCATTGCTATTAAAGCATTTGAGACTACATATTTGACATCTAATATAGATAAAACTATTAATGATAATAAACCTACTGATAATGAGCTTATGACCATAGAAAAGGTCCAATTTGCTAATGCAATATTGCATTTTTCCAGAATGTTTCTAAATTTGTTGCGATAATTTTTTGGAATTAATAGAAGTATATTTTCTTTATATTGTTTTGGTTCAATAGAAATCATCAAACTCACTGCTAATACGAATATTAATTTCAAAAGACCTGAACCAAGATTCCCCGCTATATTTATTAAATTCCTAAAACTTTCTTGAATAGCTTTCGCAATGGTTGAGGCATCTGGGATGGTAACTACATTATTTATAAGACTAAATATGTCTATAACATTCTCTGATTGTTCACCATAAAATAGGCTATTAAATTTGTTCAGATTTGTATTAATCAAAATATTTATTTTTGATAAACCATTCGGAATATCAACTAATATTTCATTGAATTCTTTAATAAACGGAGGCAATACAAGAATAAAAATAGTAAATACTATTACTGATATAACAGTTAAGACAAGAAATAAAGAAAGCGATCGGGGAATTTTCAAACCCTTTTGCATTTGATTACATAAATTACATACAATATTTGAAATTACTAAAGAACAAACAATTAAGAGGAGAAAATCTCTTAAAGTCCAAATTATTAAAGAAGTGATTAAAATTACTACTAACTTGAAATATGATGAACTACTCAATTTTCAAAATATTCTACTTCTTCTCAGAATATCCTAATCCATTTGATTTAGCATAACTATTTGCAAATCTCATAAATCTATCAAAGTCTGATGTGTTCTTCCAAATATAAACTGCTTCTAAAAATATGGGTTCTCCATCAACAAACTTTACTTTAACTTCCCTAGTTAGTATTTCACCTTCGGAATCAATCATCCGCATTCCTGTGATTTCACCGTCTGTAATTGAAGATAATGCCTGTGGTTTTTCGAACAAAAATAATGCTTGGCCGGTGGTTCCGTCTTTACTCCTAGTCAGTCTTATTTCAGGCACTACTGGTTCATTAGTTCCTTCATAAAATTGTATTTTTGCAGACTTATTTGCTGTCATAATATTCGATTAATAATTTTTTATCTTAGGAAATTTTTTTCATATTCGTTTGTAATTATTTCACATAACATTATTTATTAACTCTAGGATACTTTCATCATATTTTTTGTCGGTTAAATCTAATATCTTTATATTTGTTTTGCCAACCTTTTCATATTCATAACACTTATCGTAATAATCTAAAACTGATTTGCAAACTAAGTCCCATTTCTCACTATTTATTGATTCAAGAGCTAATTTTGTTCTTTGCGGGCCTAATCTTTTTTTTATCCTTAATACAGATTCTTGGAGTTCCTCTTTCGTAAATACACTATAAGTATCTATCAACTCATCTAACCTGTTAGATTCGCTTCTTAAAATTTCAATTCTTCTCGAATTTTTCATCTGATTGAAGAATTCATGAGGGATTTTGCATTTACCTATATTTGCACTTTCAGCTTCAACAAAAATATTATTAGAACATCTAAAAGAATTTAATTTTTCTGCAATCATATTTTCAAATTGTTCATTTGAAGGTTGTTCTTTCATTCCTAAACCTCCAAATGTACTTCCTCTATGACAAGCAAATCCTTCAAGATCAATTGTTTGATATTTATATTTTTCTAGTAATAATAATAACCTTGTCTTCCCTGTGCCTGTTTTTCCGCCAATAACTACAATGTTCAACTTCTTCGAAAAACTATCTAATACCCATCTCCTATATATTTTGTATCCTCCATTTAGTGTAACGAGATTGAATTTAAATTTTTCCAGTAACCAAGCAATACTTTGTGATCGCATACCTCCTCTAGAGCAATATATTCTAATAAACAATTCATTATTATTTTTTTTAGTAATAGTTTTATAAGAGTCAATACTCATGAATAAATTATCAAGAAGAAATTCCATTTTTTTTTCAAAAAAATTTAATCCCTCTATCACTGCTTTTTTTCTTCCTTCTTTTTTATAAATCGTGCCAATTATTGATCTCTCATCATTATCAAAAAGTGGAATGTTAATAGAATTAGGCATGTGTCCTTTATAATATTCACCTGGGCTTCTAACATCTATAAGTGGTCCTTTAAAACTTCTAAATTTCTCTAGTTCTTTTCTTTTGAAATGCATGGATAGTTTTATTTTTTTGATTGATTTTTTAAAATGAATAACAAAGAACAAGATAACTATAGTAATGCTACATTAGACCTGATAAAAAAATTTGTAGATTCCAATCAAAGAAAAAGAATAAATTCATTATCTCAAATTGAATCTGAAGTAGAAAATATTTTTAATCTTGGCCCTTCACTTTTTGATATCTTTGATAATGAAGGAGATGACTGGGCTGCTGGTTGGATATTGCAAGTTTTAAAAAAATTTAAACCTGAATTCTTTGAAAATTCTAAATTCAATAATTGGTTTAATACATATTCAGATATTGATATTAATTATAAGGATTTACAATTGATGTTGGTTGACCAAAAATTTGAAGAGGCAGATAGATTAACAAGTTCCTACTTACGGAAGTTAGCTGGAAAATTAGCTGAGAAACGTGGATATGTTTTCTATAGTGAAGTTAAGAATATGTCAGGTAAAGATCTACAAACAATAGATAGATTATGGATTATTTATTCAACTGGTAGATTTGGATTCTCAATTCAAGCAAAGATATTAAAATCAGTAGGTAAAAAATATGAATTAATGTGGCCGAAAATAGGTTGGAAAAAAGAGGGCTTATGGACTAGATATCCTGGATCTTTCCGTTGGTCATTGGATGCTCCTGATGGACATATGCCTTTAATAAATCAACTAAGAGGAGTAAGACTTATGGACTCCATACTAAAGCATCCTGCTATTGCAGAGAGACATAATAATATTCTTTAAATTGAGGTATTTAATAAGTTAAAATTAAGACAGTATCAAAATATTATTATGTCCTTACTTCGGGGCAAAAATATTTTAAAAAAATTTTTTAAAAGACCAAAGATTAACTGGTCAAACTACGAATTCGAATCATCATTACAGTTAAATGAATTTGTAGATCAATTATTAGAACCTATCAAAAATTCTCAATCAAGCTATCTTATAAAACTTGGTTTACATGAAGCTTTAGTTAATGCAGTAAAACATGGAAATAAATTAGATCCAAAAAAAAATATTAGAGTAAGAAGAATTATTACTCCTAATTGGTGTGTTTGGCAAATTCAAGATCAAGGTAATGGTTTAGAAATAAAAAAAAGAGATTATAAATTACCAAAAAAAATAAGTAGTGTAAATGGCCGTGGCTTATACATTATTAATGAATGTTTTGATGACATTAGATGGAGTAGTAAAGGCAATAGACTTCAGTTGGCTTTAAAAAGGTGATTTTTACTAGGGCAAGGTTGATCTACATTAATTTCTTTTAACCATTTAATACTTTCTTCTATATACTCAATAGTTTCCTTCTCATTACAAGAAATAATCAAGTGGCATAATCCCGCAGAAATTAATTCTGCAGATCGTTTATATTTATTTCCTTTATCTTTATGCCATCTAGAATGATCAATTTTTAATTTGTCATTAAGACTTTGAACAAGCTGAATAGTATCTTTATCCCAATAGGTCATAGGAGTTTTTGTTTACTTTACAGCAGACCATACTTTTGTCATAAAAAAGGAATTTGATTTTACATCTTTAAACCCTATATCCTCAATTTTTGAATCTATATCCTCTTTTATATAATCACAATAAAAAGGTTCATGAAAAGATTTATAGAAGCTTTCCATTACGGATGTAAAGTCAGGTGAATCACTTATTTGAATTGAATCAGCTAAAACTAATATTCCTCCAGGTTCAAGAACTCTAAAAAATTCATTTAATACTTTAGCTCGAATTGTTCTAGGTAATTCATGAAATAAGTAAACACAAGAAATGCATTGAAAACTATCATTTTCAAAAGGTAATTCCTCAGCATTACCTTTTAGTAACTGAATTAAATCTCCATCTAAATCTGAAATATATCTACTTGCCTCTTTTAAGTATGAATCAGATAAATCAATGCCTGTAATTTTTTCTTTAGGAAATGCAGCTCTTAATTGTTTTAATGTTCTTCCTGATCCTGTAGCCACATCAAGTATTTTTATAGAACTTTTTTTTCTATCTCTAAAAATTTCGAGTCCTTCTTTTATAGGCTTAATTATTCTTCTCCTCATTGAGTCAGCACTACCATTAAATAGTATCTCAACTTGTAGGTCATAAATGCTAGCTGAAAAATCTGATAAATAACCATCTGTTTGATGATGAAAATTTCTCAAGTAATATTGAGGATAATTATCTTTATCAATTGATTTTGGAAGATCATCAAAATTTTGTTTTCTGCGTCTATCCCATGTATTAGGCATATCGAGCCAAATTTTAGGATATTGAGTTAGATATCTAAGCCATGGTTCGTCAAACAATAATTTTTTTGGATATATATTTTTTTCTGCATCATTCCAATCTTCTTCTCTTAAGATATCCATTGAATTTTGGATTTGCATTAGAAGGTCTCTATCTATATCAAAATTTTCAAGCTTTGAATCAGGAAGAATAAAGTTCATTAATCTTGAACTAATCTGCTTGTGAGCGAAACCTGCAATGCTTTTACTTTGTTGTAGCGTTTTATATGCAATTTTTGAAATAGATTCCCTAGCCATTTTTCGATTTATATATCTATATTCCAACAAAAAAAAAATCAATTTGAGAATATTTTATGATATTTCTCAAATTGATTAATTTAAACTAATGTTTTCTTTTATTTATGCATCGTAATACATGAAGAATTCATGTGGATGAGGCCTTTGTCTTAGTTGTTGTACCTCTTCGTATTTTATATCGATAAAGTTATCAATAAAGTCTTCAGTAAATACTCCACCAGCTAATAGATAATCCTTATCTGCTTTTAGCGCATTAAGTGAGTCATTTAGAGATGAAGGTACTGTATCAATTTTTGCAAGTTCATCAGCTGGAAGTTCAAATAAATCTACATCTACTCCATCTCCAGGATCAATTTGATTTTTAATTCCATCAATTCCAGCAAGCATCATTACAGAGAATGCTAAGTAAGGATTTGCAAGTGCGTCACCTGATCTGAATTCTAATCTTTTAGCTTTTGGGCTTGGTCCTGTTAAAGGTATTCTTACCGCAGCAGATCTATTACCCTCAGAATAAACTAGATTTACAGGTGCTTCGAATCCTGGAACCAATCTTTTATAACTATTAGTAGTTGGGTTAGTAAATGCTAAGAATGATGGAGCATGTTTAAGTATGCCTCCGATGTACCATCTTGCTGTTTGAGATAAATTTGCGTATGATCCTTCACCAAAGAATAGTGGCTGTCCACTCTTCCATAAACTTTGGTGAACATGCATTCCTGTTCCGTTGTCGTTAAAAACAGGTTTGGGCATAAATGTTGCTGTTTTTCCATATTTTTTTGCAACATTTCTGACAACGTATTTATAAGTCATAACGTTATCAGCAGCATTTATTAACGAATCAAATTTCATTCCAAGCTCGTGTTGGCCAGCACCAGCAACTTCATGGTGATGTTTTTCTGTGGGGATACCTAATTCACCCATAAGAAGAAGCATCTCAGATCTGATATCTTGCGCAGTATCATTTGGAGCTACTGGAAAATATCCTTCTTTATATTGTATTTTGTATCCTAAGTTACCTCCTTCTTCTATTCTCCCTGTATTCCATGGAGCTTCATTAGTATCTACACTATAAAAACAACCTCCTTCTTTAGAGTCATATCTAACATCATCAAATAAAAAGAATTCTGGTTCTGGCCCAAAAAATGCAGTATCTGCTATACCAGTCGAGTCTAAATATTTTAATGCTTTTTGAGCTAAAGCTCTTGGACACCTATCATAAGGTTCCCCGCTTCTTGGCTCTTGAATAGAGCAAATCATACTTAGAGTTTTATGTTTATAAAAAGGATCTATCCAAGCTGTACTTGCATCGGGCACCATTGACATATCCGAGGCATTAATTGCTTTCCAACCTCTTATTGATGAGCCATCAAATGCCAAACCTTCTGTAAAAGAATCCTCCTCTATCATGTCTGATGTAAGAGTTAAATGTTGCCATTTTCCATGAATATCAGTGAATTTTAAATCGATGAGTTCAATTCCTTCGTCTTTAATTTGACTTAAAACATCTTGAGGAGATTTAGACATAATTTTGTAATACCTTATATGAAATTAATAACTTGATGATTCTTGTTATGTATCAACGGTAACTTTTTTTAAGACTTGATGTCTTCTTTTAGTGTTTCAAGTTATAAGTTTAATAATTGTTTACCTAAATATTTAAATTGAATTAATTTCTTTAAATAATTATCGCTTATGTGGCGATATTAGTTTAATTTAAAAGTAATTGAATGTAATGCTTTGACAGAAGCAAAACTTATTTCGGCTTTAAATGAAGAGAATTTATCTCATTTCTCAAAGACTTATGTTCCCTCTAGACTTTTATTAGGTCCTGGCCCTTCAAACGCACATCCAGAAGTCTTAAGCGCTCTTTCTTTGAATCCTATTGGTCACTTAGATGAAGCATATATTTCATTGATGTCTGATGTTCAACAACTTCTAAGATATACCTGGCAATGTAATAATCGTCTGACTCTTCCAATGAGTGGTACTGGAAGTGCAGCTATGGAAGCATCAATAGCTAATTTTATAGAGGAAGGAGAAAAAATTCTTATCGCTAAAAAAGGATATTTTGGAGACAGACTTGTTGATATGGCAACAAGATATAAATCAGATGTATCTGTTATTGAAAAACCTTGGGGTGAATCCTTTTCTTATGAAGAAATTAAGTATGAAATAGAAACTAAAAAACCAGCAATTTTTGCTATTGTCCATGCTGAAACATCAAGTGGTGTTTTACAACCTCTTAATGGTATTGGGGATGTATGTAGAAAAAATAATTGCTTGTTTTTAGTCGATGCAGTTACTTCTCTTGGAGCTCTTGAACTATTGATTGACGAATGGAAAATTGATCTAGCATACAGTTGTAGTCAAAAGGGATTAAGTTGTCCTCCAGGATTAAGCCCTTTTACAATGAATAAAAGAGCTGAAGAAAAACTAAGTTCAAGAAAAACAAAAGTACCTAACTGGTATTTAGATTTATCTCTATTAAATAAATATTGGGGTTCTGATCGTGTTTACCATCATACTGCCCCTGTAAATATGAATTTTGCTATTCGTGAAGGTTTACGATTAATTGCGAATGAGGGTTTAGAAAATGTTTGGAATCGGCATAATACTAATGCAAAGAAACTGTGGAATGGTTTAGAAAGTCTTGGAATGGAATTACATGTATCAGAGGATTATAGATTGCCAACTTTAACCACAGTTAAAATACCTCCAGCCGTTGATGGAGATGGTTTTAGAAATCATCTTTTAAGAAACTTTGGAATAGAAATAGGAAATGGACTTGGAGAATTGTCTGGTAAGGTATGGCGTATAGGATTAATGGGCTTTAACTCAAGTGAGGAAAATGTTGATAGATTATTAAATCTATTTGATACTGAGTTAAAAAAATATTCTATTTTTGAGTCCTCAACTTTTTAAACCATAGCTGTAAAATTTGACTGCATTCCTCTTCTAAAATACCTCCTACAATTTCCATTTTGTGATGAGCACTTTCATGTTTTGATAGGTCGATCGAACCTCCCAATCCACCTCTTTTCTTATCGTAAGCCCCGAAAATAACTTTACCCATCCGCGCTTGAATAAGAGCAGAGGAACACATAGTACAAGGTTCTAGATTTGTGATAATAGTACATTCATTAAATCTCCAATCATTTTTTATTAGAGATGCCTGCCTAAGTGCAATTATCTCAGCATGACCTAATGGGTCTTTATTTATATTCCTCCTGTTAACTCCTCTCCCGATACATCTTCCTCTCTCATCTAAAATTATTGAACAGATTGGTAGCTCAACTTTTCCAATTTCTTTTGATCTTCTCAATATCGAATTCATCCACAAAGAGTAATTTGAATTAGTTGTATTTTTTTGTTGATCTTTATTACTATTTCCATTTTCAAAAATATATCTCATTTACCTATATTGAGAATAGAATTATTAATAGATATCTTATCTGATGGCTGAAGATTTAATTAATTATAAAGATATATATTTCCCCTCATATTTAGGGACTAATGACAAATTGATTACTCTTCTGAATAGAGCAAGTCAAACTCTTTGTGACTGGTTCTCTAAAGCTGATAAAAATGGTCCTTTACCTTTTGATGATAATTTCAAGTGCATTATGCCTGCGGAAGATGGTAACTCTGAAGAAGATTTGTTTTCTGAGATTGAATCTCTTTTGAATAATTCATTTAATCCCGTTCATCCTGGTTCACTAGCTCACCTTGATCCCCCACCTTTAATTTTCTCTATTTTGGGAGATTTAATTGCTGCTGGTTTAAATAATAATCTCCTCGCTTACGAGTTATCACCAAGTGTAACTCTGCTTGAGGAATCATTATGCAAATGGTTTGCCAAGAAAATAGGGTTTAATGATCTCTCAGGAGGTATAGCTGCTAGCGGAGGTACATTAAGTAATCTTAATGCCCTTATAGCTGCTAGAAATAATGCTGGATTAGCTACAAATCCTAATTCTGTATTACTTGTTAGTGAAGATGCTCATTCTTCCTTCGTTAAATGTATAAGAGTAATGGGTCTTGATACTACCAATCTTGTCAGGATTAAAACTGATAATCAAGGTAGAATGGACATAAACGATCTCAGAAAGTCATTAGATAAATGTACAATAGAAAATAAAAAAATATTTGCTATTGTTGCCACCCTTGGTACAACTGTAAGGGGAGCCATTGATCCTGTTAAAGAAATAAGTGAAATATGCAAAGAAAGGAATATATGGCTACATATCGATGGCTCTATTGGAGGCATTTTTGCTGTAATCTCTATTCCAATAAAAGGTTTAAATAATATTAATCAGGCTAATTCGATAACGATAAATCCGCAAAAAATCATTGGCATTACAAAGACTTCATCTTTGTTATTGGTTTCAAATATGAGTACTTTAGAAAATACTTTTAATACTGGACTGCCATATATATCATCTAAAGAAAATATTATAAATAGAGGAGAAATTGGCATACAAGGTTCTAGACCTGCAGAGGTTATCAAACTATGGCTTGGGTTACGTTTTTTAGGTCTGAATGGAATTGAAAATATATTAAAATCATCAATTAAAAGAAAAGATTTTTTTATAAAAAATATTAGTAAGAATAAATTTGATATATATTCAGGTCCTCTTCATATTGTTTCATTTATACCAAAGAAACTTGACCCAGAAGACTCTGATACATGGACTCAAACTAAAGTTAATGAACTTATTAACAATAATTTTATGCTTTCTAGACCAAAATTTAAAGGTAGATATTTTTTAAGGGTTGTCATGGGAAATTACAATACAAAGGAATCTCATATTGAAGAACTTTTGAGACTTTTAGATGCCTAACTTATGAATATGGGTAGACCAAAAATTATTGCAATAGTAACAGGGTTTATATCTATAGCTATTTGTATTGCTTATTTACTCTTAATAACTATCTTTGATTTCAGAACTTATCTAAATGATCAATTATCCAATTTTACATAATAAATGGAGGCAAACTTTTATTTGATTTAAAATACTTTTTCATTTCAATTTTTGAAATAGCTTCTCTTACGAAGTTGTTTAAAATGTCCTCTCTCTTACTTATTCTATAGATCTTATCTACTACTTCTTGGATTCCTCCATCTCCCCAATCTTGCCCATTTTTAAAATATTCAATCAAGCTTAGTCCTACTATTCTTATTAACCAGCCTGCTGTAACTGATTGTATAGATTTAGATAATATAATTTTAGTCAAGCTTGTAGCTAAAGCAGGAGAAAGAATGGCGAGACCCCCTTTTAGTATTCCTTGTTTAGCCAATGCGCTTAGCAATGAAGTTGCTAAATCTTTTGCATCTTTTTTTGTAAGCTTTATTTCATATATTTTTGATAATTCCATTATCATTTGAAGGTTTACGGAGGTAGTAGTAAGGAAATCAACAGCTGGTAATGGATTAACTAGAATTACCCCTCCTGTTATCCACATATATTTATTAATGACTTTATTTGACATTAAATATCTTTGTTCTTGCACGAAATTTTTACTTTTAATACCTAACTTATTTGACCGAAAAAGAATATTATCCGCCAATAATTCTTCACCATTATTATCGAGCGTTTCAATTATTTCTCTAAATAAACTTCCTACCTCTGGAAATAAATTTAAAGCATCTGATTTTATATAGGGAGATTGTTGAGGTACAGCAATTGTTTGAACAACAGAAATTTTATTTTTTCTAGCGGAAGTTATAGAAATTATATTTTCTTTGATGAGGTTATTTTCATCTTTAGATCTCAAATCACATTTATTTAGAACTATTATTAATTTTTTTCTTAACTTTAATAATTCTTTAATTAAATAGTTTTCGTATCTATTTATGTCCTGATCTAACACAAAGAGAACTAAGTCGGAATTTGATGCTTGTATAATTGTTGCTTTTTCTCTTTCTTCTCCTAATTTAGATGGTTCGAATAAGCCAGGAGTATCGAATATATTAATGTTTCTTTTTAAAATTGGGATGCGAATTTTATAGTTATTAATTTCCTTTGTTGTACCTATTTTTGCGGATGTTTGTCCGACAATATTTTTTAATAAAGATCTTGCTATAGATGTTTTTCCTGAGGAACCTGCTCCAAAAAGAGTAACTTTATAATCTCCTGTTTTTAATTGGGACTCTAGTTTGTTTTTTTGGTAATTTAAAAGTTCAACTTTTACTTTATCGTTAATTTTTTTATTAATTTTCTCAACCCCTTCCAAACTTATCTTGGCAGCACCATATGTATTTTTGAATGAAAGTGTATTTTTTTTATTTTTATATATAACTTTATAAACTATTTTTTTAAATAATTTTTTATCAATATTATAAAAGCTATAAATAATTACTATTAAAAATATAAGGGTATAAATATTTACTATTCTTATAAAAATCGAAAATAAAATATATAGAAATAATATTAATAATATATATTTTATATACTTTAATTTCAAGAAGTTCATTTTATCGATTATTTTTAAAAATGTTATACAGTAAAAAAATGAACCCAATATTAATAGATATATCAGCAATATTAAATACTGGAAAATTTATAATATTTAAATTTATAAAATCAACCACAAAACCCTTATATATCCTATCTATACCATTACCAATAGTTCCCCCAAGTATAAAGCTATAAGAATATAGATCGAATGAGTTTAAATTATTTTTCCTAAATATTAAATAAATAAGTAATATTGAAAATAAAATACTTATTAAAGATAAAAATATTCTACTACCACTAAATATGTTAAAGGCTGCCCCGTAATTTTTTACAAAGTCTAATTTGAATAAAAGAAAATCTTTATTAATAAATAATTTTTTATTATAAAACATTAAATATTTCGTTAATTGATCTATTAGAACAATAAAAATACTTAGAGATAAAAAATATATTTTTGTTTGTATTTTATTAATCATTATTTACTACGTTTTAAACGTTCTATAGGTTTAATAAGTAATAAAAGTGGAAAAAGCATTAAAAAATGATATCCAATCTTACCTAATGAGTATTTCCCTAAATTATATAAAAATAAATTAAATTGACTGTAGAATAGAATTTGTATGAAGTTGTAAAATATTCCAGTTAAATGCATAGCACCTATTGCTAAAAATCCATTTTTTAAAAAGTTTCCAATGTTTAGTTTATTTCTATTATTTAAATTATCAATTATTTTTATTAATGGATATAAACCTAATAAATAACCAAAATTTGGAGTGAGCAAATAACCTATTGAACCTCCTTGATGAAAGACAGGAAATATAAATACCCCCAAAATTATATATATAGAAAATGCTCTGAAAACAACTTTTTTATGAAATATAAGCGTTAATAAAATTATGGTAGGAATTTGCCATGTGATAGGTAACTCAAAGTTATTACTAGATTTATATATAAAAGGTAGTGGAATATAAACAGGTAACATTGACGTTATTACTAGTGATTGAAGACTCACCAGTATCTCAATTAATTTATAAAAATTGAGCATTATTATAAATTTAATTTATAAACTTCTCAATGCAACAATTGGATCTAACTTAGAAGCTCTTTTTGCAGGTAAAACGCCAAAGATTAAACCTATTGATCCTGAAATGATCATGGTGGAAAAAGTAGTTGTAATTCCTACTGATGCAGGAAGAGGTGTTATCAGAGATAAAAGAAAAACACCTGATAATCCAGTCGTTGTTCCAATTAATCCTCCAATTGTTGATAAAATCAATGCCTCAATTAAAAATTGAACTAATATATCTGACTGTTTAGCTCCTATTGCTTTTCTAAGTCCAATCTCTTCAGTCCTTTCGCTTACAGAAACGAGCATAATATTCATGATTCCTATGCCTCCAACCACTAAAGATACTGCCCCAATACCAGCCAATAAAAACGTTAGTCCACTTGTTATGTTGGTTACTATATTCAATGCATCTTCTTGTGATCTAACCGCAAAGTCATCATCTCTGATTATTTTATGTCTTTGCCTTAATAAGTTAGTAATCTGAAATTTAGCGGCACTAGTTGCATTTTTATTTATCGCTTCAACACTAATGAAGCTTAAACTTACTCCATAAGTAGGGTCCTTCCCTGTAATCCTATTTACCATAGTGGTTAATGGAATATATGCATTTTTGTCTTGATTACTTCCAAATACAGCACCTTTTGGTTTTAATATTCCGATAATTTCATAAGTGTGGTCTTTAATTCTGATTTTTTTTCCTAGTGATGAAGATTTATCTTTGAAAAATTCGTCTTTAAGATCAGGACCTATTACAACATAACTTCTTGCACTGTTAACATCACTTTTTGATAAAAATCTACCCTTATCTACTTCAAAGCTTCTTACTTTAAGAAATTCAGGAGTAACTCCAGCAATTGATATATTTAAACTTTTAGAATTTGATTGCACTATTTCGTTAGCAGAGATTTGAGGAGCTACTTTTTTAACTGTTGGTACTTGATTGCTTATTGCTATTGCATCTTCTAAAACTAGGTTTTTAGGAAATGAAATGCCTCTCCTTCTTGTGTCATTATTTCCGGGAACAATGAATAAAACATTGGCACCTAAATTACTTAATTGGTTTTTTGCTAATGTTTGAGCACCTCTACCAAGTCCAACAAGTGTAATAACTGAAGCATTTCCGATAATTATCCCAAGCATTGTTAACGAACTTCTCAATTTGTTCGAAACTAAAGTTTTTGTGGCCATGCCTAAGGCTTCTTTTATTGAGATATTCCTAGACATATTTATATTTATCTATTGCATCATCATCTTCAATTTGTCCCATGTATATAACACCTTCATTAAGTTGGAGTGTAATAAGGTCGCCATTACTGATTTGATGATTATCGATATTTTCTAAATTACAAATTGTAGAAATCTTATTATTATTTTTATTGAACAAAGCATAAACATCATTTACATTTTGGTTCGTAACAATGCCGGCAATATTTTTACTCAGTGGAATATTTTGCATTAATTCCTTCGGAACAAATAATATTTCTCCTGGGCAAATTAAAGACATATCAAGATTATTTTTAATTATTCTGGCTTTACCTGTAACACCGACTTCCCCTATTGAAATTCCACTTGATACTATCTTTCTTACTAAACCGACTTTAATTAAATCTGTAGAGCCGCTAATTCCAGTTAATGTACCTGCGGTTTGGACTACTAAATCTCCTTGATTTAGGATCCCCATCTCCTGAGCAATTTGCATTGCTAAACTAAAGGTTTTTGCTGTTCTTTGATCATTTTTAACTACTATTGGAGTAACTCCCCAAACAAGTTGCAATCTTCTCGCTACACTTCTCTCTGTAGTAGTTGCCAAGATAGGTGTTGGTGGTCTGAACTTACTTACATTTCGAGCGGTAGAACCTGATTTAGTTAAAGGGATTATAGCTCCTGCATCAAGTTGTCTAGCTATATTACTTACTGCTGCACTAATAGCATTTGGGATCGTACTGGGTAAGTGACTTTCAATAGCCTTAAGTGGATAATCCCTTTCAATTCTTCTTGCTATGGTTGCCATCGTTTCAACTGCCTCTACAGGATAATCGCCAACTGCAGTTTCGTTTGAAAGCATTACAGCATCTGTACCATCTAGAATTGCATTTGCAACATCACTAACTTCGGCCCTAGTTGGTCTTGGGTTAGAAGCCATAGAATCAAGCATTTGAGTCGCTGTAATTATTGGGATACCTAATGTATTAGCTTTTCTTATTAATTCCTTTTGTAAAAGAGGAACTTCTTCAGCAGGCATTTCTACTCCTAAATCACCCCTTGCAACCATAACCCCATCACATAAGGGTAATACTGAATCGATCTGATCAATTGCTTCAAATTTTTCTATTTTTGCAACTACAGGAGTTGAATGCCCATTTTTGTTTATTAAATCTTTTATCTCATTTATATCGGATGGATTTCTTACGAAACTTAGTGCTATCCAATCAACTCCTTCAGATAAACCGAATTTTAAATCCTCTTTATCTTTTTCTGTTAATGCTTTTACTGATAATTGAACATCTGGAAAATTAACACCTTTATTGTTTGAAAGAACCCCTCCTACAGTTACAATGCACTCCAAATTATTAGCTCTTTTATCAACTTTTTCTACAATCATTTCTATTTTTCCATCATCTAAAAGTATTCTTTTCCCTTCGCTAACTTCTTGAGAAAGTTTGTCGTAGGTTACATTTGCAATAGTATTTGTACATTCGACTTCATTTGATGTCAGTGTGAATTTATCGCCTTTTTTAACTTTTACTGGCCCATCTTTAAAGCGCCCTAATCGTATTTTAGGTCCTTGAAGATCTTGTAATACTCCAATATCTATTTCTAACTTTTTTGATACTTCCCTTATGGTTTTTATTCTCTCAGCATGATCTTTATGATCTCCATGTGAGAAATTTAATCTGAATGTTGTTACTCCAGCTTTAATTAAATTTGTAATTATCTCTTCTGATTGAGTTGCAGGGCCAATAGTTGCTACTATTTTTGTTCTTCTTTTTAAATCAATATTCGACATATATAGATAATATTGCTAGATATAAATAAATTTACCATACCCAAAGTTAGTTATTTAAGTCATGGATTTTAAAACTTATCAGAAAAAAGCTAGAGAAACAGCACAATATCCAGATTTAGGCTCAAATAATATTTATCCAACTCTTGGTTTAGTTGGAGAGGCTGGTGAGGTGGCAGAAAAAGTGAAAAAGGTTATAAGAGATAATAATGGAATATTTGATAACGAATCAAAATTGGGTATTAAAAAAGAGTTAGGAGATGTTTTGTGGTATATATCAAATCTTTGTACAGAATTAAATTTCAATTTAGAGGATGTTGCATTACAAAACCTCGAAAAATTAAAATTAAGAGCTGCTAAAGGAAAGATAAGAGGTTCTGGAGATGATAGATAAGTTCAGTTATAACCTAAGCTTGCATACTGGAGATTTGTAATTAAATTTTGTATAACATTTAAAAGTAAAAAAGCTAATAAGGATGAAATATCAAATCCACCTATTGGAGGGATAATACCTCTAAAAATGTTTAAATAAGGATCTGTGATAGAAGTTAATGCAGATAAAACACCGTTACTCCAATCAATACCTGGAAACCATGTAAGTAAAATTCTTATTATCAATATAAAAGAATAAATTGATAAAGTTTGGCCCAGAACTGCAAAAATCTCAGATAACATTATCTTGTGGTAATTTAATATATCCTAACATTTACTTATTATTGCTGCTTATTATTACTGCTTCCAATATTTGAGAGATATTCATTGGTTACAGCAAAAGTTTGAAAAAACTTTTCTGATAATGATAACCAATATGATCTACCATCTTTTTGCTTTCGTTTGACGATAAATTTCTTTTCTAATAATTCTTTAATATGATCATAAGCACCAGAACCTCTAAGAAGTATAAGATCCGATTGTAGGATCTTTTTTTTGATCGCAATAGTAGCCAATGTCCTTAATTCGGATGTTTTCAAATCAGAAGGAAGTAAATCATCGACGAATTCATTAAGACTAGATTTTAGTTCGAGAGAAAAACTGTTATTAACTGCATTTAATTCAATAGCTGAGTTGGGATTAGAGTATTTATTTTTTAGATCTTTAATTGCATGATTTATTGAGTTTATATCAGAATTTGTAATTTCAGAAAGATCCTTTTTTGTTATTGGTCTTCCTTTCAAATATAGAACAGCTTCAACTTTAGTAACTAGATCTATATCAGATATTGGCGTGGTTTTTAGATCAGATTGATTGATTTTAATTACCGAAATCTTTCCTAATTTACCTTAAATTTAGTCTGATGCACCAAGGAATAATCTATATGTATCGTTTTGAGTTTCATCCCAAAATTTATAGCCTAGAATTCTTACAAATTTATTCCACTCTAAAATCTCATTTTTATCGATTAAAACTCCGATAACAATTTTCCCAACATCAGCTCCATAATTCCTATAGTGAAATACGCTTATAGACCAATTAGATTTCATATTATTTAAGAAGTTTATTAATGCGCCAGGTCTTTCAGGGAACTCAAATCTGTATAAAAGCTCTACAAAGTTTCTATTATCCATTTCTTTAAAATTCTTTGGTAATCTTCCACCAACCATATGTCTTAGATGATTTTTAGATAATTCATCATCACTTATGTCAATGAATGAGTACTCCGAATTACTAAATAAATTTAAAAGATTTTTTTTATCATTAAATCCATAGACTTGAACTCCTACAAAGATCTGTGCATTCTTAGAATTCGACATCCTGTAGCTAAATTCAGTTAAATTTCTATTATCAAGTAACTTACAAAAATCAATTAAACTTCCAGCACGTTCAGGAATTTCAACAGCCATCATTACTTCTTTACACTCACCAAGTTCTGCTCTTTCTGCGACAAATCTAAGTCGCTCAAAATTCATATTTGCACCACATGCAATCGCAACCATTTTTCTATTTGAATGATTCGAATTTAAAATATCTTTTTTCATACCTGCAATTGATAATGCTCCTGCAGGCTCTAGTATTGATCTAGTATCCTCAAAAACATCTTTTATAGCTGCACATATTTCATCAGTATTAACGGTAATCATCTTATCTATATATTTTCTGCCAATATCAAAAGTATTTTTACCAATTTTTTTAACCGCAACTCCATCTGCAAATTGACCAACAGAAGATAATTCCACAATTTTTGATTCTTCCAAAGATTTAGTCATAGCGTCTGAATCTACAGGCTCTACCCCAATTATTTTTACTTCAGGCCATATATTTTTAATATACAAAGAAATTCCTGATATCAATCCACCACCACCAACAGCAATATAAATTGCATAGGGTTTTTCCTTTAGTTGCTGTTCAAGTTCAATCGCTATAGTTCCTTGTCCTGCTATTACATCTGGATCATCAAAAGGATGAATAAAACATAAATTTCTTTCATGGCTAATCCTTATTGCTTCTTTGTAAGTTTCATCATAATTATCACCAAATAATATAACTTTTGCTTTTAACTTTTTCACAGCATTAACTTTTACAAGAGGTGTTGTAATGGGCATTAATATTGTCGCTTGGCAATTTAGCTTGAGAGCACTAAGAGCAACACCTTGAGCATGATTACCAGCACTAGAAGTAATTACTCCCTGAGAGAGCTGAGAATTGGTGAGCTTACTCATTTTGTTATATGCACCTCTTACTTTGAATGAAAATACATCTTGAAGATCTTCTCTTTTTAGAAAAACTTCATTATTAAGTTTATTACTTAAATTATGAGCTTTTTCAAGAGGCGTTTTTTTTGCTACTTCATAGACTTCAGCTTGAAGTATTTTTTCAAAATAATCATTCATATATATATTTTTAGCATTAATTATTAATCTAATAAAACATTACATGATCTATTTCCAAAAAAATACTCATTTTGCACCTCGACGTTTTAGATTAGATAGATACCAATTTTTGTTAAATGCTTTTAAGTGAGTTAAGTCATCCGAATCAACTTCTTGGCTTAACAGTTTCACAATTAGAGGAAATTGCTTGTCAAATTAGAGAAAGACACCTTCAAGTAGTATCTACTAGTGGTGGACATCTTGGCCCTGGTTTAGGTGTAGTTGAGCTTACATTGGCTTTATATCAAACTCTTGATCTAGATTTCGATAAAGTTGTTTGGGATGTAGGACATCAAGGTTATCCTCATAAATTAATAACAGGACGTTTCAGTCAATTTGATTCCCTTAGACAACAAAATGGAGTAGCTGGATATCTAAAAAGAAGTGAAAGTAAATTTGATCATTTTGGTGCTGGACATGCAAGCACTTCTATTTCTGCTGCTTTAGGAATGGCAATAGCAAGAGACAGAAAAGGTGAGAATTATAAATGTGTTGCTGTTATTGGAGATGGAGCATTAACTGGAGGAATGGCATTAGAAGCTATAAATCATGCAGGACACTTACCAAATACTCCTTTAGTTGTTGTATTAAACGATAATGATATGTCTATTTCACCTCCAGTTGGAGCCCTTTCATCTTACTTAAATAAGGTAAGAGTTAGTCCGCCATTGAAATTTTTATCCGATAGTGTTCAAGAAAGTGTAAAAAATATTCCCATAATTGGTAAGGATATACCAGAAGAATTGAAAAATATTAAGGGAAGCGTTAGACGATTGGCTGTGCCTAAGGTTGGTGCTGTTTTTGAAGAACTTGGCTTTACATATATGGGTCCAATTGACGGTCATGATATTGGAAATTTAGTTAATACTTTTAACGCTGCTCATAAACTTAAAAAACCTGTACTTGTTCATGTTGTCACAACAAAAGGGAAGGGTTATCCTTATGCAGAAGCTGACCAGGTAGGATATCATGCACAGTCTGCATTTGATCTGACTACTGGGAAATCTATTCCATCAAAGAAACCTAAGCCTGTTAGTTATAGTAAAATATTTGGTCAAACCTTATTGAAAATATGTGAACAAGATAGCAAAGTCGTTGGCATTACTGCTGCAATGGCTACAGGTACTGGTTTAGATATATTGCAAAGAAATATTCCAGACCAATATATCGATGTAGGAATAGCAGAACAACATGCAGTTACTCTTGCGGCAGGTATGTCGTGCGATGGTCTTAAACCTGTTGTAGCTATTTATAGTACTTTTCTTCAACGTGCTTTCGATCAATTAATTCATGATGTAGGGATACAAAATTTACCTGTATCATTCGTACTTGATAGAGCTGGAATAGTTGGAGCTGACGGTCCTACTCACCAAGGTCAGTACGATATCAGTTATATGAGATCTATACCTAATTTTATATTGATGGCTCCAAAAGATGAGTCTGAATTACAGAGAATGTTAATAACTTCAATAAACCATAACGGTCCTACAGCACTAAGAATACCCAGAGGCTCTGGGTTAGGAGTGGCTGTAATGGATGAGGGTTGGGAACCTTTAAATATAGGCGAGGCTGAAATTCTTGAAGAAGGAGAAGATATTTTAATTATTGCTTATGGATCAATGGTTGGATCAGCTATTGAAACAGCAAAGATCCTAAAAAATATGAATATTAATGCATGTATTGTTAATGCACGATTCGTGAAACCTCTCGATAAAAATCTTATTATGCCTTTGGCAAGTAGGATTCAAAAAGTTGTAACTATGGAAGAAGGAACCCTAATAGGTGGATTTGGTTCCGCAATAGTTGAATTATTTAACGATAATGAAATAAACATTCCAGTATACAGAATAGGTATACCTGATGTTTTAGTTGATCATGCTTCACCTGACCAGAGTAAAGAAAAATTAGGACTTATGCCTGATCAGATGGCAGATAAAATTGTTAAGAAATTTAAGTTAGATAATTAAAAATTTAATAAATAAATTTTTATAAAACACCACGTGAGGCTAATCCTAAGATTGCTCCAATCCCGAAAATATGACCAAGGCAATTAGCACCTACAACTGATGCGTGACTTAAACCACCATAGAATTTTGAATTAGGTATTTCAAAACCTTCATTAGGTTTTCTTATTGTTGCTCTAGCAATTGCATAAGCAAAAACATTACATGCAATCATTACGACGGCACACTTTGGAGACCAAGAAAAAGTTGCTGGATCTGCAGCTGCAAATAATGTAGTAAACATAAAAAATCGTTATTTTCATATATTCTCTAATACTTTTACCTAAAAAACACAAAATTGTAAAAGGTCTTAAGAGTTGTTTACTTCTAAGCTATTTAACAACTTTATAAATCCAAACAAAATAACAAAATCACTTAGAGTTAGGAAGGATTCTGCAAAGCCATGCAGGAAGTCAACTTCAACAAGGGTTTTATCATAGTAATTTAGTGTGAAGATAGATACCAATATAGTTATGAATACGAATAAAACAGTTAAGGAAAATCCTGTTTTTACAAAAATATTAACAAATTTGATTTTATATAAGTAAAACAAAAATATTGCATATGGAATTATTGATACTGCGAACAATAATGTGTTATCAATTGAACCTAATTTTTCTATAAATTTAAAAAATAAATCATTCATAAGTCTGTTTACCTTTGAAAATTATTATTGCAGCTAAGGCTAATGTTGAATTTCCTATAAATGTAAATATTCCTTGAAGTGATACTAGACCGTAAAGATTTTCTTGGTTGTCATAGATATGCCAGGTGATCGCACACATAGCACCTATTAAGTTTGGGACCATAGCGAGGCTTAACCAAAAAAATAAATTATATTTTTTATATGTAGAAATTTTGTTTATGACTAATATGGCAAAAATCCATTCTATTACTGATGAGATATGTATTAACCAAGTTCCAAATGATAATTCGTGCAAAATTTTATATTTTTTTCTTTAAAATATTGAGAACTTCTTTAGCATGATTTATAGGTAAAACACTTATCCATCTATAAGAAATTTTCCCATCTGGAGAAATCAAAAAAGTATTTCTATCTGAGAATGGAGGAATCCAGGAACCATATTTATCACTAATAATTCCGTTAGGATCTGATAATAAAGTGTAGTTTATGGATTTCTCGCTGCAGAAACTTTCATGAGTATTTTCATTATCAGCGCTAATGCCAACAATTTCAGCATTATATTTTGAAAAATCTTTTTTTAATTCCGAAAAACCTTTAGCTTCAAGAGTGCAACCTGCTGTAAAGTCTTTTGGATAAAAATACATAACTAGCCACTGACCTTCAAAATTGCTTAATTCCCATGTTTTTTTTGTTTTTATGTTTTTATTAAAACCTTCTAACTGAAAGTTAGGAGCATAATCACCAACTTCAGGAGCAAAATCAAAAGAGAAGGCTGAATTACAATTAAATAAAAGAATAAATGGTATTAATATACTTACAACTAAATTTCTCATCAAATTTAGAATTTTTTTAAATCAACTCCATTTGATTTAGCAAATTTATCTAAACCTACTTTTTGTACAGACTTTAGGGCTTTGGTACTTATTTTTATATTTACCCATTTTTTGCCTTCATCCCACCATAGTCTCCTTTTTTGGAGATTAACTTGTTGCAATTTTTTTGTACGAATATGTGAATGACTCACTGCCATCCCGTTATTAGCTTTTGCACCAGTCAGTTCGCAAACTCTTGACATATATTTTGATTTATATCTATAAAAATATTAACACATGACTCAATTTGTTGAATTAAGTAATTCTGAAATTAATTCGGCATTATTATTTTGTAAATTAATTATCTGTTCTTGATCTAATCCACCAACGGAAAGCTTGGCCATATCGTAAACATGATTAGCAATTTTAGATGTCAATGTATTCTGAATAGGATCTTTTTCATCAATAATTATTTTGTTGCCTGTAATTTTATTAAGACCAACAATAAGTGGATGTTCTTTGTTAATCAAGAGCACATGATATTCAGGTAAGCCAGGCATCTTTTGTTCCATGTAAGCGCCCATATCATTAATTCTTCTCATTTGTTCTGGAAGCAAGATCATCGCTGGTGGGGCACCTTTACTTGAAAGTGACTGCACTTTAACTGTTACTTTCTCATTGTTAAGGGCCTTAACTATCGTATCTCTAAGATTATCTGTATTTGATTTGCCATCCTTATCTACAATTTCTTTTGATTCTTTATCTTCTAGTTCATTTATTTCTGAATCTACTCTTTGGAATTGATAATCTTCATTTTTACTTTCCAACCATGGAAGAAATTGTGCGTCAATTAGGGGATCTGATTTAATAACTTCTTTATTATCAGATAAACAGATATTTAATGCACTAGATTGTGCAATCAAATCTGAACAGTAAATTATTTTTTTAGGATCAGTTAATTTATTTCGCTCTTTGTAATTTGCGAGAGTTGTGAAATATTTATCATCGGACTTGATGAGGGATTTATTTTCAATATCTTTAGTTACGTCTTTCTCTGAATTTATTATTGTTTCGAAAATTATACTGTTATTGACTAAATCAGCAAATTTTTCATCTTCGATAGCACCAATTTTAATAAAAGCAGAGATTGAATCCCAAATTTCTGCATAAAATTCTGAAGAATTTTTTATCAAATCCTTCAGTTTATTAGCGATTTTTTTTGAGATAAATGATGATATAGACCTTACTTTTCTATCTGTTTGTAATGCACTTCGACTAACATTTAGGGGTATATCTGTAGAGTCAATAACTCCTCTTAGAGGTAAAAGGTATTTTGGTACTATCTCTTTAATTGAATCGCTTACGAATACTTGATTGCAAAAGAGTTTTATTTCTCCTTTTTCCCAATCAGCTCTACCTGACAACTTTGGAAAATACAAAATCCCTTGTATGTCATATGGATAATCTGTATTTAGATGTATCCAAAACAGTGGATCTCCTTGGAAAGGATATAGGTATTTATATAACTCAATATAATCTTCATCTTTTAATTCACTAGGTTGTTTTCTCCAGGGAGGATTTTTCTTATTAATTGTATCTCCTTCTAATAAGACATCTATTGGCATAAAATCACAATATTTTTTTATTAGTGATTTAATCCTTTCAGGCTCGATAAACTCTTTTTCTTCTTCAAGTAGGTGAAGAATAACATCTGTACCAATTGTCTCCCTTTCTGATTCCTCTAACGTGAAATTTGGCGATCCATCACAAGACCATTTGAAAGCTTTTGATTCCCCAATTGCCGACTTGGTTAATATATCAACTCTATCTGCCACCATGAAACTTGAATAAAAACCTAGTCCAAAATGACCTATGAATTCATCATTATCTTTTTTGTATTTTGTTAGGAATTCTTCAGCACTAGAAAATGCAACTTGATTTATGTACTTCTTAATTTCTTCATCATTCATTCCAATTCCATTGTCGGAAATTGTTAACGTATTTTTTTCACGGTTAATTGTTATTTTTACTTGAGCCTCCCCAGTATTCTCGCAATCACCTGCCATAGAGGCCATTCTTCTTTTACTAATTGCGTCAACACCATTACTAACAAGTTCTCTTAAAAAGATTTCATGGTCAGAATATACTGCCTTCTTAATAATTGGGAAAATATTTTCGGTATTAATACGAATTTCGCCTTTTTCCATTTAAAAAAAAATCCAACATATTAAATCTTATTTCGTAAAAACTAGTTAATCAAGTTTAATTAGGAGTATTGTCCGAACAATATATGAATTTAAAAGTTAAATTAATTTTTTAAAGGTTTTATTTAACCCACAAAATATCACTACAATTATTTTCTTTCATAATTTGATTGGCTTTAGCCAAGTCATCACATGGATTTAAATGTAAGACAGCAATATTTCCTTTTTTCTGTTGTACTTTTTGTTCATTCATACCTTTTTCTAGCAAATAAGAATCTTTAAACATCAATAAAATCTTTTTTTTATCTGTCTTTTCTTCCTTAATTAAATTTCTTAAAATGTCTACTGAAATTGTAAATCCAATTCCATTAAATATTTTCTCATTGGGACTAAATGATCTTACTAACTCATCATATCTTCCGCCTTTTGCGATGACGCTTTTATTTTTACCATTATCCCCTATTAGTTGAAAAACTATTCCTTCATATAAATTCAAGTGAGGTTGAAAAGTGGGATCAAGTTGTAATTTAACACCATATTTTTTTGATATTTTTGATAATGTTTCAAATAAAAAATTTAAGTCATCTAATGTTTTACTGGTACCATATATAGTTTTTAATTTTTTTAATATTGCAATTGGCTCTCCTCTTGTGAATAAAAGATCTTTAAGAATATATTTATCGTCTTCATCTATTCCTAATTTAGATAAATTATCTTGATCAAAATTAACCAGACTTTTCTTAATTTCTTCAAAATTATTATTCTTATATTTGTTTAGTATCAAGTCCATTATTTTTGTAGTGCTTACAAGTAGAAATAAATTACAACCATCCTTCAAATTAATATTATCGATTGAATCAAACAAAATATTAATAACTTCAATTTCTGGGTATTTTGTATCATATCCAATTAATTCAATTCCACTCTGCAATTTTTCTTGTAACTTAAATGAATTTTTATTATTTTGTTTTTTATCAAAAACCATTCCATTGGTGAATAATCTTATAGGTCTTTTCTTATTTATAAATCTAGTAGATGACAATTTAACAATTGATGTGGTCATTTCTGGCCTTAGACATAATGAATTATTACTTACTATTCCTACAACCTGATTTTCATCAATAACGCCACGGCCTTTTATGGTTTCTAAAGTATTTATAAATGAGGGTGAAACCTCTTCATATCCCCAAAGTTTATAAATACTATTTAAATTATTTATGATGTTTGAGTTATTTTTTACATCGACTAATTTAATTTCCTTTATATCTGTCATCTTAATATTAAACTAATTTTAGGTATAGAGATTTTTTTTTAATGGAGTGACTTTATCTAGTTCATTTTTTAATTCATTCTCAAGGCTGGGAGAACAAGCTAAAATTCTTCCTGAACTTAAATTAAATTCGCCTGATGGATAATCAGAAATAATACCACCAGCCTCTTTTACAATAATAGCACCGGCCGCTAGGTCCCATACCTCCAATCCTCTTTCCCAATAACCATCTAGCTTGCCTGCCGCAACAAATGCTAGATCAACTGCTGCTGCACCTCCTCTTCTAACACCTCTAGTTTTATGTGTTAAATAACAAAATTCAGCATAATTATTATCCTCTGTCTCAAATCTGTCATAAGAGAAACCAGTTACAAGTAGACTATCAGAAAGATTAGAGGGATTCGATACTTTAAGTTCACTATCATTGCAGAATGAACCTAAACCTATACAAGCTGAATATAATTCATTTAAATAAGGTACTGATATAGCACCTATAATTGGCTTATTTTTATATACAAGACCAATAGAAGTCCCAAAAAAAGGATATCCATGAGAATAATTTGTTGTACCGTCTAATGGATCTATACACCAAGTTAAATCAGAAGATTTGGTTAATTTACCCGATTCCTCTGCATTTATAGATATGTTTGGTGTCTCTTCTAATAAAAATTCTTTTATTTTATTTTCAACTTCCAAATCTACATTGGTAACTAGATCACCCTTCCTACCCTTTGATGATATTTTCTGAATTTTATTGTAATTAACTTTTAAAATTTCATTACCAATTTGAGCGGAATTCTTGGCTATTTCATACAAAGTGGATAGGTTTACTTGATTTGCTAGTTCCTCTATTTCACTTAATTCAAACATGATAGTTAATCTTCCTCAAATTCCCAAGGTGGCGCAACTCTGGTATTTCCCCTCCCAAAATATTGTCCAAATTGTAAATCGTAAACTTCATCTTCATATGTAGTTTCTACCTCAAGATCTGAAGTTGCTTTAGCGACACAAAGAAGTGCATACCCTTTATCTTTTAAAGCCTGAGATACACCCATGGCTTCAGGTTGTTGTAAGGTGCCAGATTTAATTTTAACTGCACAACTTGTACAGCAACCATTTCTACATGAAAATGCAAGTTTTAAACCTTTCTTTTCAAATTCCTTAAGTATGTAATTATCACTATTAACCTGCTCTTGGTAGACCTTTCCGGTTTCCTTATTTTTGATCGTGACTGTGAAAGTCTTTTTCAAATAACTTTCCTCTAAAATGGGATGATTAAGGGTTAAAATGGTTATCTTGGGAGAGGTGGCCGAGTGGTTGAAGGCGCAGCACTGGAAATGCTGTATAGGGGCAACTTTATCGAGGGTTCGAATCCCTCTCTCTCCGTTTTATAATAGTTTATTTTGGTTAAATACATCAACACCTTTGTCTTTAAAATATCTTTTAAAATAGATAGTAATCGAATTAACAAGTTATAAATAATCTTATTTATTTAAATTAAGTTGAAAATATTTGATTTTTACTATTATATGTAAATATCTAAGATAAAAATTAATTAAATTATTAGTAAATTTTGCTTTAATTTAGCGATCTAAAATCATGGGGCAAATAGTTGGAATAGATTTAGGTACTACTAACTCTGTTGTCGGAGTTATAGATGCTGGACGTCCAATTGTTATTGCAAATTCTGAGGGTTCTAGAACTACACCTTCAATAGTGGGATTTACAAAAGACAAGGAAATAGTAATAGGAGATCAAGCGAGAAGACAACTTGTTCTAAATCCTAAGAATACCTTTTATAACCTTAAACGATTTATTGGTAATGACTGGGATGAATTAGATGAGAATAGTATTTCTGTTCCTTACAACGTTAAGGCTAATACCAATGGAAGCGTTAGGGTTCTTAGTCCAAATACAGAAAGAGAGTATGCACCAGAAGAATTAGTGAGCTCATTGATTAGAAAATTAATTAATGATGCTGAAACTTATCTTGGAGATACTGTTGATTCTGCAGTTATTACTGTCCCTGCTTACTTTAATGAATCTCAAAGGCAAGCTACAAAGGATTCTGCAATATTAGCTGGTATTAAAGTAGATAGAATTCTAAATGAACCTACTGCTGCTGCTCTAGCTTATGGTTTTGAAAAAAGTTCTTCTAATAATGTTTTGGTCTTTGATTTAGGAGGAGGAACATTTGATGTTTCATTATTGAAAATTTCTAATGGTGTATTTGATGTTAAAGCCACTTGTGGTGATACCCAGCTAGGAGGAAACAATTTTGATTCAAAAATAGTTGATTGGCTTGCAGAAAAATTTCTAGTTAAACATGATATTGATCTAAGAAGGGATAGACAAGCTTTACAGAGATTAACTGAGGCTTCTGAAAAAGCTAAATGTGAATTGTCAGGATTACAAAAAACAAAAATATCTTTACCATTTATCACAACAAGTAAAGAGGGGCCGTTACATATTGAAGAAACCTTAGATAGAAAAATATTTGAATCATTATCACAAGATTTACTTGATAGATTATTAGAGCCTGTGCAAATAGCTCTAGATGATTCTGGATGGAACGCAGAAGATATTGATGAGGTAGTTCTTGTAGGCGGCAGCACAAGAATCCCAATGGTTCAACAATTAGTAAAGACCCTTGTTCCAAATGATCCTTGTCAATCTGTTAATCCTGATGAAGTCGTAGCAGTTGGCGCTGCAATACAATCTGGAATTATTAGTGGTGATTTACAAGATTTACTTCTAAATGACGTTACTCCCTTATCTTTAGGTTTAGAAACTATTGGTGGTCTTATGAAGGTACTCATTCCTCGTAATACGCCAATACCAGTTAGACAATCTGATGTTTTTAGTACTTCCGAAGCTAATCAATCATCAGTAGTTGTTCAAGTACGGCAGGGAGAAAGGCCTTTAGCCTCTGAAAATAAATCACTTGGTAAATTTAGACTATCAGGAATACCTCCAGCTCCAAGAGGGATACCTCAAGTCCAGGTAGCTTTTGATATTGATGCTAATGGTCTTTTAGAGGTAAGTGCAACTGATAGAACAACTGGAAGAAAGCAAACAGTTACAATCTCTGGAGGTTCTAATTTAAATGAACAAGAAATAAATTCTATAATTGAAGAAGCCAAAGCGAAAGCTAATGAAGATAGGAAGAGAAGATCTGTAATTGATAGAAAAAATAGTGCTTTAACTCTTATTGCGCAAGCTGAGAGAAGACTTAGGGATGCTTCATTAGAATTTGGTCCTTATGGTGCCGAAAGGCAACAACGAGCTGTTGAATTAGCCATTCAAGATGTTGAAGAGTATATAGATGACGATGATCCTCAAGAATTAGAAATTTCAGTAAGTGCCCTACAAGAAGCATTATTTGGTTTAAACAGAAAATTCGCGACAGAAAAGAAAACTGATAATAATCCCCTACAGGGCATTAAAAATACATTTGGATCATTAAAGGATGAACTTTTTTCAGATGATTATTGGGACGATGATCCTTGGGATAATCAAATGAATAGAAATTATAGAAATTCGAGGTATGGTAATTCTAGGGACGATGATCCATGGGACAATGACTACTTCCTCTAAAAAAGACTATTTGTCGATTTTGGGTTTATCCCCTGATTTTGATGATAAAGAACTTAAAAAGGCCTTTCGAAGAGAAGCAAGAAAATGGCATCCAGATTTGAATAAAAATGATCTTAATGCAGAAGAAAGATTTAAATTAATTAACCAAGCATACGAATATCTCCGTGACCCTAATATAAAAAAAAATAGTTCGGATGAAAATATCAATGATGATTACGAAAATAATAATTTTAAGACAGGGTTTCCTGATTTTCAAGATTATCTTGATTCATTATTTGGATATGAATACTCACCAAAGAATTATGATGAATATGATGATGAATCATTTGAGGATGAATCGATAAATACAAATAATGATGAAATTAACAATTTTCAATACCCTACAACCTCTCCAGATGAGCCGCCTCCAGTTAAACTCCACCAAGATATTGAAACAGTTATTGAATTAACTCCTGATGAGGCCTTAAATGGAGCTTCAATTTTAATTGAGCTTGAAGATGAAACTGTAGTAGAAGTTGATACACCACCTTTCGCTGGAGATGGCTGGAGATTAAGACTTGAAAATATTGCAAGAGGAGGTAAAGATCATTATCTACAGTTAAAAGTTCAAACGGAAAGTGGTCTAAGAATTGATGGTTTAAGAGTTCTATATAAATTAGAGTTATTTCCTCATGATGCTCTTCTTGGTTGTGCAGTAGAGGTTCCTACCCTTGATGGAAATGTCACACTTCAAGTACCACCAAAATCATCTACTGGCAGAATGTTACGTTTGAAAGGGAGGGGTTTAACTTTTGAAGATAATGTTGGTGATCAATATGTTGAAATCTTGGTAGTGATACCTGCTGACATTAATGATGAAGAAATTGCTTTATATACAAGATTACAAGAATTATCACTTTCTGATTATTAATCAAATATTATATAATAAGAAAAATCGAAAGTTATGGACATATTTGTTCTTTTATATAATTCAGGAACAGATAAGGAAGGAATTCATTCAATCGAACTTAGGGGAAGGACAATTGTTCTCATGTTTGAAGATAAGGATGATGCAACAAGATATTGTGGTCTACTGGAAGCTCAAGATTTTCCTTTGCCAACAGTTGAAATGATCAAAATAGAGGAAATAAAAGATTTCTGTATTAAATTAGATTATGAATATAAATTAGTACAAAAGAATTTTGTACCTAAAACCGCAGAAGATAGATTATTAATTTCACCACCCCAGAAAAACCTAGAAGTTGAAAATTGGGAGGAAGACAAAAATAGTAAAAAAAATAACATTGATCTAAATACCATTAAAGAAAACCTTGAAAAGTTGCTTTAGCTACTAAAATATCAATAAATTATTCAACAAATAAAACATGACAACTGCATTATTTGAGACAGAAGTTGGAAAAATAAATATTGAATTTTTCTCTGACGACGCACCTAATACAGTTAAAAACTTCACGAAATTGATTAGTGATGGTTTTTATGATGGTCTAGCATTTCACAGAGTCATTCCTGGATTTATGGCTCAGGGTGGATGTCCAAATACTCGTAATGGTGCTTCTGGTATGCCTGGAACTGGAGGACCTGGATATAATATTAAATGTGAAATTAATTCCAATAAACATCTAAAAGGTTCACTTTCAATGGCTCATGCAGGAAAGGATACAGGAGGTAGTCAGTTTTTTATAGTTTATGAACCACAGCCTCATCTCGATGGAGTTCATACTGTTTTTGGTAAGACAGATGATATGGATGTAGTGCTAAAACTCACTAATGGGTCAAAAATTCTAAAAGCAACTTTAAAATAGTATTTAACCTTCAAAAACAATACTGAATGTCTCTTTATCTAGATTAAATTTTCTTGTAGAAGAATATAAGATTTCGTTATTAATAGTGAATTTAGTATTTATTAGTTTTATGCTACTTTTGGGGTGTAATGCTTGTTCAATATTTCTAGAGACAATAATTCCAATCTTTGTACTACTTTCATATTTGGATAAAAACTGAATAAATAATTCTATATTCTTTATTTCCTCATCATTAATGTTGGAATTGGTTCTATTCTGATCATGTAAAATTCTCCATACTAATTTTGGTCGGTTCCAAAACGCCAATAATCTTGGACTACTTTCAAGTTTAATATTAATGTTTTTTTCACCACAGAATTTAATAACATTATTTTTTATTGGAACTAAATCAATAGATTTATATTTTCCGTCAAGAAAAATTGATATAAATGGGTCAATATTACTGGAATTAGAATTATCATCATCAATCATGTGGCCTAACTTTGTTTTTTTAACACTCAAATATTCTGCATTATTATCGTTTGGACAAATAACTAATGGAACTCTCTCAATAACTTCTATTCCATAACCACCTAATCCAGCAATCTTTCTAGGATTGTTGGTTAGTAATTTTAATTTTTTTATACCTAAATCAGTTAAAATTTGTGCTCCAACTCCATAATTTCTGAGATCAGCTGGAAAACCTAATTTTTCATTAGCTTCTACAGTGTCTAATCCACCATCTTGTAAACTGTAAGCTTTTAATTTATTTATTAGACCAATACCTCTGCCTTCTTGTCTCAAGTAAACAACAACTCCTTCTTCCTCTTTTTCTATTCTTGATAAAGCAGCCTCTAACTGGGGTCTACAATCACAACGTAATGATCCAAAAGCATCACCAGTTAAGCACTCTGAATGCATTCTTACTAGTACAGGTTCGCTTAATTTGGATGATTTTTGTTTAACTAATGCAACGTGCTCTGAACCATCTAGTTCATTAACATATCCATAAGCTTTGAAATTACCAAAAATACTTGGAAGAACAGCATCAGATTTTCTAAATACAAATCTCTCAGTTTGAAACCGATAACTTATTAAATCAGCTATTGATATTAATTTCATTCCCCACTGTTTTGCATACTCTTTAAGTTGTGGAAGTCTTGACATAGAACCGTCAGGATTTTGTATTTCACAAATCACTCCAGCGGGATAAAGTCCTGACATTGCGGCAATATCTACTGCCGCTTCGGTATGACCTGCCCTTTTTAATACTCCACCTTTTTTAGCTCTTAATGGAAAAATATGTCCTGGCCTCCTTAAATCATCAGGTTTTGTATTTGGGTTTATAGCAACTTGTATTGTCTTTGCCCTGTCTTCAGCGGAAATTCCGGTAGTAACATTATTTTCAGGTCCAGCATCAATTGAAACTGTAAAAGCTGTTTGATTTTCATCTGTATTTCTATCTACCATTAATGGTAAATCTAAAGAATCAAGTTTTTCACCTTGCATTGCTAGGCATATAAGACCACGTCCCTCAGTAGCCATAAAATTAATTTGCTGTGGAGTTGCAAACTGAGCCGCACATATTAAATCTCCTTCATTTTCTCTTCTTTCATCATCTACAACAATTATGCATTCACCATTTCTTATAGCTGCCAACGCATCGCTGATAGGATCAAATTCAATTTTAAAAGATTCATTTATATCCAAAATTGTTCCATTATTTGATTTGGGACTTGTTTCTTTCATTATTCCTATCAATATAGAAAAATAGTGTTTTAGTTACCTTAAATTCAACACTTTATAATCCTATCTCAAAGTCTGCCAATTCAAAGAAATGAATGTTGCAATAGTAGGTGCTACTGGTTACGGCGGTATTCAAGCGGTAAATCTCTTAAAGAAAATTAAAAAATATAAAATTTCATTTTTAGGAGGTAATAAAACATCCGGATCAAAATGGAATGATAATTTTCCTTTTATTTATCTAGATAATGATCCTTATATAGAAGAAATTTCTGTAGATAATATTTCAAAAAATGCAGATGTTGCTTTGCTTTGTTTACCAAATGGCCTATCTTCATCATTGACAAGGAAATTATTAGATCGAGGACTTAAAGTTATTGATTTATCTGCTGATTACAGATATAAGTCTTTAGATGAATGGAAAAATGTATATTCCAAAGAAGCTGCTATTTATAAAAGGAATGATGATGATTTATGTAAAGAGGCAGTCTACGGTCTTCCTGAAATAAATAAGGAAGCCATTTCAAAAGGAAGATTAATTGCCTGTCCAGGATGCTATCCAACATCTGCTCTTATTCCATTAGTTCCTTATCTTTCGCAAGGAATTATTGAAAATGAAGGAATAGTGATTGATTCTAAAAGCGGAACCTCTGGAGGAGGTCGAGAACCAAACCAAAAGCTACTCTTATCAGAATGTGGTGAAGGTTTATCAGCATATGGATTGATAAACCATAGACATACCTCAGAGATCGAGCAAGTAGCATCTTTAATTTCTGGAAATAAAATTGAACTGCTTTTTACACCTCATTTGGTACCAATTTCAAGGGGTATGCATTCGACAATATATGGGAGATTAAGAGATCCAGGATTAACTTCTGATGATTGCAGAATTCTTTTGGATAATTATTACAGAAATTTCAAAAATATTAAGGTCTTACCTGTAGATACATACCCTTCAACAAAATGGGTTAAAAATACAAACCAAATTTTCCTTTCTGTTAAAGTTGATATTCGAAATGGAAGGATTATTATTTTATCTGCAATTGATAATTTGTTAAAAGGTCAGACTGGGCAAGCAATACAAAATTTAAATATTATGAGTGGATTTTCAATGGATGAAGGTCTTGATTTAACTAATAATTTTCCATAAAATTACTTCTTATCAAAAAACCAGCTTGAGAGATTGAGTAAGGTAAAATTTTATGCTCAAGCATTTGTATTTTTTTGGAAAGTGATTCAATATCATCATCATCTCTAATTGACAATGCAGCTTGTATTATCAATGACCCACTATCTACTTCCTCTTCTACAAAATGTACTGAACAACCAGTTATTTTTGAACCATTTAATATAGAGTCCTTTATCGCAGAACCACCTTTATATGCCGGAAGTAGTGAAGGGTGAATATTTATTATCTTATTCTTAAATTTATTAATAAAAAATGGAGTAACAATTTTCATCCAGCCTGCCATAACAACAAGTTCAACATTGTAATGAATTAAAGTATTTACAATTTCTAATTCAAATGCCTCTTTTTGCAGAAAGTCTTTGCCTCTTATAATTTTGTGAGGTATTTTTTTACTTTCAGCTCTTTTTATACAACCGGCTTCATCTTTGTTAGTTATTAGAACTTTAATATCTATATCTAATTCTCCTTTTTCTGAGAGATTAATTAATTCCTGAAAGTTTGTTCCTTTCCCAGAAGCAAGTACACCTATATTTAATTTTGGTGAAAATCTTCTAAATTCAGATATCTCAGGCGAAATTATGTAATTAAATGATCTATCCAATGTTTTTTATTTTATCCAATGATAAATTCATATGAAATAAAAAAAAACCTCTATTCTAAATATTTAAATTCAAAAACATATTTATTTGAAGATAAAAATTTAAACAAATTTAAATGATTCAAATTTATCTACTATTCGTATAGATATAATTGAATAATAAATAAAAGAAACAAATATATAAAATGAACGGAGATTTAAAATCTTGGGATAAATTTTGTAATTATCTTTGGTTTGATAAAAATTTAAATATTTGGTTAGACATAAGCAAAATTAATTTCACAAGTAAGGAGATAAAAAATTTAGAAGATAAATTTATAGATGTTTTTTCATCAATAAAAGAATTAGAAAATGGTTCAATCTCAAATATTGATGAAAATAGACAAGTTGGACATTATTGGCTTAGAAATCCATCAATTTCACCCTCTTCAAAAATAGGAGAGGAAATTAGCGCAGATATTAATGCAATCTCTGAATTTGGAAAACAAATTTTAAATGGAGATATTAAGAATAAGAATAATCAGCAGTATACTGATGTTCTATGGATAGGAATTGGTGGAAGTGGTTTAGGACCATTACTTATTACAGAGTCACTGCAGAAGTGCTCTAGAGGCTTAAATTTTTCTTATATCGATAATGTTGACCCTTTTTTAATTAGCGAAAAGTTAGAAGAGTTATCTGAAAAATTATCAACAACATTATTTGTAGTAGTAAGCAAATCAGGTGGTACGCCTGAACCTAGAATTGCTATGGAAATTATTAAAAGTCACTGCGAAAACAATTCTCTTGAATGGAATTCTAATGCTATAGCTATAACTATGAAAGATAGTAAGTTATTTAATAAAGCCACTTCTGAAAATTGGTTAAAAATATTTAATTTGCAAGATTGGGTTGGAGGAAGAACTAGTATTACAAGCTCTGTGGGATTACTTCCATTAGCTCTTATTAATGAAAATATATTTGAATTTATTAGAGGTGCATCATTAATGGATGAGGCCACACGTATAAGTGATTTTAAAAATAATCCAGCAGCATTATTATCATCTGCATGGTACTTAACTGGGGATGGCGTTGGAAAGAGAGATATGGTCGTATTACCTTATAGAGATAGGTTACAGGTATTTAGTAAATATCTTCAGCAATTAGTAATGGAATCATTAGGTAAGAAATTTAATAGGTCTGGTGAAGTAGTTAATCAAGGTATTTCCGTTTTTGGTAATAAGGGATCTACAGATCAACATGCTTATGTTCAGCAACTTAGAGATGGTATTGATAATTTCTTTTGTATTTTTATTGAATTATTAGATTCTCCATCTACTAATATTTTTGATGAAAAAGAGAATCCTAAAGAATATCTTTCTGGCTTTTTGCAAGGAACTAGATCAGCACTCTCTAGTGAAAACAGACAAAGTATAACTATCACGTTAGAAAAGTTAAATTGTTCTTCACTAGGTGCCTTAATCGCTTTATTTGAGAGAGCTGTATCCTTCTACGCTGAATTGGTAAATATAAATGCATATGATCAGCCTGGAGTTGAAGCTGGAAAGAAAGCAGCCGCAAATATTATTGAGTATCAACAAAAAGTAAGTAATTTATTAGACGAAGGTGGAGAATATTCTATAACTGACCTAACATCATTATTTGATAATTCAGTGAGTGAACCTATATTTTTCATACTCCGTGAAATGTGTTTCGGTAATGATAATTATTTAGTTAAGGGCGATTGGTCAAATCCAAATTCATTAGTTATTCAAAAAATAAATTCTTAAACAACAATATTCATAATTTTTCCTTTAACAATAATTATTTTTCTTATTTCCTTATCTTGAGTCCATTTTAATATGTTAGTTCTTTTAAGAGTCAATTCTTTAATTTGATCTTCAGTAATATCATTATTAATATTTACTTTGTCTCTAACTTTTCCATTGACTTGTATAACTAGTTCATATGAATCTTCCTTTAGTGCTTCGGAATTAAAAGAAGGCCAGTGTTCTAAATGAACAGATTTTTTAAATCCTATAAGATGCCATATTTCTTCTGCAATATGAGGTGCAAATGGAGCCAGTAAAATACAAAATGTTTTTAAAGCGTCTATTTTTAAATTATTGTTTACTTCATTAATTGAATTTGATAATGAATTGTAAAACTTCATTAGTTCTGAAATCGCAGTATTAAATTGGTTATTTAATATGTCATTTGAAATTTCTTTTATAGCGATATTCATTGACTTTATTAAAATTTTTTCTTTATCTGGATAGGAATTAGATTTATTATTTATATCTTTTGCACAATTTATATAAAGCTTCCAAATCCTGCTTAAAAATCTAAATTGTCCTTCAACATCTGTATCCCCCCATTCCAAATCTTTTTCTGGCGGTGCTTTAAATAATATAAACATTCTTGCTGTATCTGCACCATATTTTTTAATTACTGATTCAGGATCTATTCCATTATATTTTGACTTAGACATCTTCTCGAAAAGAACTTCGAGTTTGGTATTGTCAATTGGATCTGTAGGATTTGATAGGTCAGTAATATCGGAAGGAGAAACATATTTACCCGTTTTATTGTTTTTATAGGCTGCGGCTTGAACCATTCCTTGCGTTAATAATTTTTTAAATGGTTCATTAATTTCAAATAGTTCATTATCCCGCAAAGCTTTAGTGAAAAATCTTGCATATAACAAATGCAATATTGCATGCTCTACTCCTCCAACATATTGATCTACAGGCAACCACTTATTAATTTCAATCTTTTCAAATGGCTTATTTGAACATTTTGATGAAGGATATCTTAAAAAATACCATGATGAACACATAAAAGTGTCCATAGTATCAGTTTCTTTTTTTGCTGCTATTCCACATTTTGGACATGTTGTATTTATCCAATTATTATTTTCACCTAAAGCATTAATCTTGGTAGCCGAGATATCTATATCTTTTGGTAATGCAACAGGTAATTCCGATTGGTTTAAAGGAACAGATCCACATTTTTTGCAATTAACGATGGGAATCGGACATCCCCAATATCTTTGTCTAGATATTAACCAATCTCTTAAACGATATTGAATCTTATTTTCGGACCATCCCTTATTTACACCCTCCGCTGAAATTTTTAATTTAGCAATAATATTTGCTATACCATTGTATTGATTTGAATTAATAAGATATCCATTTTCTACATAAGCTTCATCAAGCTCTTTAGATTGTTCACTTTTATCCTTTATTATTACCTGTTTAATATCAATATTATTTTTCTTAGCAAATTCAAAATCTCTTTGATCATGAGCAGGCACGCCCATAACAGCGCCTGTACCGTATTCATCGAGAACATAACTTGCCACCCAAATAGGAATAGGTTCAGAATTAACTGGATTTATTGCTATTAAGCTAGTTTTTATTCCAATTTTTTCAAGTTCATTATTTTTATTATTTTTCAAATATTGTTTAAGATTTTCTATTTCTTTTATGGTTTCTTGATCAGAAATATTTTTAATTAATGAATGATTAACAGAAATTGCTAAATAAGTAACTCCAAATAAAGTATCTGGCCTTGTTGTAAATACAGTTATTTTCTTTTCTGGATTGGCATTGATATTGAAATTAATATTTGTACCAATTGACTTTCCAATCCAATTATCTTGCATTATTTTTACTCTTTCTGGCCAGTTTTCTAATTTTTCTAAATCCTTTAATAACTCATCCGCATAATTAGTAATCTTTAAAAACCATTGCTTTAATAATTTTTTTTCAACTACTGCCCCAGATCTCCAAGATTTACCCTCTGAGTCAACTTGTTCATTCGCTAAGACTGTATTATCTATAGGATCCCAATTAACTTCTGATTCCTTTTGATATACAAGACCTGCTTTGTATAACTCTAAAAATAGATATTGTGTCCAAATATAATAATTTTCATCACAAGTTGCAAATTCCCTATCCCAATCAACTGATAGACCCAAAAGCTTTAATTGTGACTTCATATGAGAAATATTTTTTTTAGTCCAGACACTTGGACTAATTCCTCTTTCAATCGCTGCATTCTCAGCAGGCAAACCAAAAGCGTCCCAACCCATTGGATGTAAAACAGATTTGCCCTTAAACCTTTGGAACCGAGCTATTAAGTCTGTAATAACATAATTCCTAACATGTCCCATATGCAGATTACCTGAAGGGTAGGGAAACATTGATAAGGCATAAAATTTATCGCTATTCTCAGTTAATTCATCGGTTTTGTATAAATTGTTTTTTGTCCATATTGACTGCCATTTTTTTTCTATTTCAGATGGATTATATAAATTGGTATCAGCCTCATATTGTTTATCGGGAGAAATCACTTAATTTTGATTAGTTAAATTATTATTTTAATATCCATTGTATAAAATAGAAATAGATTGTTAAAAGGAATAATTTATAATTAAAATTTAAAATATATTATCTACAAATGAAAAATATAACTTTTGAAAAATATCAAGGTAACGGAAATGATTTCGTAGTAATTGATTCTAGAGGAAATGATTTATATAAAAATTACAAGACTAATAAAATATTTGATATAAAAAAAATTTGCAACAGGCAATTTGGTATTGGAGCAGATGGTGTGATTTTTATAGAAGAACCTAATAAAGATAATTATGCAAAAATGATAATCTTTAATTCTGATGGTTCTGAAGCACAAATGTGTGGAAACGGAATTAGGTGTTTAGTTGAGTATCTCCATTTAAATGATTCAATGAATATTAAAAATATAGAATATAAAATTGAGACTAAAGCAGGTTTAAAAATTGCAAAATATATAAATGATGAAATTACTGTAAAAATGGGAATTCCAATTTTAGAAAGTCAAAATATACCAACAACAATTGAAAAAAAAATTAATTCAATTCCTTCACATGAATTTATTGAGAAAAATTTTAATAATATAGGTTATGCCGTAGGAATGGGAAATCCTCATTTAATATTCTTTGTTCAAGACATAGAGTCAATTGTTCTTTCCAGACTTGGCCCTCTATTTGAAAAAAATGAACTATTTCCAGAAAAAACTAATGTGCATTTTTGTCAAATCATAAATAGAGATAATATCAAAGTAAAAGTATGGGAAAGAGGTGCAGGACCAACCTTAGCCTGTGGAACAGGTGCTTGTGCTATTCATGTAGCAGCTTATAAATTAGGCCTTTGTAATTCAAAAACCATTGTATCTTTACCAGGAGGTAATCTTAAAATTGATTGGTCAAAAGACGATTGTGAAGTCATGATGACCGGTAATGCTAAAAAGGTTTTCTCAGGATCAATGTTAGTAAATTAATGGAAAATAATTTTATCTATTTAGATAATGCATCCACAACTCCATTATCTGAGAATGTTTTAAATATTATAAATTCAACTTATAGGAATTATTGGCATAACCCTTCATCTACATATGAGCTAGGGATAAAATGCTCTACATATCTTGAAAAAATTAGATCTAAAATTGCTGTTATATTCGAAGCAGATCCAGAGGATATAATTTTTACATCTGGTTCTTCAGAATCAACAAATATTGTATTTAATAATATTTATGAGAACTTTAAAAATGCTAGAGTTGTTATTTCGAATGTTGAACATCAAGCAACAACTATTTGTGCTAATAAACTAGGAAAACAAAAATGGGATATTTACAAATGGACGGTAAATAATGATGGAATTTTAAATATTTCTAATATTGATAAAATTTTAACCAATGAAACTAAGCTTGTATCAATTATTTGGGGACAAAGTGAAATTGGGACAATACAACCTGTTCAATTTATAGGTTCCAAATGTGAAGAATTAAATATAATGTTTCATTTAGATGGAACTCAAATATTAAGTAATGGAATATTCAGTTGGAAAGATCTTAAATGTGATTTTTTAAGTTTATCTGCTCATAAATTTGGAGGTCCAAAAGGTATCGGTATTCTTTTGACAAAAGAAAAGTCTAGACAAATTTTAAAAAATAAAGACATATCACTTACTCAGGAATTTTCAATCAGACAAGGGACACAAGCTTTGCCATTAATTGCTGGAATGTATGAATCATTAAAGAATATTAAAGGAAAAATTAAATTATATGATTACATAACTGAATTTCCTTCTAATAATATTAATAAACTTAAAAATTATTTTATTCAAAAAATTAAGGATAATAATCATATAAAAATTACGGGTAGTATTAACCATAGGCTTCCCAATCATATTTCGTTTCTTCTATTAAATAAACTATTTGAGCCTATAAGGGCTTATAAGATTGTTAATTTCATGTCAGAAAATAGAATAGCCATAAGTAGTGGAAGTGCTTGTTCTAGCTCATCTGGTAAACCTAGCTCAACACTTAAAAATATTGGTTTAAAAGATGATGAACTATATTCAAATATTCGTGTTACTTTAGGTTCAATAAACAATAAGTCAGAAATAGATAAATTTTTAGAACTTATTCAAATATGTATTGACAAATTTTAATGGAAACTAATTACAGACTACCTAAAGATTTAAATGAATCTCTTAAAAATATGGAGGATTCAATTATTCCAAGTTTATTAGATTCAAATAAAAGATTTACTATAGAATTTAATTTTGAAGGATTAAAGTTTAACAGAATTGGAATAACTATCTACAAGATATTATCTAAAAATAATAATGTATTTATAACATTTGCTGATCAAGGTGCTGTTGCTTTAGCTCAAAGAGACTATCCAGATATCAAAGATAAAATCTTTACTTTTAAATCATTTAATGAATCAAGTAATATAAATAATATTGATAGTGCAATGATATCGATACTACCTCAGCCATATGATTTCGATTCATTTGAACCTATGTCTGATAATTATCAAGGAACGCATTATTCATTAAATCCAAAATTTGAAGATGCCAATATTGGTATAGGAAGTGTTATTAGAGAGAGACGTAAAAACTTTGTAAAAACTTGGAAAAATATTTATTTTCTTCAGCCTTTAAATAAAGCTGCTCTTATGCATATTTATCCAAATAACTGGTTGCTTTTCAAAGAAGAAAACAAAAAATATTACTTTAAAAAAGAATTTGAAATTAAACCGGACAACGAATCTATTTTTGTAAATTTATAGATTGAATGTGATAAAAAAAATTTATTCATTTTTCTTTATTGTTCTTGTATTGGTAACATTTCCTATCTTAATAAGATATTTACTATCAAATCAGAAAATAACCTTTTTAAATAGTATTTATTTTAATTTGCCTGGAATAATTACTAAAAATAAAAAATGTCCTACTTATGATGCTTTATTGAATCAAACTCTTGATGACTCTTTTAGTGTATCGATTATTAATAATAAAGGGGAAATAATTAGTTCCTTTAATGATGAAGTTCTAAGGTTGCCAGCATCAAATCAAAAATTATTCTCATCAGCTTATGTTTTAAGTAAATATAAATTAAATAATAATTTAAAAACTTCCTTATTAATAAAAAATAAAAACAACTATTATTTGCACGGTCAAGGTGATCCAGATCTGAATTATGAAAATATAATCGAACTAGTTTCAAATGTTAAAGAAAATAAAATTATTAACTTTAATATTGTAGAAATTGATTCAAAATTATATTGGCCAAATGGTTGGACAAATACAGATAAACTTTACGAATATGGATCTCCAATTACATCTCTTGCAATAGAAAGTAATCACAATAAATATGAAGATATTTATGCATTAAAAAATTTTATTAAAAACTATTTAAAAAATAAATTTCCAAATTCAAAAGTATATATAGATTTTTTTGATTCAGAAAAAATATTTTCTTTAAAAGATATTAAAGAGATAAATAAAATATATTCTACTCCAATTCTTTCATTATTAACTTTAATAAATTCTGAAAGCCATAATTTTACAGCTGAATCTCTCTTTAAAAATGCCTCAAATACATGGAACGATAATGACTATATAAAATTGAAAAAATGGCTTGAAAATAAAGGACTCCCAGTAACCAATACATACTTTGCAGATGCTAGTGGATTATCTAGAAAGAATAAAATTACAACAAAGTTAGTTGTATTGTTTTTAGATAAAATGAGGTATTCTAATAATTTTCAAGCTTATCAATCTTCACTTGCAATTATGGGAATACGAGGAACATTAGCTAAAAGATTTGTAAATAGTGAATTATCTGGAAAGTTTTTTGGAAAAACTGGGACTCTTTCAAATGTCTTTGCATTATCTGGCTTTTTGTATAAAAATGAAAAGCCAATAATTATAAGCATTATTCAAAATTCTAAAAATATTGATAAAGAAAAAACTTTTAAATTATTACGTGATGTTTATCACTTAAAATCTTGCTAATAATGATATTATTTAAAATATTCTTTTAAATCCCTTTCAACAGAGGGGGGTACCATGTGATTAATTTCACCCCTAAATTTTGCAACTTCTTTTACTAAAGAACTACTAAGAAAACTATAATTTGTAGTTGTCGATAAAAATATAGTTTCAATATTATTATTAAGAGATTTATTTGTATGCGCAATCTGAAGTTCATACTCAAAATCACTCATTGCTCTTAAGCCTCTAAGAATAAGATTAGCTTTTAGATCATTTGCACAATCAACAGTGAGTCCAGAATAAGAAATAACTTCGATATTAGGTAAATGAGAAAGAGAATTTTTTATTTGTATTATTCTTCTTTGAAGATTAAATGTTGGTTTTTTAGAAGTATTTTCTAATACAGCAACTACTAGATTGCCAAATATTTTTTCAGCCCTTTCTATTAAATCAAGATGCCCGTTTGTTAAAGGATCAAATGTACCTGGATAAAGAATTTTCATAAATTTATAATGATCGAATAAGAAATTTAGTTAAAATAATATTATTAGATAAATTAATTATGACATTAAATCTAGAAGCAAAAAAAATCTTATTAAGAAAAATACCTCACGGATTATTTATTTGTGGCGTTAGAGACGAGGATAAAAATGAAGTGAATGGATTTACTGCAAGTTGGGTGACTCAAGGTTCCTTCACCCCCCCATTAGTTGTAATGGCAGTTAGAGCAGAGGGTTCTAGTCATGAAATAATAAAGTCCACCAATAAGTTTTCATTAAATGTGCTCAAAAGTGATCAAAAGGATCTAGCAGCTGTTTTCTTTAAACCCCAAAAAGCATTAGGAGGTAGATTTGAATCTGTTGAATTTAATTTAGGTGAGCTTGGATTGCCTATTTTAGTTGATAGTGTGGGTGGAGTTGAATGTAATGTTGTTGGAAGTGTTATTCATGGAGATCATACAGTTTTTGTAGGAGAGGTTAAATCTGCTTATTTGAATAACGATGTTGACTCGCTAAATTTATCTTCAACTGGCTGGAATTATGGAGGTTAACCACTATAAATGAGTAATTCCTCTATCGAAACAACCGATAAAAAATATAATTTTAAAATTGAATATAAATTAATTAATAATAAGGAGTTATTAAAATCAAGATTATCCGAAATTCCAAAGTCATCTGGTTGTTATCTTTTTAAAGACATAGATAATAACTTACTTTATATTGGTAAATCTAAAAAACTTCGCAGTAGAGTAAGTAGTTATTTCAATAATTATGCAGATTTAACTCCCCGATTAAGTTTGATGGTTCGTCAAATAACTGAAATAGAAATTATAGTCACAGATAGCGAATATGAAGCACTAAACTTAGAGTCAAATTTAATAAAAACAAACAAACCATACTTTAATATTCTTTTAAAGGATGATAAGAAATATCCATATCTTTGCATAACTTGGAGTGAAAAATATCCTCGAATATTTATTACAAGAAGAAGAAGAAATAGAAATAATTTAGATAGATATTATGGACCTTATGTAGATGTCGGATTATTAAGGAGAACATTATTTACGATAAAAAAAATATTTCCACTTAGACAAAGGCCAAGGCCAGTCTATAAAGATAGAACTTGTTTGAATTATTCAATAGGAAGATGTCCAGGAGTTTGCCAAGAAGTAATATCCTCTAACGATTATAAAAAAATAATGAAACAAGTATCTATGATATTTCAGGGAAGGAATGATGACTTAGAAATATTTTTACAAAAAAAAATGCTGCAATTTTCAAATGATTTAGATTATGAAAATGCAGCAAAAATAAGGGACCAAATTTCAGGTTTAAAATTATTAACTGAATCACAAAAAATATCAATACCAGATTCTTCAATTAATAGAGATATCTTTGGAATAGTTTCAGAAAAAAATGTAGCTAGTATACAAATTTTCCAAATGAGATCTGGTAAGCTCATTGGGAGAATTGGTTATAGTCAAAAATTAAATAATGAAGATGAAAATTTTATTCTACAAAGAGTATTAGAAGAGCATTATATGAATGTTGAAGGCGTAGAAATACCTTCAGAAATTCTTATTCAATATAAACTTCCAAAACAAACAACCATAGAGGATTGGTTAACGGAGCTAAGAAAAAAGAAAGTAAAAATCATAATCCCAAAAAGAAATAAAAAACATGAAACTGTAGAGATGGTTTTAAAAAATGCGAAATTAGAATTAGATAGAATATTAAATGGGATACAAGATAATGAATCATCAATTGAGGATCTTGCCCAAATACTTGAATTAAACGAACAACCTAAAAGAATTGAAGGTTATGATATAAGCCATATTCAAGGTACAGACCCAGTAGCATCACAAGTCGTATTTATTGATGGAATTCCTTCTAAACAGCATTATAGGAAATATAAAATTAAAGATCCAAACGTTTTTATAGGACATAGTGATGATTTTGCTTCGATATATGAAGTAATACAAAGAAGGTTTAGGAAATGGTCGAGATTTAAAGAAAGCGGAGGGGATTTTTCAATATTAAATGATAAAATTAATAGTAAATTAGACAATGAACTTCTATCAGATTGGCCTGATTTAATAATGATTGACGGAGGTAAAGGGCAGTTAAATGCTGCTATTAAAGCATTAAAAGAATTAAATCTTGAGGAGGAAGTTACTATATGTTCATTGGCAAAAAAAAATGAAGAAATATTTATTCCAGGCATTACAAAATCTCTTGATACTGATGAAAATCAAAAAGGAGTCCTTCTATTAAGAAGGATAAGAGATGAAGCCCATAGATTTGCATTATCTTTTCATAGAGACAAAAGATCTAAGAGAATGAATAGATCACAATTGTCCCAAATTAGTGGATTAGGTCCATCAAGAATAAGAGAATTGCTTGAGCATTTTAAATCAATAGACGCAATAAGAATAGCTACTAAAGAGGATTTATCAAAAGTTAAAGGACTTGGAAAAAATTCAGTCAATGATATATATGAATATTTTCACGAGTTATAAATATTAATTAATATTTGAAAAATAGATTTCTTGATATTGTTAAATATAACTATATTAAAAATATATATTTAGAAATTAATCTAGTAATTTGACAGCTGAAACATATCTCTGGTTTAAATCACTGCACATTATTGGTGTAATCGTTTGGTTCTCGGGACTTTTTTATTTAGTAAGACTTTTTATATATCATGAAGAATCTAAAAATATGGATAATGAATTAAAAATTGCTTTTAATAAACAATACGCCTTGATGGAAAAAAGGCTCGCAAATATAATCACAACTCCTGGGATGATATTAGCTTTAAGTATGGCTATATGCATGGTTGTTATGCAGCCAAGTTGGTTAAGTGAGAAGTGGTTGCAAATTAAAATTTCTTTTGTTTTGGGATTAGTAATTTATCATTCTTATTGTTATAAAATAATGTATTCATTACAAAATGGTACTTCAACCATCTCAGCAAAAAAACTAAGATTATTAAATGAATTGCCTACTTTGTTATTATTTATAATTATACTTTTAGTTATTTTTAAAAATAATTTTCCAACCAGTGTTGCTACTTGGAGTGTAGTTGGACTTGTTATTTTCATGTTGGCTTCAATACAATTATATGCAAAGATTAGAAAGAGAAATGAGAATACATTAAGTAATGAATAGGGAATGCTTAATAAAATTAACTTCCAATATTAATAAATATAGTTGTCCTAAAAATATTAATTTTCACTGTCATACAAAATTTAGTGATGGAAGTCTAGAACCGCATGAACTTTTAGAACAAGCTTATAAAAATAACTTGAAATTTTTATCAATAACCGATCATCATACAATTAAAGCGCATGAATATATAAAAAAAAATAATATACTCAAAAATTACCCTAAAGATTCTTTAACATTAATTTCCGGAATAGAAATTAATTGTTTGATTCTAGGATGTTTAGTACATGTAATTGGATTGGGAATAGATATTAGAAGTAAATACCTAAATCCCTACATCCTTGGAGAATCTCCAATAGGTAATGATTTAAATATTAAATCAGTTATTAATGCAATAAATTTAGCTGGTGGTTTATCATTTCTTGCTCATCCAGCTAGGTACAGGATTCCCTTTTATAAATTAATTCCAGAGGCCAAAATACAGGGTATTGATGGAATAGAGGTTTGGTACGATTATGAACTTAATGAAATATGGAATCCTAGTTTATTTGTATGTTCAGAAATAGATAAATTAGCAGATAAATATTCAATGCTAAAAACATGTGGAACAGATAGTCATGGACTTTCACTATTAGGCAGATAATTCAGAATTCGTTTTTTTCAATTATTGAATCAGTATTAATAATTATGTTCTTTAAATTTTCAATGACATCAGAAGAACAATTATTCCACATTTTTCTATTGACAATTTCAAGAAATCTTTGTGCAATATCTCTTAAAGCCCATGGATTATTTTCTAGAAAGAAATTCCTAAGATCCCGATCACATAGCCATGATTTATAAACTTCCTCATAACACCAATCTGACACTACTTCAGTAGAAGCATCAAAAGCATATAAGTAATCCAGCGTCGCTGAAAATTCAAACGCTCCTTTATAACCATTATCCTTCATTCCATTAATCCATTTAGGGTTAAGTATTCTTGATATAACAACTTTATTAATTTCATCTTGTAATTTTGAAATATTAGATAATCCAAATTTAGATAAATCACCATGATACATTTCAGGTAATTTACCGCTCACTTTTTTTACTGCTGAAGATAAACCACCCTGAAACTGATAATAGTCATCAGAATCTAAAATATCATGTTCCTTATTATCTTGGTTATGAACAACTAACTGTACATTTTTAAGAGCATTTTCTAATGATTTTTTATCCTCTATAGGTTCAAGATTATCACTATAAATCCACTTACTCCAATTAAGAAAAGATTCTCCAAAATCATCTATATTTTCCCAATTAGAATTTGAAATAAGTTCTTGTAGACCAGCTCCATATGAACCTGGTGCTGACCCAAATATACGATTAATTGGATCACCATCATTTAATGCTCCAGCAAGAGGGTTAAATTTATTATTCTCATTAAGTTTAGAAATTAGATTTATTGCTTTAGAAGTTAATTTGACTAACTGAGGAAATGCATCTCTAAACATTCCCGAAATCCTTAATGTAACATCTACTCTTGGCCTATCGAGAACAGATAAAGGGATGATTTCCAAGTCAACTACTCTTCTTGAGGGTCCATCCCAAATAGGTTGAACGCCTAATAAATATAATATTTGACAAATGTCTTCTCCACCATTTCGCATGGTGGATGTTGCCCATACAGATATTGCTATATTTTTTAAATCTTCTCCATTTTCTTGTTTGTATAAATCAATAATTTGAGAAGCAGATTTACAACCAACACTCCATGCTGATTCAGTTGGCAGTCCCCTCGCATCAACTGAAAAGAAATTTTTACCAGTGGGTAAAGCTTCAGTTTTACCTCTCGTAGGGGCTCCAGATGGACCACTTTTTACATATTTGCCATTTAATGAATTAATAAATGATAATTTTTCATTAAATGAAGAATTAATGATTGGATTAAGTATCTCATTTTTTAATAATAAAAAATAATTATTATGTTTTTTATCATTAAAGAAATAGTCTATTATTTTCTGATTTTTATATTTGTCTAAATATTTTATATTGGTTTTCTTTTTGTAAAAAAACAAATATATAATATATTTTGCTTGTTGTTCCAAAAACTCAATAGCCATTCTAAAATTTAAAATTTTTTTGTTTGAAAACCTCAATAATATTTTTTTATCCTTTTTAGTTAACTTTTGATCATATTTATTTGTCCAAGGATTCAAATCTAGTTTTAAATTTTTCGCTATGTATTGAACAACACCAATTCGGTTCGCATTTGGTACTCTAGCAATACACAAGAATAAATTTATTTCATTAATATAATTCTGCCTATTGCCAAATACATGCAAACCTGTTCTAATTTGAGATTCTTTAATTTTGCAAAGAAAGGAATCAATTTCTTCTATTTGAATATTTTTATTCTTTAAAGTAATTTCACTAAAATCTTTTTTAATTAATTCAAAAATTGATTTTTCTATTATCTCAATACGATTAGAATTTAATAATTTTGATTCAAAATATTCGTCTAAATAATTTTCTAATATTGAATATTTTCCATATAATTCTGACCTATCCAAAGGAGGGGTTAAATGATCAATAATTGTGGCAGCAGTTCTTCTTTTAGCTTGGGATCCTTCTCCAGGATCATTTACGATAAAGGGATATATATTAGGTATTGCTGGACAAATAATATTTGGAAAACATTTATTGCTGAGACCTATAGATTTGCCAGGTAACCATTCAACAGTCCCATGTTTACCAATATGGCAAATAGCATTTGCATTAAAAACTTTTTCAATCCAAAAATATTGTGCTAAATATCTATGGGGAGGTGGAAGGTCAGGAGAATGAATATCTTTATCAGTGTAAGCGTCATAACCACGTTGAGGTTGAATCAATAATGTTATTTTTCCAAATCTAAGACCATTTATTGAGAAGCCTTCATTATCTAGATCGATGGCATCTGATGGTTTACCCCAACGATTAACAATAATATTTTTTGGATCAAGTTCTAAATAATTCCAATATTTTAAATATTCACAAAGTGGTAAGAAGTCTAATGGTTTATTATTTTGAGATTCAATATCATTAGTTCTAGTTTTTATAAGCATGGACATTAATTCCGAAGAATCTTGAGGATAATTACAAGATCCAAGGTCATAACCTTCTTCTTTTAACCAATTAAGAATATTTATTATTGATGATGGTGTATTTAGACCAACGCCATTACCGATTCTTCCATTCTTTACTGGATAATTACTTATTACTAAACAAATTCTTTTATCAAAATTATTAAGTTTCTGAAGTTGCACATAATTTGTTGCAAATTTTGATATCCATTCAATCCCTACTTGATCAGCTTTGTAACTAGTTATTTCAGTGTAAAGTGTATTTTTTTTTGATATTATTTCTTTAAAAGCAGAAGGAGAGGTAGTAATTCTTCCATCAAATTCGGGAATAATTATTTGCATTAATAAATCAGATGAATTCATTCCAATTGATGAATTTAACCAATTTTTTTTTGATATATTAGAAGAAAGAAGCTGTAAAATTGGTATTTTAAGAGAAGTAAAAATATTTGTAGAATTTTCAATTAAATCATTATTTATGATTTGAGATGAAGAAAATGAAGTTGTGGTAATTATTACTTTAATATCTTCTTTTTTAAAAATTTCAATTAATTTCTTTTGAATAATTTGATCTTTTAGAGTTGAAATAAAAAATGTTTTAGGTGATAGTCCGCATTTTCTTAACTGCAAGTTAAGTTTTTCGTTTACTTCAATTTCATTAGCCAAAAAAAGCGATTTATAGGATATTATTCCTATCTTTTCTCCTTTTTCAATTTTCCAATCATACAAATAAGGATCTGCATAAAAAGAAATCCTCAAAAACTCATTAGGAATTAATGTTTCATCTTTTTTTAGGTAATTTAAACAATTAAGAAATTTTCTATAATTTTCCAGTCCTCCAGATCTTAGTAATTTAGAAATATTTAATGCAACATCTTTATCTATACTACTAATTTCACATAAGGAAACTTCCTGATCAAGAGTACCTGATAGGATTACTAACTTCCTTTTTTTATCAACTGCTTGCCAATTTAAGAGTTGTTCAATTCCATAGTTCCATGTACCTTTATCTCCAAATAATCGTAGTACGACAACTTTTGCATAATTAATTGTTTTTAATAGATAATTATCTATTTGTGCTGAGGAATTTAAATTAGAAATTTCTAAAGCTCGAATATTACTTTTTAATGCAACAAATTCTTTTTCTAACAATAAGTTCGATAAGAGATTTAAATCAGCTTTGACACTTGTTATAAAAATAAAATCTGCAACTGGTTGCTCTATTAAATCATCCTTATTCTTTTCATTTCCTGCTATATTCAATATCCTGTGCATTTTTATATATAAATAGGGTTTAGAATACTTAAGTAGGATAAAACTAGTTTACCTTAATTAAATAAACTAAATATGCATGAATTTCTTCCATACGCCTGGTTTGAAGGTAAATGTATTCCATTTAAAGAAGCAAAAATATCAATAGCTACTCATGCGCTACATTATGGTACTGCTGCATTTGGAGGAATGCGAGCGATACCTAACCCTACAAATAAACAAGAATTTCTTTTATTTAGAACTGATAAACACATAAAAAGATTATCTCAAAGTGCAAAATTACTCTTAACTGATATTTCTGAAGAATATATTTTTAAAGCCTTAGAGGAAGTTATAAAAAGAAATAAGCCAGAAAAACCTATTTATATTAGACCATTCGTATATACAAGCGATTTAGGTATAGCTCCAAGGTTACACAATATAGAAACAGATTTCTTTATGTATTGTATTGAACTAGGAGATTATCTATCCCCAGATGGAGTTTCTTGTAGAATGAGTAGTTGGACCAGACAAGAAGATAGATCTCTGCCATTGAGAGGAAAAATAAGTGGAGCTTATATTACTAGTTCATTAGCTAAAACAGAAGCTAGTTTATCGGGTTTTGATGAAGCCTTGCTATTAAATTCAAGTGGTAAGGTAAGCGAAGCTAGTGGTATGAATTTATTTATTGTAAGAAATGGAGACTTAATCACTCCTGGTGTTGATCAAGATATCCTTGAGGGGATTACTAGAGCTAGTGTAATTGAATTAGCAAAATCTTTTGGAATAAATGTTATTGAAAGGCCTGTTGATAAAACAGAATTATTAATAGCAGATGAAGTTTTTCTAACTGGTACAGCAGCAAAAATTACACCAGTTAAAAAAATTGAATCAAGTGAATTAAATGGTGATAGACCAATAATGAATAAATTAAAAAGTAAGCTTATAGAGATAACAGAAGGTCGTTCTCAAGACTATGATAATTGGGTAACAAGAATTTCTCTAAAATAAATTAATTTTTACCTAAAAATGGAATCTTTCAGAACCTATTTAAATAGAGATGAAAAGCCATTAATAATTTTTGACGGGGGTACTGGAACATCTTTTCAGAACTTAAATCTTACTGCAGACGACTTTGGAGGCAAAGAATTAGAGGGTTGTAATGAAAACCTTGTTTTATCATCACCAAAGGTAGTTGAAAAGGTTCATAATTCATTCTTAGCAGCAGGTTGTCATGTTATAGAAACTAATACTTTTGGAGCCTCATCAATAGTTCTTGATGAATATGATATTGCGGATAAGGCATATGAGATAAATAAAAATGCTGCATTAATAGCAAAAAAGGCTGCTGCCAAATATGCATCAGTAGATAAGCCAAGGTTTGTTGCTGGCTCAATTGGACCAACTACTAAATTACCCACATTAGGACATATAGATTTTGATGAATTAAAGCAATCATATAAAGAACAAATATATGGTCTTACAGATGGAGGAGTTGATCTTCTTTTAATTGAGACTTGTCAGGATGTATTACAAATTAAATCTGCCTTATTAGCGTCTAAAGAAGTACTTGATAGTAAAAAAATAGATGTACCTATAATGGTATCTATAACAATGGAAACAACAGGTACTATGCTTGTTGGATCTGACATCGCCTCTGCATTAACAATATTAGAGCCATTTAATATAGATATCCTTGGACTTAATTGTGCAACTGGTCCAGAACAAATGAAAGAACATATTAAATATTTATCTGAAAATTCTCCTTTCGCTATAAGCTGTATTCCCAATGCAGGACTTCCTGAAAATATTGGTGGTGTAGCTCACTACAAATTAAAGCCAATAGAATTAAAGATTCAGTTAATGAATTTTATATATGACTTTAAAGTTCAATTAATAGGTGGATGTTGTGGGACAACACCTGAACATATTAAATATCTTTCTTCAATAATCGATGAAATTACCTATAACGAAAGGGCTAACAAAATTGGTAATAACAATTTGAGTGGTTATATTCCTTCTGCATCATCAATATATAATTCTGTACCGTACAAACAAGACAATTCTATCTTGATTGTAGGAGAAAGATTAAATGCAAGTGGATCTAAAAAGGTAAGGGAGTTATTAAATAACGACGATTGGGATGGACTAGTTTCAATTGCCAAGCAACAACAAAAAGAAAATGCACATGTTCTTGATGTGAATGTTGATTATGTGGGGAGAGACGGTGTAAAAGATATGAAAGAAATAACTTCAAGACTAGTTACCAATATAAATTTGCCATTAATGATTGACTCTACAGATGCTGACAAAATGGAAAGTGGCTTAAAGTCAGCTGGTGGTAAATGTATTATAAATTCAACTAATTACGAAGACGGCAATGAAAGGTTTGATCAAGTACTAAATTTAGCCTTAGGGTATGGTTCAGGTCTTGTTGTAGGAACTATTGATGAAGATGGAATGGCAAGGAATGCAGATAAAAAATATAACATTGTAAAACGTGCGCTTAATAGAACCAGAGAATGTGGCTTGTCAGATTATGAGCTATTTTTTGATCCATTAGCTCTGCCAATATCTACTGGGATAGAAGAAGATAGATTAAACGCTAAAGAAACAATTACTGCTATATCAAAAATTCGTGTAAATTTTCCAGATATTCATATCATACTTGGGATATCAAACATTAGTTTTGGTCTTTCACCATTATCAAGAATTAATCTTAATTCAATATTTTTAGATGAATGCATTAAAGCAGGATTGGATTCTGCTATTATCGCACCAAATAAAATTTTGCCATTATCAAAAATTTCTGAAGAAACTAAAAAGCTTTGCTTAGATTTGATATATGACAAAAGAGAATTTGAAGATGATATTTGTATTTATGATCCATTAGTAGAATTAACAAAAGCTTTTCAAGATTTATCTATTCAAGATTTCAAAAAAGCATCTTCAGAAAATAAAAACCTAACTCTGGAAGAAAGTCTAAAAAATCATATTATTGATGGAGAAAAAATAGGTTTAGAGGATCAATTAAATAAAGCGTTAAAAAAATATAAACCTCTTGAAATAATTAATACTTTTTTACTTGATGGAATGAAAGTTGTAGGAGATTTATTTGGTTCAGGTCAAATGCAATTGCCATTTGTACTCCAATCAGCAGAAACAATGAAATTTGCTGTTTCAATTTTAGAACCATATATGGAAACTGTAGATGAAAATATATCAAATGGAAAACTCCTAATTGCGACTGTCAAAGGCGATGTTCATGATATTGGAAAAAATTTGGTTGATATTATACTTACAAATAATGGTTATGACGTTATAAATCTTGGAATAAAGCAAGATGTTTCAGCCATTATAGATGCACAAAAGAAACACAATGCAGATTGCATCGCTATGAGCGGATTACTTGTTAAATCAACAGCTTTTATGAAAGATAATTTAGAGGCTTTTAACAATGAAGATATTAGTGTACCAGTAATATTAGGAGGCGCAGCCTTAACCCCAAAATTTGTAAATGAGGACTGCAGCAAAATATATAATGGGAAAATATTGTACGGAAAAGATGCGTTCACTGATCTTAAATTCATGAATGAATATATGGATAATAAAAAAAAGGGTAATTGGTCAAATACAGAGGGTTTCATAAACAATGAGGGTATAAATATTAATTTAGCCTCATCAAAATCCCACTCTCAAGCTGTTAAAAAATCAATATCTATAGATATAGAGAATTCTAAATTAAATTTAAAAGAAAATTTTATAAGATCTAAATTTATAAATGAAGAAGAACCAATTCAAGCTCCTTTCTTGGGAACAAAAGTCTTGAACGACGTTGATATAGATTTAAATAAGTTAATTTTTTATTTAGATACAAAAGCTCTTTTTAGCGGACAATGGCAAATAAAAAAAGGAAAAAACCAAAGCGTAGATGAATACAATAACTATTTGAATTCATATGCTAAACCATTGTTAGATAAATGGTTAGATAGAATCATAGAAAAAAAACTTATCTCACCAAAAGCAGTTTATGGATATTTCAGATGCGGGAGAAAAGATAATAGTATCCTCTTATTTGATGATAAATCATTAAATAAAATTTCCCAATTTGATTTTCCAAGACAAAAATCTGGGAATAATTTATGCATAGCTGATTTCTATTGTGATTTAAAAAATGATAAACCAATAGATATATTTCCTATGCAGGCAGTAACGATGGGGCATATTGCTAGTGAATATTCTCAAAAATTATTTAGAGAAGATAGATATAGCGATTATTTAATATTCCATGGACTTACAGTGCAATTAGCAGAAGCTCTGGCTGAGTATGTCCATGCATTAATTCGCATTGAATGTGGTTTTAGGATTGAAGAACCAGACAAAAATAGAGAAATACTAGCTCAAAAATATAGAGGAGCTAGATATTCTTTTGGTTATCCTGCATGTCCAAAAGTATCTGATTCAAACATACAATTATCATTGTTGGATGCAAAAAGAATAAACTTGACCATGGATGAATCTGAACAACTACATCCAGAACAAAGTACTACAGCAATCATTTCACTACACTCAAAAGCTAAATATTTCAGCGCTTAAGCTAAATCTTTAGTTATTTTCTAAATATTCAATAATTTCTTCTTGTAGTTCTTCCATCGTTTCATTATCACCCAGATCTAGTCCCTCACCCGCGGCATCCTGTGTTAACTCAAGATAATATGAAGCACCATCACTAGATAAAAATTCTAATGCTGAAGTTTCATCACTATCTTTAAAAGCTTCATAAAGAGCTTTAAATGCTATGTTTTCAGTAAAGTCCCAATCCATAATGAAAAAAACCTTATTAGAATTATTACCTCCTTACCCCCCATACTCGTCAACCTTTTTTAAAGAAATGTTGGTGTTTTATTATTATTAAAAAAATCTATGACCATAAATAATCAAAATCAGTTAAATGTCTTAGGAGAAAAAATTGAGATTTGTAGTTGCGCACCTATGACAGGGTGGTTCAGAGATGGATATTGCAACTATGACAGAAATGATGGAGGGAATCATTCCATATGTTGTGTAATGGATGATAATTTCCTGAAATATAGTAAATCACAAGGTAATGATTTAATAACTCCCATGCCTATTTATTCCTTCCCAGGACTAAAGGATGGTGATCATTGGTGTATTTGTCTTGATAGGTGGAAGCAAGCATTATTAGACGGTCTTGCACCAAAAGTCATATTAGAATCAACGAATATTGTAGTCTTAGAATCAGTACCTCTGGAAAAATTGAAAGAATATCAATTTAATAAAAAGTAATTACAAGTTTATTTTTTTTTTTAAAATGATTATGATAATTTTTTTTAAATGAGTTTAGAAATATATTGGGAAAAAGCACTAGAACAAACTCAATTATCAATTGATGATGAATCATTATATCCTCTCAAAACTGATATTATTACAAGAGATTTATATGAAAAGGACGACTTCATAATAAGGAAACTCGATACTTCAAAATTTAAAAAAACTAAAATTTATGGTCCTAAGCAAAATCCATTTTGTCCTTGGGAAAAGATACTAGAAATTGATAAAATTGGAGATAATCATCAACTAATTTTAAATAAGTACCCTGTACAAAAAGGTCATATTTTACTTATTACAAATGAATGGAAACCTCAAAATGGATGGTTAGATATTAAAGATTGGAGAGCGATCCAACAAGTTAATAAAGATACTAGTGGATTATGGTTTTTCAATAGTTCTCCAATTGCGGGTGCAAGTCAACCTCACAGGCATTTTCAACTTCTGCGTAGATCTAAAAGCGAGATATCATGCCCTAGAGAAAAGTGGTTTTTAGAGATGAACTCATATCAAGATCTAAATAGTAAGCTTAAAAAAAATATTATTGTATCAAAATTTAATTTTTTAGAAAATTCATCATGTCTTTTTGAATTTTATTTAGAATTATGCAAGAAATTAGGACTTGGGGACCCTATTAGTGATAAGAAACCGATATATCCTTACAATATTTTAATAACTAATAAATGGATAGCTATTATAAAGAGAAAAAATGATCATATTCATGGTTTCAGTATTAACGGTTTAGGATTTGCAGGATATCTATTAGTTACAGAAAAATCAAATATTAATTATTTAAAGAAATTTGGACCTGAAAAACTTCTAGAAAGCTTTGTTTGAATTCTAGTTAGTTACTTCAACATCTTTATCCCTGCTTATTTGGCTTTCTAGAACTTCTATAGATGCTGTTACTGAGGCGATTTTACGTTCAAGTGAATCCTTAATATAATTGAGCATTTCTAATTTCTTATTTTGATAAAAACTCTTTTTTTCTTTAGATGACTTGAAATAACAATTAAACATTTTTATTTTTATTATAAAAAGATACTTAATTGACTTGTGACATGAAAATAAATTGGTTTTAATTTAAAAACAATATTCCGTATGGACTTTCAATTTTTTTTGAATAAAATTAAATAAATTCCATACTATTCAAGAAAATATTATTGAATATTCCTGAAAATTCAAATACAAAAAGAATCTCAATTGATTTACCTGAGGAAATAATTTCCAGGTTTGATCAATTAAGAAAAGAGTGGGGATTTAGAGCAAGAGGACCTGTAATAGAAAAGATACTTAAAGAACTTCTTCAAGAAGATGATTTACTACCTAAGAACCAACAGCAAGAATTAGACTTTAACGAGAAGAAGAAGAATGAAAATTTAAATATTGATGAAGATACTGCATTGGTATTAATTAAATCAGACGTAAAAAAAGAAGTTAATGAGATATCTTTGAATAAAAGATTTACAAATAACAATCAATATAAAGAAAAAGCCAACTCAAACATAAGCCTTCCAAATTTTGTTGAAAAAAAAGTAAAGAATCTAAGAAGAAGTATTAATAGTGAAAAATTAAATGAAAATATTAATGATATTCAAATTAATACAATTAAAGAAACTGAATTAATTAAATGTCGAATTGAGTTAATTAGTCATTGGAAAACCTTATATGGATCAGTTCCTAATGATCATGTAGTAGAAGCTTCTATGGATTGGTTTGAAAGGGATATATGGCCAAATCTTGATGGAACTGAAAATCTACCCTTTACGTGGAGTGCAGCAAATAAATTAATGTCAGAATTATGCCCATTTTGGATAAAGAAAAAACCATCCCTTGAAATTGTTTTATTAATTATTGGCGTTTTAGAAGACCCTTTTGCTACAGCAGATCTTATAAATAGAATACCAACACTTATGAGAAGGTTTGTAAGTCGATTTAAGCGAAATAATAGATCAAATTCATTTGAAACTTTGGACTCAACAATGACAGTAAATGGAGCACTTAAATTATTGAATTTATCAACATCCGCAGGATCAGCTCATACGTTCCGTAAAATTAGGGAAGCCTATAAATCAATAGCCTTAGAGACGCATCCAGATGCTGGAGGATCAACAGATCAAATGAGAAAATTAAATGAAGCGTATCAATTGCTAAAAAATCTATACAGAAATTAGTATACTTATTCTTAAATAAGACTAAACATAAGTCTATTTAATAGTCTTATATAAGATAGATGCGAAGTCTGAAAAATCTGATTTTCATCATTTATTTTTATTTAAATTTATGGAAACAATAATTATGTATAAATGAAAATTAGAAAAAAATTTACCAATAAAAAAATATTGTATAGCGATTCCTATATGAGACTTATTATTAGTCTATTAAATAGTCTTATAATAGATAAGTAAGATAAATTAAATTATCAATTTGAATGAATCATACCCAAACTGATTAATGCCTGAGAAAGATTAAATAATGAATAATAAATCAATAAATTATGTCCTTTAAATGTCCAAGAAATTTATAATAGCTAAAAAGTATTGCTATGAGGGTCTTTTGCAACTTCCCGAACTGCCTTAAAGACAGTACTACTTAGATTGAAGCTTTTCAATGGCAGTTTGTTTACTAATACTAGGAACATCACTTAATCCATTAGCATCAAACCAAGGAGCGCTAGCCCAATCAAATCCTTCCCCAAAAGTATTATCTGGTGCAGTTATATACCAATGACATGAAGCATCTGGAATGTCAACAGCGCATTTTGACCAATCATCTGACCATTGAGGGACTTGTACCCAAAGAACTGAAGATAGAAGTAGAGATAGTAAATTGATCATGAAACTTATCATACAACATTAATTAGTTTTGTAGGATTATTATCTATCTTATATAAGAATTATATATAGACTAGTTTATAGTCTCATATAAGATTAACAATACAATTAATTCCTCAATTTAGTATTAAAACATTTTTCAACATTAGAAATGATATTTGAATGTATTGAAGTAATGTCCGAGTCTAGTAATGTTTTATCTTTATCTCTATAAGATAATCTAAATGTATAACTTATATGATCATCTCCAAATTTAGTATCTTCAAAAACATCAATTAAATTAACATCCTCTAAGAGATTTTTTCCTGTTTTTCTTATCTGTGATGTTATTTCGCTAATTAAAAATTTCTTACTGAAAACAAAATTTATATCCCTTTCCATTTTCGGAACAATTGGGTATTGCTTATATAATGGAATCCATTTATTTTTTCTTGTACTAGCTCCTAAGAGGTTAGAAACATTTATGTTAAATAAATAAACTTTTTTTAATGACTTCTTTTCTAATATTAGTTTGGGATGTATTTCACCAAAATAACCAGCATCTTTCCCTTCAATAACTAATTTCGCTGTTCTTCCTGGATGAAGAAAATCAATTGAATCAGTAGGTTTATCCTCAATTTTTATGTTCAATGATGATAAAGCCTCCTTTAACTTTCCTCTGGCCTGGTAATAATTAAGATCGTTATCCTTGCCCGAATTTATCCATTTTCCAAATTTTTTATTTCCATAAATCGCACCATTCAGAACTTCTTCTTGAATGAACTCAGTTTTCTTATAAAAAACATTTCCAATTTCAAATATATAACAACTTGCTTGTCCAGCTTTTATATTACGGTTCACTATCTCCAAATGTTCTTTCCAGATATTATCTCTAAGACAGCTTGTTTCTAATAACAAAGGATTAGAAATCTTTATAAGTTTTTCATTATCTTCAGGAACAAGAGAGTAGCTTAGTACCTCGTTAAAACCGTTTTCTATAAAACCATTTTTTACTTTTCTCAATGCCAACTGTTCTGATGACAACTTTCCAGGCTTAATTGGATTAGGAAGCCTTAAGTCGAATCTGTCATACCCTATTAATCTCGCTATCTCTTCAATTAAATCTATTTCTCGTATTAAATCATGAGATCTATTAGGAATTACTGCTACATCCCAGCCATATTCTTTATTCTTTAAAGTACAACCTATTAGTTTTAATTTATCAACAATTTCCTTATCAGATAAATTTCTTTTTTCAAATTGATCTTTTATTATTAATGGACCAAGAATTTTATGTATTCGATTTCTCCGTAGTTTAATAAATATATCCTCATTACTTATTAAATTGGAAGTATTGATGATTGGTGAATTAATAGAAAAATATTCTTCTAAAAGATTAATTGCCCTTGTTACTGCAATTATTGTATTTTTTGATGAAATCCCTTTTTCATACCTGCTACTAGATTCTGTTCTTATGCCAATCGCCTTTGAAGATTTTCTTATAGTAACTGGATTAAAAACAGCGCCTTCAAGATAAATAGATGAGGTAGAATTAGTTACAGAAGTCTCTAAACCGCCTATCACCCCAGCAATAGCTACTGGTTTATCACAACAAGTAATTACTGTGATATTGTCATTTAAGTCATATTCCTTACCATCTAAGCAAATAAGGCTTTCGTTATCCTTTCCTTTTCTTACAGAGAAATCTTCTGGAGAAACTTCCTTACCAATTAAGTTTGAAAGTTTATCTTTATCAAATGCATGCAAAGGTTGACCTTGTTCTAAAAGAATATAATTTGTCAAATCAACTAGAAGATTAATAGATTTTATACCTGATTTTTCTATACGGTCTTTAAGCCAATTTGGCGATAATTTCTCTCCATTTACTCCATCAATGCAGCTTATTGTATAAATGCAATTGGATTCTATAGCCTCTGGACAAAGTTTAATTCCCTTAAGTAAATGAATATTGTATTTATGGTTTAATTCTGGAAAATTTAAGGTGGATTCTAAAAGAGCAGAAATTTCACGGGCTATACCTATAACAGACATTCCGTCAGGTCTATTAGCTGTAATGGCTAAATCATATATAAAATCATTTAATTGAAGCAAGTCAGACCCTGGAGTGCCCAATTCATGTTTTAAGGCTAAATCTTCATCAATGATCTCTATACCTTCGCTAGAGTCCTCTAAACCCAGTTCCTGCAGTGAACATATCATTCCTTCACTAATGACACCTCTAATTTCACTTCTTTTAATAGTTAAATCAACAGCATTTAATTTCGAGCCGACAGTAGCAACATAAACATAAATATTTGGTTTAATATTGCGCGCACCACAGATAATTTGTATATTCTTTGAGGTACCAATATCGACTTGGCAAATTGAAAGTTTGTCAGATCCTTCGTGTTTTAAAACAGATAATACCTTACCTAAAACAACACCATTTACATTTTCTGAACAATCTTCTAATGATTCAACCTCAAATCCTCCAATAGACAATTTCTCAGAGAGATCTTCAGGAGTAGAAGTAATTTCAACTAAATTATTCAACCAATTTTGAGAAACTTTCATATATATTTTTTAATCAATGATGATAAAAGAAATGAGTATGTCTTCAAAAAAGTTTGTTGAAGATGTACAATAGAAAATTATACAATAAAGTATTAATCAAAATGGCCAAAAAAGGGACAAGAGTTGTAGTGACCCTAGAATGTACCGAAGCTAGAACAAGCACAGATCCTAAGAGATCAAATGGTGTCTCAAGATATACTACAGAAAAGAACCGTAGAAATACAACTGAGAGATTAGAACTTAAAAAGTTTAATCCTCATTTAAACAGAATGACAATTCACAAAGAAATAAAGTAATCAAATTAAATTATGCCTAATTCAATTTTTAAAAAACAATTATCGCCAATCAAACCCGGAGATCCTATTGACTATAAGGATGTAGAACTATTAAAAAAATTTATAACTGAAAGGGGTAAAATCCTACCTAGAAGGATGACTGGTTTAACCTCAAAGCAACAAAGAGATCTTACATTAGCTGTAAAAAGAGCCAGAATTGTAGCTCTTTTACCCTTCGTAAATCCTGAAGGATAATTTCATATTGAATATAGTTGGCACTATAATTAATATCTCAAATATTTGAAAGATCTAACTAATTTAAAAACATATATTATTGACTCTGATGATCCACATGAGGTTGATGACGCTATTTCTTTAGAAATAAAAGAAGGAAATAAAAAAAATTTGTGGATACATATTAGTAATCCATGCAAACTCTTTATGCATGACTCTAATGTTGATTTAGATGCAAGAAGAAGAAATAGCAGTTTATATTTAATTGATCAATATGTCCCAATGCTACCCAAGTATATTCTTGAAAAGGCGAATCTAGCTCAAAATAAAATTTCAGAAACTATTAGTGCAGCAATAGAATTCAATGACGATGGATCAATAAATAATTATGAGATAATTGAAGCAATAATAAAACCAAAATATCAATTAACATATGAAGATGCAAATGAAATATTAGAATTAGAACCCAAAGAAGAAATAGAATTAATTGAGATCAAAAATTTATTAGAAAAAAGTATTATATTCAGAAAGAAACAAGGAGCAGTTATTTTTGAAAGTCCTAATAGTAAAATTATCTTATATAAAGATAAAGTTATACTTAATAGATTAGAGAAAACAATATCACAAATTATTGTTGCAGAATCAATGATATTAATGGGTTATGTAACAAGTTTATTTATAAATAAATATAATTTAGCGGCTGCATTTAGGATTCAAAAATTAAATTGTAATCCATCTGAAATACTTAATAGATATAATGATAGTGATATTAAATATATAATATTAAAACAATATATGGGAAAAAGTTACTTAACTACTAAAACAGGAGTACATGAATCATTAGGCCTTAAAATGTATGTACAATGTACATCACCATTGAGAAGATATCTTGATTTAATTATACAAAGACAAGTTTTTAATAAAATTAATAATTACGAAGTTCTAAGTAAAGATTCAGTCTCAAAGATTATTGATTATTCAAAAAATAGGCAATCAGAAAATAATAATGTATTTAAAAATGATAAATTTAAGTATTTAACATTATTTTTTAAGAATGAAAATAAAGCTTTTTATAAAATAATATTTGTTAAGTGGATTAATCATAAAAAAAATATTGCTTTGGTTTATTTTCCAGATTATTCACTAGAAGTACTTATTACTCTTTTTGTATCAATAGAAATATATAGTAATAAAATATATAAAGTTAAATATATTATAAATGATAGTAATCTTTTAGAGTTTATTTATTAATAAGATAATAAATATAATAGGTTGTTATTAGTATAAAAAAATCTGTTAGTATTAATAAAAAAGCTTTATGACTTTTGTCATTACTACACCTTTATACTATGTTAATGATAAACCTCATTTAGGAAGTGTATATACAACAATAATTTGTGACTCAATAGCCAGGTATAAAAGGCTTGTAGGTGAAGATGTTATTTTCATTACTGGTGTTGATGAACATGGTTTGAAAATACAAAGAACAGCTAATGAAAAGGGTATTGAACCAAAATCACATTGTGATGAAATCTCAGAAGTCTTTAATAATAATTGGAAAAATTGGAATATATCTTTTGATAAATTTATAAGAACAAGTTCTAAAAATCATGAATTTGTTGTTAATGAATTTTATGAAAGAGTAAAGGCTTCAGATGATATCTATATGGGAGTTCAAAAAGGTTGGTATTGTGTCGGTTGTGAAGAATTTAAAGATAATCCAGAAAATTCATCAAAATACAAGTGCCCCATACATCAAAAAAATTTAGAATGGAAAAATGAAGAGAATCTCTTTTTTAGGCTTTCAAAATATCAAAAAGAAATTGAGAAAATAATCAACGAACCTTCTTTTATAGAGCCAATAGAAAGAAAGAATGAAATTATAAATTTTGTATCTAGAGGTTTAAAGGATTTTTCAATTTCAAGAACTAATGTCTCATGGGGAATTCCTGTACCTGGTTATGATAACCATACCTTTTATGTATGGTTTGATGCTTTACTTGGATATGTAAGTGCCATTAGCTCTGACGCAACAGAACATTCATTGGAAAAATCAATTAATGGTGGATGGCCAGCTGATGTTCATTTTATTGGTAAAGATATTCTGAGATTCCATGCTGTATATTGGCCCGCAATGCTCATTTCTGCCAATATGAAAGTTCCTAACAAGGTTTTTGGGCATGGGTTTCTTACAAGAGAGGGACAAAAAATGGGTAAAAGCTTGGGAAATGTACTCGACCCTGATTTATTGCTTACAAAATACGGAAATGATCCTGTAAGGTGGTACCTCATTAAAGACATATCACTAGGAAATGATGGGGATTTTCAAGATAAAAGATTTGTTGACATTATCAATAATGACTTAGCTAATACAATTGGTAATTTATTAAATAGAACATCATCTATGTCTAGAAAATGGTTTGATAATAAAGTGCCAAATAATGAAAAAATTTTAAGTGAAAATAAATTAGAGAATTCTGCCAAAATTGCAGTCGAAAACTATATTTATAACTTTGATAACTACAAATTAGATCTAGCAGCTAATGAAGTCCTTAGCTTAGCAATTAATACAAATTTGTATTTGAATGATAATCAGCCATGGCTATTAATAAAAGATAAAGATAATCTACCTCTAGTTAAACAAATTATTTATAACGTATTAGAAAGTACCCGAATAATAGGATTGTTATTGATACCTTTATTGCCAGAATTATCTACAAAAATAAATGAGCAACTTGGTTCTATATATACAGAAGAAATTCCTTGGGAAAAACAATTAAGTTGGGGATTATTAGTAAGTAACTCAAGTCTTCCTAAACCCACTCCAATCATAAATAAACTGGAGTATGAGCAACATTTATAGATTAATAATTTTCCTTCAAATATTTATGCTTGGTTGCGCACCAAATGTAATTAATGAAAATAAAGTAATACAAAAAATAGAAAGTTTAGATATGACAATTTTCTCTAAAAGTGGAGATAAAATTTATTCAATTACTAGTCCAAATTCAAGTTATGACAATATTGAATTAGAATACGAATTAAAAAAACCTATTATTAATATTCTCAATGGAGAAGAAACTAAATATATTATTAGTTCAGAAAAATCTATATTATCAGACAACAATAAACTCCTGAATTTGAAAGGAAATGTTAAATTAAAAACTTTTAAAAAAGATGAGGATATTTTATATGCTGATAATTTTATTTGGAATATAGAAAATACTAACTATCTTTTAGAGGGTAATATAAGATTTGAAAATCAAAATATAATCTTAAATTCAGGAAAAGCCATATTGGGTTCTGATAACATAATTGAATTTTTCAATCCAGTAAAATACATAATAAAAGATGAAAATAATGAAAATAAATATGAAATAAATTCAGAAAATGCTTACTATAATTTAACTACTGAATCAGTAAGTTTTAAAGCAAAAGATAAAAGAGTAAAATCAATAATTTATTTTTAAATTTTATTTTTTGAAAAAATATTATTAATTTTTTTGGACCAGTTATTAATCCATTTTTCATCAGACTTCGTAAAACACTTAGCACTCCAGCCTCCAATCAATATAAAAGCCTTATTATTTATAGGTACAACTAAGATAGATGGAATTTCGGCACAAAAATTAAAAAATTCATCTCTTCCAGGATAAAATTTAGTGTTTGCTAATGATATTAATTTCATATCTTTTATAGATCTCAGACAAGTTTCACCAGGTTTAAAATCATTACTTGAAGTGATTCCCCTCCTCAATATATTAACGCCATCATTGTGGATTAATATTGCTGCTGCTGCTGTAGAAGTTAATATTGCTTCAGAACCCCATGCAAGTTCATCAATAACTTCATCCGGCATGTTTCTATCGAAGAGAAACTTATTTTCTCCTTTTAAAGCAGCTTTCTCACCAGCTAATGGTGCGAATTGTTTAAATAAAAAACCTATCAAAATAATAATTAATGAAGCTATAGCGGCTAACACTTGTGCTCTTTCAAGCTCAGGAGTGATTGTTTCTATTGAAATGAAATTTGCTATCTGAAAAATAAAGAGTATGGCACCGATTAATATTAATGATTTCCCATTGAATCCCATATTTTAAATATGTTATTTCTAATTAAATTATGCAAATATTATATTGTTTAGTACATTTATAATTACTCAATAATATGGTTTTTAATATATAATTAATCAAAACCTTTTAAAATGAACCTAAACATCAATAAATATATACTTTCATTAATCTTTACTGGCTTAATTTTTATTCTTAACCCCTTGACTACATACGCAAATGAACTTCCTAGTATAAATAAATATTTTGGTATTACTCAACAGAAGCCTGTTATAAATTACGAAAAAAGTCAGCCTTCATCTATTGACAACCCTGTAGTGGATCCAAATTTTAACACTATGAGATCAAAAGATACTGAAAGCTCAACTGCTACTTATATAGTTGTAGGTTTGTTAATTGCTGCCACAATTATTCCATTAGCAACTTGGTGGTATTTCTCTAAATAATAGAGAATTTATGAATGCCAAGGATTTAAGTATTAGTGAATATCCATCTTATATAGTTTTTATTACAGGGGGGACAAAGAGTGGCAAAAGTGAATTCGCGGAGCATCTTGCAAAGGAGGTAAAAAAATTATCATATGTTGCCTTATCAGAAAACAATTTTGATGATAAAGAATGGCAAGATAAAATTAATTTACATCGAAAAAGAAGGCCAAAAGATTGGAAATTAATAGAAACGACAGATCTATTAAATACATTAAGGAAAGAAGAAGGTCCATTGTTAATAGATTCTATTGGAGGATTCGTTATGAAAAGTATTGGCAAGGAACAAAATGAATGGTCAACAAAAATGAATTCACTTATAAGTCTCTTAATGAAAAGAAAAAGCATAACAATTATTGTAGGAGAACAAGTAGGTTGGAGTCTGGTCTCTGAATATAAAATTGGTAATACATATATTGAACGAATCGGCGAACTTCAAAAGAGAATAACCAAAATATCAAAAGATAATTGGCTGGCTATAAACGGCAGAGCAATCAAAATAGATGAACTAAGTATTGAAATACCTACTTAAAATTGGAAGTCGCTCTTTTTGAACCTAGAATCCCACAAAATACTGGTAATATTGCCAGATCATGTGCTGCGTTTAATATACCTTTAAATCTTATTGAGCCCTTAGGTTTTAAGCTAGAAGATAAATATTTAAAAAGAGCAGGATTAGACTATTGGCCTCTAGTTACTGTTAATCAGTATGAGAATTTTGATAAATTTATAGCGTCAAAATCAACAAAAAGAATAATTTCTTTTAGTAAAAAAAATGGATTATATTTGAAGGATTTTAAATTTAAGCAAGATGATATTTTGCTATTTGGGAGAGAAGATTCAGGATTACCCGATTCCATTATTGATAAAAGCGACTTTTTAATATCAATATTTATGCCGAATATACAGACTGGAAACAATGATCAAAAAGGTGTTAGAAGTCTAAACCTTTCTGTAGCATGCGGAATTGCTATATATGAGGCCCACAAACAAATAAATTTTAAAAATGGTTATTAAGTACAACCAATGCCTTACAATATTCCCATGTCTCGGTAGCTCAGCTGGTTAGAGCGGCGGATTCATAGCCCGCAGGTCGCGTGTTCAAGTCACGCTCGAGACATTTTCAATACTTTTCAATTGAAGAACATAGGTGGAATTTTAATTTAATTAAATTATTAAAGACAATAATGTTTAATTCACATAGCACAGTCTTAGATCCAAAGAAATCTAAATCAAAATATCCAGAAGCAAGAGTTATAGTTCTTGATGACAATTTTAATACTTTTCAGCATGTCGCAAATTGTCTTCTAACAATAATCCCAAGCATGAGTGAACAAAGGGCATGGAATCTAACCATCGAAGTTGACAAGACAGGATCTGCAGAGGTATGGAGAGGTAATCTTGAACAGGCAGAGCTATATCATGAGCAACTATTCAGCAAAGGATTAACAATGGCTCCAATTGAGAAAACATAAAATAAATAAGATTGACAGAAAATTTTTGGCTTATAAATTCGAATCGTTCAAGAGTTAAAAGGTTTTCAAAGAATAATCAAAATAAAGATAAATTTTTTGAATATATTTTTATTGACTCTGGAAGAATTCTTGGTGTTTTAGGAAAAGAACCACCTCTTATGACAACCAGAGAAGAACTTAAAGTTAATAAAGCTAGAGATGAATGGAGAAAGTTAATCGCTCAAGGTTGGAGGAGAACCAAACCAGTATGGGAAGACTATTAGTATCCAATATTGTTACTAGGATTAGTTATATAAATTATGAGATTTAGCACGTAGTTAGCGGGTAAATTTAATGGCTTTAAAAGTAACAAAGCCATTCCTTGAGTCACATTAAATTCTTTATTTTTCATAAAAAAATAAAAGTCTCATTTTAATTATAAAAAGACTGTCAAATACAAACTAAAAATACTAAAAAAAAGATATATAAGCATTTATTGATTAAGGTTTTTAAGATATCTAATATCAAAACTTATTTTAAAAAATTATAGATTTAGCGTTACTTGTTATTTTTTTTTAACAAAAAAATCGATGTTATAATTTAATTATCCCTACTATATTAATACTTATAAATACCCAATGAAGTATCTTATATCAAGCAAAAGATCAAGAGCTTTATTTGGTATTGGAATAGTTGCTATAAGTATTGGATTAATATCAAAAAAAGTAATTAACTATCCAGCTGGAGGATGTATGAAAGGTACTCAAGAAATAACCTTTAATATCTAGCCATTAATCATATTACATTTTTTCTTAATTCTTAAATCCAGTCAACTTTGATAACTCTTTTAGTGAAAGTACACCTAGAATTAGTTTTCCATTTATTTCCCATGTGGGAAACCCTTTAATTTTTTTATCAATGCATAATTGAGTTTGACTGTTTATGCCATCTCTTGCACATTCAACTACATTAAGTTCTCTATAAGCTTGCTTACCAAATAATTCACTTTGATTAAGGCAATTAGGACACCAATATGCTGAATATTTAACTACACCATTATCTTTAAGGTATTTTGCCAACTCGATTGATTCCCTAGTGCTTTCTGATGTAACTATAAGTTCTCTCTGATTATTTAAGTGGGAGCTATGAACAACACTTGGTAAAGTAAGCAAAACTAATAGTGGGATTAATAGACGTTTCATTTATTTACTACTTTTCCTCCATATTTTCTAACTATTTTATCAAGCAAAATTCGTATATCTTTATTTTTAAGTTTTTCTTTTTGCTGAAGATTTTCAAGAAGATCACATATTTGATTCTGTGTCTCTTCACTTAATTCACTTACTGCCATTTATATTTAGAGTTTTTATATTACAATTCTAAATCAAAAGTAAATTCACATACTTATTGTATTTATATTTTTTTATTGCTATTTTTTTAAAGCGGGCTAAGGTTCATATCTCCACGAGGATTTAGTCCGCTGAATTTTTAAAGATTCAATTTATTTTGGATCACTCTTTAAGAAGTTGATTAGAAATATTCAAAAATATTTATCTTTGCTTAATTTCTAAATTCTATTGAAAAGCATTCTCATATAAACATTAATAGTGTGACACTATTATTCAATAATGTTGTTATTTCGCTTCATAACTTTCTTAAAATACTTAAACTCAATAAATTCATGCATCATTTTGATATCATCAGATAATACTTTTTTATTAACTGCATATTCGTCCAAATTAACTGGAGATTTATTATTTTCAGGAAATGTTTCGCGATCAAAAGAAAAGTTTATAAAATCAACATTATCATTTTTATTTTGACTATAAGATTCATTTAATACTCCTCGAGACCTCAACGCTTCCTCGACCAATAAACCTGTGATTTTTGACTGACTAAATTCATTAGCTTTGCACAATTTTTCAATAATTTCATGAACTTCTTCACTTGGCAAAAAACCAATTCTTTTCCTCTGAGAGGGCATAATTAAAAAAATTAGTGTCACACTTGCACATTACAAGTGTTGCACTATATTTGATTTAAGTCAACTAATTTTGCTATGCATATTTTAATATTTCCTGCCGGATTTATTCTTTGGTATTTAGCTTATGAAGCAAAACCTATCATTAATGATGAAGTAACACTTCATTGGGAAGAGAAAAATACAAATAAAAGAAATAAACTTTTAAATATAATCAACGAAAGCTTTTAAATTTTTCTGTCAATCGATTTTGACCATTCCTTGTGCTTACAATCTAGATCTGAGATTAACTGTTTTTGATAAGTAAATTTTAGTTGATTTTCGTTAAGTGATTTTTTTGTGATAATCATCTCTTTAGAGAAAAAATCAGAAGTGTTAGAACTAATAATTTTTTTTTTGACTTCCATACTATTTAATTCATATATACATTTTTATATGACTCAAAAGCTTATAGTCTTAATATTTTTATATTCTTTTTATAATTCATTAATATGTATTTTTAGCAGGTTTGTTAAAAATATTAGTTTATCAAATAAAAAAGGCTATATTTAAACAAAATATATGTTTTATTATGAATCTTAAGGAGAGAGGGATTACTGTTGGAGACTTACTAATTATACTAATAATAATAATAACTTCTACAATAATAATTAAATTAATTAGCAAGGATAAGAAAACAACACTTAATTATAGTAATCAAGAGCAAGTTTCTTACAAGAAATATTATTATCAAAAATTCATTTGAATAGCCTATAAAAATTATTATTAAAACTCTTAATTAATTCATTTAAATATTATTTATCTCTTATATAAATTTAAAGAATTCATAATTATCAAACAAAGAGTTTATTTATTTTAAATATTTTGATTAAATGAATTAGAACTTTCCCACTTCAAATTATCCTCTAAATCATTGAAATCATTTGATATTGAAACTAAATTCACCATTTGAAGAATTTGAGTTTTATTTAGCCTATTAATAGCAATAAGTTTATTAAGCATTTCTAAAACAGATTTATCATTAATATTCATTGTTTGTATAAAAAAACTATGATTCTTCAATACCTGTAGCTTATCTTATAATTTTAAAACTTATTTTTAAAATTTGATGATATATTTATAGACAAAAGCATTAAATATCTAAAAAATCATCAAAAATAAAACTCTTACTTAAAAGTAAAAATATTTAGCTCACTTTCTTATAAATTCGTTTATTGTAAAAAGAAAAAAATGAAAAAAAAATCTAAGAATGAATACCTTAATAGAGATGAAGTTAATGAAATGATTGAATCAGCTTTAAGAAGACACAATCGAAGATCTACAATAATATCGAGTGTACTTGGCTGGATTCTAATAGGAGGTTATTCGTTTGGACTTTTTCAAGCAGTTCAAAATGTCTAATTAATCTTTTCTTTAAAGTAGAACTTGCTAGATGATAAATTAATATAAGACTAAGTATTTATTATGAGGGAATATATTGAGGCAAATATTACAGTGATAAGAAAATATTTAAAAAAAAGAAAACAGTATACATCAAAATTAAATAATGCTTCGATAATGGAAGAATTCAAAGAATGGAGCAAAGATCCATTACCTGAGACAGAATCAATTTGGACTTTACCTGACTTAACGAGAAATGAAAGACTTAAAAATTTTTGTCGCTCAATTAAGAAGGAAATAAAATAAGTTTTTAACTACCTAGTTGTATATGATTTACCTTTAAGTAAAAATAACCTGCAAATCCAACTATATTCAAAATTACAACGAAAATCCAAGCTCCAATTGGCTGATTAGAATCAAATTTTTTTATTTTAACTTTTTCCTTTAGTCTTTCTATATATTTAGCCATAATTAAAAATATTAAAAAGAATATCTCTAATTATAGGGAGTTAGATTTTAAGGAATCTTAAATAAAATAAAATTTCTTTTAATTCGAATTTTTATTGTCAAGCCTGTTAATGGGATATTTAATTAACTCCTTTTTGAGATTTTTTAAAAGTTTATTGTGATTCAAAATTGTAAATTTCCTAGTAAAGGAATAGTGCCATTTCATTGAATTAAAAAAAAACTTGCTAATTCATTATTAATAAAATTATAATACCTATTACGGTCATTCAGACCATACATAATTTAAATAAGGACAAATTTATTCATGAGCTTAAGAGTTGGCCAAGAAGCACCAGACTTTAGTGCTACAGCAGTATATGATCAAGAGTTTAAGGAGATTACACTTTCAGGTCTAAGAGGTAAATGGGTTGTTCTATTCTTTTATCCACTAGACTTTACATTTGTATGTCCAACTGAAATCACAGCATTTAGTGATAGATACCAAGATTTCTCGGCACTTAATACGGAAATACTTGGGGTATCAGTTGATAGCAAACACTGTCATTTGGCTTGGATACAAACCCCAAGAAATGAAGGTGGTATTGGTGATATTAACTATCCGTTAGTTTCTGACTTAAAAAGAGAAATTTGCCAGGCGTACAATGTTCTAAATGATGATGGGGAGGCTGATAGAGGTTTATTTCTTATCAATCCCGAAGGAATAGTTATGCATACGACTGTTAACAAGGCTCCTGTAGGTAGAAATGTTGATGAAACGCTAAGGATTCTTCAAGGTTATCAATACGTTGCGGCAAACCCCGATGAAGTATGTCCAGCAAACTGGACTCCAGGAGAGAAAACAATGTTAGAGGACCCCAAAGGTAGTAAGGAATATTTTTCTGCGCTATAGAAGAATTAGAAATATTTAAGTAAGTATTGAGTAGTAAATAATTATAAAAAAATAAAAAATAAATATATTCAAAAAGGGGATAACATCCCCTTTTTGAGGTTTGGGCACTATCCAATCGCTCAAATTAGTTTTATATGATAAGAATGACCACGTATAAAAAGAAATTTCTATTGCGACTAGGATAAAAAGATTAATTAAATTTAAGTCATTCAAACCAAAATATCTATAAATATGAAACTGATCATCAACACTAATATAATTAATTTGAAGATGCCAAAGATAGAGAGAAATCAAAATAAAATTTACCAATATTATTTTTTTTAACAGAAACCTAGATTTCCTAAAAATTAATAGGATAGAAATTAAAAATATGAAAAAACTTAACTGTGGAATATCCGGTTTCGGTACATTAATTCCTTCAAGAAATAAATTAAATATAAGATCAAAATTTATATATATATATTCAGCTATTAAGTAAGAGAGAAATATTAAATTTATTGCTACTAAGAATAATAATCTTTTTCCTTTAATTATTTTTATATTATGGATTTTATCCTTAGTAAAATTATAGTATGTATAGTTTTTTAATGAGTTTACATACACCAAAAATGGGCATATTGCACCGCTCAAATAATAAAGGATTGAATAAAAGGAAATATCATTAATATTGAGTGAATACAAATTTAACCATTGTTTTTGTACAAATGGAAGAATAAGTAAAAATGAAAGTGTAACTAATAACTTTGTTGTATTGTTTTTAATTATAAAGAAAATATTTTTTTTAATTTATAGCAATTAAATCAAACTTTCAACATTTTAGAAGTTGTTAATTTAAAAACTTTTTTATCTATAGTTTCTTGATTTAAAAGTATATCAACTAATTTATCAAGTAAGACTCTATTTTTTTTCAATATTTTTATTGAATTATTTAATGAAATTTTAGAAATATTTATGATTTCATTATCTATTCTAGAACTGGTATTTTCTGCTATGAGAGGCTTTCTTCTAAATAATCCATCTCCTAAATACATTTCATTATTATCAGAATCCATTGAAATTGGACCAATAATTGAAAATCCATATTTTGTAACCATTTCCCTTACGATATTTGTCGCATAAGAGATATCATTTATGGAGCATTGTGTAATTTCACCTTCACCAAAAACTATCGTTTCTGCTGCTCTTCCAGCTAGAGCAATTTCAATTTTTGAAAATAATAATTTTTTTGAAATCAATCCACTAGAAATTACATCTTCGTCAGGGCATATTTTTGTATATCCTCCTATAGACCCAGATCTTGGTAAAATCGTAATTTTATCAACTGATTCAATTCCATTTCTCACAGCAGATACAATTGCTCTACCTACTTCGTTATAAGCAATAATTTTTTTCATATTAGGAGAAGTTATTAATGAACTTCTCAGGCCAATGGTAATTTTATCAAGAGCATTTTCTATATGAAGATCACTGATTAATTTAGATTCGTCTCTTGCACAGTGAATAGCACTCTCGTTCATCAAGTTTGCAAGATCTGCTCCCGAAAATCCAACTGTTCTAGAAGCCCAATATCCTAAGTCAACTTCGCTTGAAAGTGGTTTGGAAAGTGAGTGAACTGAAAGGATTTTTTTTCTTCCATCTAAATCTGGAAGCATTACTTCAATTTTTCTATCAAATCTACCTGGTCTTAATAATGCTGCATCCAAAATATCTGGTCTATTTGTTGCTGCTAAAACAATAATCCCAGAATTATCAGCAAAACCATCTAATTCAGTTAGAAGCTGATTAAGGGTTTGTTCTCTTTCGTCATTTCCACCTCCGATCCCAGACCCTCTTTGCCTACCAATGGAATCAATTTCATCAATGAAAATTATACAAGGAGATTTTTCCTTAGCCTTAGAGAACAGATCACGAACTCGGCTTGCTCCAACACCAACAAAAAGTTCTACAAACTCTGATGCCGATATTGAGAGAAAAGGCACTCCTGATTCACCAGCTATTGCTTTAGCTAATAATGTTTTACCTGTTCCTGGTGGGCCTATTAGAAGAACTCCCTTAGGAACTTTTGCTCCAAGATTTTCAAATTTCTTTGGTTCTTTCAAAAATATTATTACCTCTTTTAATTCCTCAGCGGCTTCAGGGACGCCAGCTACATCATCGAATCTCGTTTCTACATCATCAATAGTTACAAATTTAGCTTGATTTTTGGTAAAACCAAAAGCTCTGGAAGCCAATTTTGATGTACTCCTCAAGATTAAGACTATAGCTAATATGAAAATCAGGAAAAGACTTATTGAAGCAAATGAATTAGCAGCTGAGGCTTCTTTTCTACTATTGTTAATAGTTAGATCTACCTTATTTTCAGTAGCCTTTTCAAGGATTAATTGATCGTTGTAAAGGATAGGTATTTTAAATTTATCGCCATTTTTATACAGAACATCAATTTCTCTCTGCCTTGGATAGTAAAATATTGATTCTATTTTCCCCGTCTCTATATCTTCTAGAAGATCCGAATAACTTGATTTAGAATCTGAATATGAGAATTTTGATCTGAACACTAATCTTTATAAGTGATTAATAAAGCATATATGCTTATTTAACAAATTGACGTATATAAACAAAATATACTCAAAAGTTTTGGAGATAACCAGTTAAAGGTTATATTATTATATGGAAATAAAGAAACAGAATGGCTGTACCAAAGAAGAAAAAATCAAAGAGCAAAAGGAACCAAAGGCACGCTGTTTGGAAAGGAAAAGCAGCAATAGCAGCTCAAAAAGCTATATCTTTAGGTAAATCAGTTTTAACTGGGAAAGCTCAAGGATTTGTTTATCCTATTGAAGAAGAAGAAGAAGAGTAGCTTTTAAGATCCTAATTTAAATGCTTCAAGTATAACGGCATAAATTGCACCAATTCTTAATTTATCAACTACGGTCCATAAATAATAAAATTTTGAACTTGCGGCAGGTTTAATTCTTATAATGATTTCAATAAAAATAATAATTATTGGGACCATTATCAACTCATTTTTACCTTCAGATATAAATTTTGTAATAAAATTTGCGAACAAAAAATATCCTGTCAAAACAGAAATTAGACCAATAGATTTTGATCTCCAAGTATCACTTAGAAAACCAAAAAATAAATTATTTAACTGGTAGTTAATTCTTGAAAAATTAGTTTTTTGCATTACTAAAAGACATTAAATAATCACTTAGAAAGTTATAGTCAACATATGTTTTTTTTAGTTTAGGGCCTTTAATGACATTTGCCACATTATTCTGATCACCAAGACTGTCTAAAATACAATCTAATTTAATATTTTCCTCAAGAACAATTGGGATATTTGAAGGAACAAAAATTGTTGGCAAGTTAGCTGCCAAGGATGATTTCAATCCTGGATTGGAGTCTTCAAAAACAATTGATTTGTTTTTGTTTATACCACTTAATTGGATTGCCTTTAAATATGGTAATGGATTTGGTTTCTTTAATTCAACGTCTTCGCTTGAAATAATGAACTCAAAAGGGTTAAAGCCATTAAAAAGATAATCAACAAGTAAATTGACTTGAATTCTTGAACTTGAAGTAACAATAAATTGTCTTACTTTTTTTCTATGTAATTCATTTATTAATCTAAAAACTCCAGTTTTTAAACTAACGCAATTTTTTTTTATAATTTCTAAATAATGAGACTGCTTTTTTTCATGAATTCTGAGAATTAAATCTTCTGAGAAATTATCATTATTAGATTTAGAGTAATAAGCAATCCTATTTTTGCCCCCATTTATCTTCAGAAGTTTTATATATGTATTAGTATCCCAATTCCAATCAATATTAAGGTCATTAAAAGCATTATTAAAAGCAGGTAAATGGGCCTCTAATTCAGTATTTGCGATGGTACCATCTAAATCCCAATAAACACCCTCAAGATAGGTCACCAAAAAGAATTTCTTTTATTTACGGTAAAATACAAGAGCAATTATTGCTGGTCCTGCTAACGCAACTACAGCCAAAGGAATAAGTGTTGCCATGATAATGAATATGTTTTGTGATACTATTTTTACAAATAAATGACGAAACTGTACTGATACGTTACAAGATTGAATTAAATTATGAAATCATGGACATGTATAGAAAATTGTGGAGCTTGTTGTAAATTCGACTTGAACGAAAGAAGCGATTTGGCTAACAAACTTAGCAAAGAAGATATAGCTTTGATAAATTCGATGACGGCTAAAGACGGTTGGTGTAAAAACCTGGACAGAGAAAATAAAAAATGCTTAATTTATGAAACCAGACCACATTTTTGCCGGGTAAGTGAATTTTCAACTTCATTTAAAGGATATTTGAAATCTGGTGATAAATTTTTAATAGATTGCTGCAAACAACATATTTCATCAAATTATGGATACCAAAGTAAAGAGATGAAAACTTTTAGAATTGCTGTTTCAGGAAAATGAATAGTAAATTAGAAAAAAAAGAAAACAATCTAGAAAAAAGTTTTTTTTCAATATTTATAACGACTTTTACAACAATTTTTATTGCTGAACTTGGCGATAAAACTCAGATAGCCACATTAATGCTTTCTGCTGAATCGGGCAGGCCAATAGTTGTTTTTCTTGGAAGTTCTTTAGCATTAATAAGTTCTAGCATAGTAGGAGTTCTTATTGGTAAATGGGTATCAAAAAAAATATCTCCTAGCAAATTTGCTTTATCTACTGGTACTTTAATGATATTGATAAGTATATTTTTAGCTTATGAAACATTCAAAAATTATTTATAAATGGTTTTAAGTTTATTACTATCAACATTTTTAACCGTTTTCATAGCTGAATTAGGTGACAAAACTCAACTAGCTACTTTAACTATAAGTGGCACTTCAAATAAACCATTAGCAGTTTTTCTAGGATCATCTTCAGCACTTGTTTTTGCAAGTTTACTAGGAGCTTTAACAGGTGGTTCTATTTCAAGTTTTTTACCCGAAGTAGTTCTTAAGTCAATTGCGTCCATTACATTTTTCATAATTGGTATAAGGCTTTTTATCAATTCTTTCACCATCGAAAAAGAAGAAAAAGAAGAGAAAGAAAATAATTAGTTTTAAGCTTGGATAATAAGGTGTAATAATGAAGTGTATACCCCTAAATTAATTTATAATTTCATTTAGATCATGTTCACATCATCTTCAATAATTGATAATCTTAATCAGTCAGAAGGGTTAGAATATAAGAAATTATGCAGATTATTAAAAATAACAAAGAAATCTGATAAGGATAAATTAGATATTGCTTTAACAGCTCTAGAAAAACTTGAAATAATTAATAAAAATGAAAATGATGAATATACTTGCATAAAGGATAATGATCATCTTGTCGCCAAAATAAGATGTAGTAGTAAAGGCTATTGCTTTGCTGTAAGAGGAAAAAACAAAGAAGATATCTACATTAAAGAAAATCTACTTAACTATGCATGGAATGGAGATAAAGTTTTAGTAAGGATAATAAAAGAGGGATATAGAAGAAGATCACCTGAAGGAATAGTTGATTGTATTCTTGAAAGATCAAATCAAATACTTCTTTCTAAAGTAGAAATAATAAACAATGATGTATATGCAATCCCAATAGACGATAGGATCCTTTCTAAAATTAAACTTCCAAAAGAGAATAAAAAATATACTTTCAATCCAGACAATAAGAATATAGTAAAAGTTGAGATTGATAGATTCCCAATAGGTCAAGAAGAAGGACTAGGTCATGTGATACAAGAACTAAATCTAAACAATAATGAAGACTATGATACAGATTTTGTTTTATCTAAAAGCAATATCGTTAAATCATACGATTTAAATCATATTGAATCAAAAAAAATAGAACAAAGGGAGAGGATAGACCTTACAGATAATAACTCTTATTTATTCAAAAGTTGGAATTCTAATAATTCTCCAATGCTCCCAATGATTCAAATAGAGCAGGGAAAAAATAAAAATACTAAATTATGGATACATACAAATAATCTTGCAGAAAGAGTAGATCTAAATAGTAAAAAATCTCTAGAAATATTATTCAAAGGCTTTGAATCATTACCATTATTAAATGATTGGCAAAACTACCTTGGTGAAGCCATAAGAAATGATTCTGAATTTAAATTTGGTGAAAAGAATGAAGCAATAAGCCTCTGTGTCAATTTAAATAGTGATAATGAAATAATTGATTGGTCATTTCATCTTACTTTAGTAAAATGCACTCTTATTGTTGGAAGTGATCATACTGACGCGCTTCTATCTAGAAAAAGCAAATCAAGAATAACCTCTCGGGTATTAAAACCTATAAAGGAATATGTCGACGATATAGATAAAATACTTGAAATTTCATGTTCATTCAGAGAAAACCATCTTTTGGAGGGTAAGGTGGAAATTCCTGCGCCACTGAATAAGATTGAAGCATTAGAAGAATTTTTTATTCACAATCCAGCTGAATATTCAAAAGGATATTTTGAATCATTAAATAAAGAAGATTGCCAAACTTACCTTTCACCAATACTATATGAAGCTAATTTAATATGGTTCAAACATTCAAATCAATATGGCTTAAAAAGTGCAGGATACATCTCAAATGGAATAGATTACGTTAATGCTAATGAAATTATCAAATACTCAGAATTTATTGATAATGATGTAGAACTTAATGAAGATGGCAATTTGACATTTAGTCAAGTAATTAAATTATGTGACGACGATAATAAAAAAAGAATCTTACATAAACTTCTAATTAATGAATTTAAGGATAATGAAATAAGGTTGATATCTGAAGATCCTGATAATGATGAATCAGATAAATTATTTATTTCTCCATGGACAATTCCTGGATTTGACTTCACAAATCTTTTAAATCAGTACTGTATTTTTAATATGATAATAAATGGTAAGAAATCAAAGAAAAATAATTTAAATGAAATTAATATATCTGAGAGTAATTCATTAGAATTAGTAAATTGGGATATATTTAATTCATCAATTTCAAAAAATATAGAAATATTATTTAACAAGTTTGCGATAGATAAACTTAATGAATTCAAGTACAAAGTTAACCAATATAAATCTAATATGATAAATTTAAAAAAAGTAAGAAAAGCAGAAAAATTACTAGGTAATATTTATAGTGGTTTTATTTTATCAGTGCAAACTTATGGTTTCTTTGTTGAGATATCAGAACTAAATGTAGAGGGTTTAGTACACGTAAGCACTCTTAATAATGATTGGTATGAATATAGGTCAAGGCAAAATCTATTGATTGGAAGAAAATCTAAAAAATCATATAAAGTTGGAGATGCAATAGAAGTAAAAATAATAAAAGTCGATATTCTTAAATATCAAATTGATTTAGAATTAACATAAATAAATTTTCACAAAATATATTATGGAAATATTAACAAAAAAATTTAAGATAACTTTTTATAATTATGTTTAAGAAAAAATATTTACTTTTAACTCTTTTTTTAATAATTATTTTTCAAATTTTATTATATACAAATAATAATCAGAAGACTTCATTTAGATACTTTAAATGGACCCTCCAAGAAATAAGTATAGGTAAGTTAATCAGTATTTCGTTTTTTTCTGGTTTATTTGTAAGCACTTTATTGAATACAACAATTATTAGTACTAGTTTCAGAAAAAAAACATTCGAAAATGTGGAAGATGATTTTGTATCTAATAAAAATGAGGAAGAAATGGAACCAAACGTTGAGATGCCGCCACAAAGGGATATTAGAGAAACTCAACCAACAATTTCTGTAAATTACAGAGTAGTCAAAAATATGAATGATAATAATTTAAAAAAAGATCAAAATTATTCAAATCAAGATATTAAAGATGACTGGGATAAGGCTGATAATGACTGGTAGAAAAATAAATTAATTAAAAAATGTTTTTTTAATTTATAATAGAATAAATAGTTTTTTTTATGGAAGAAAATTTAGACAAAAATAATGAAGTAAAAAAAGAAATATCTGACAACACTACTAAATCAAACTCTGAGGAAATAAAAGAACCTAAATCAGAAAAAGTTATCAATATGGATATAAATAATGGTGATTCTACTACTAAAGTTGTTATAAAAAATGATATTAATACTCCCGAAAAACCTATAACAAAACCAAAAAAAGAACTTCCAATAGAGAAAAAGCCTTTCCAAGAGTTTATTAACATACACCTAATTCCTTCACTTACTGAGGAAATTAATCAAAGAGGATTAGAAATAAACAATATTAACCTCACTAACACAAATAGACCTATTGCTGGAGATAAATGTTGGGTAATAAATTGTGAAATTAAAGATACATGCAACTTTTGGTTATCCTTTGAGAAGGATGACATTAGTTCATTAAAAAGTATTTCTTTATCAAAACCTAATCAAAAACCAAGTATTATTGAATCTTTTCTTATTGACGAAAAAAGAATTACCCTAAAATTAATTATTTCAAGAGTACTTCAAAGATTGAATGGTCAAAAGTTAATAGGAGTTAATTAGAAAAACAATAACACCAAGTTAACTTTTCCCTCGAAAATACAAATCATAGTAAATAATAGTATTAATAAACCTAATAAAAAATGGCTCAATCAACTGTTGAATCAAAAAATAAAAAAGATATTAATAATGGAAAGATACCAGCAAAAGAAACAATTTTGTCCCCAAGATTCTATACAACAGACTTTGAGGCTATGGAAAATATGGATTTATCAATAAACGAGGAGGAATTGGAAGCTATATGTGAAGAATTTAGGAAAGATTATAATAGACATCATTTTGTAAGAAATAGTGAATTTGAAGGTGCTGCAGAAAAATTAGATCCTGAGACAAGAGAGCTTTTTGTTGATTTTCTCGAGGGAAGTTGTACTTCAGAATTTTCAGGTTTTTTACTTTATAAGGAACTTAGTAAGAGAATTAAAGTCAAAAACCCTCTACTTGCTGAATGTTTTGCTCATATGGCCAGAGATGAAGCAAGACATGCAGGTTTTTTAAATAAATCAATGAGTGACTTTGGACTTCAGTTAGATTTAGGTTTTTTAACAGCCAATAAAGATTACACTTATTTCCCACCAAGAAGTATTTTTTACGCTACTTATTTATCCGAAAAAATAGGTTATTGGAGATACATAGCAATTTATAGGCATCTCGAAAAGAACCCTGATAGCAAAATTTTTCCACTATTTAATTACTTTGAAAATTGGTGTCAAGATGAAAATAGACATGGGGATTTCTTTGACGCATTAATGAAAGCCCAGCCACGTACTGTTAAATCTTTAAGCCAAAAAATTACCATTGGCGGCTCTACTTTTACACACCCATTATTTGACTACATCCATAGGTTTAGATATTTTTTGAATAATCTTCCATTAACATCCAAGTTATGGTCTAGGTTCTTTCTATTAGCTGTATTTGCAACTATGTATGCAAGGGATTTGGGAATTAAAAAAGATTTCTACAGTTCTTTAGGTTTAGATGCCAGAGATTACGACCAGTTTGTTATTAATAAAACAAATGAAACTGCAGCTAGAGTTTTCCCTGTGGTAATGGACGTTTATGATAAATCATTTTATGGAAGATTAGATAAAATAGTAGAGAATAATAAGGTTCTTTCCGATATTGCAAACAGTGATGGAAATAAAGTATCTAAAACTTTTGAAAAATTACCTAAATATTTATCAAACGGTTACCAGTTATTAAGACTATACTTATTAAAACCTCTTGATAGCAAAGATTTCCAACCTTCGATTAGATAATCTTTTGTACAGAGAAGATTTATAGACTCATATGCTTTCGTCACAAATCAAATCAAATGAAATCGTTTTTGGTAGTTGCAATAAAGATTTATTAGAAGAAATTATTTTCTACGGGATGGGGCTTGGGGCCGATTTTGTAGAAATATTTATTGAGAATACTGATAATTCGAGCGTGCTAGCTGAAGAGGATTTTATTACAAGTGTAAGTCCATCATTTGGAAAGGGTGCCGGTATTAGAATCTTCAAAGACAAAAAGGACGGATTTGTAAGTACAAATGACTTAACAAAGCATGGCTTGATGAGATCGGTATCTCAGGCTGTTGAGATGTTAGACATAACAGACAACAAAAAAAGAGAAGTATTTAACGGTTTAGATAAGTTCAGGGACTATAGTTTATCCAAGAAAAAATGGATTAATGAAGTACCATCGATTCATGAGATTAGTGAAAAACTATTACTTAGCACTAAGTCTCTTAAAAAAAATAATAAAATAATAACTAGAAAAGGCAGTTACTCAAGAAATCTGCAAGAAGTAATTATAGCCTCTAGCGATGGAACCTATGCCTCTGATATTAGGTTGCATCAAACAGTTGGACTCAATGTAATTGCTAGTGATGCCCAATATAGATCTAGTGGAAGCAGAAGATTTGGATCATCAGGAATGCCTAAAGAATTTAGAATTTGGGATCACGAACAAGCAGCTAATGATGTGTTTGAAAGTTCAATGAATATGTTGTATGCCGATTATGTTGATGCGGGTCAAATGCCTGTAGTATTAGCTAATAAATTTGGTGGCGTTATTTTCCACGAAGCCTGCGGTCATTTACTTGAAACTACTCAAATAGAGAGAGGAACAACACCATTTGAGAATAAATTGAATGAAAAAATTGCACATAAATCCGTAACAGCAATAGATGAAGGGATATCAGAAGGATCCTTTGGTTCATTATCAGTAGATGATGAAGGTATGGAACCCGAAAAATCGGTTCTTATAAAAGATGGAATTTTAAAAAAATTCATATCAGATAGGGCAGGTGAATTAAGAACTGGCCATAAAAGAACAGGAAGTGGAAGAAGACAAAATTATTCTTTTGCTGCAGCTTCAAGAATGAGAAATACTTATATAGCTCAAGGTGAGCACTCGAAAGAGGATTTAATCAATAGTATTAGTGATGGTCTTTACTGCAAATCAATGGGTGGTGGCAGTGTAGGCGCTACAGGACAATTTAATTTTGCAGTAGAAGAAGGATATCTTATTAAAAATGGTAAATTAACTAGTCCAGTAAAGGGAGCAACTTTGATTGGTGAGGCTAAAGAAGTTATGCCAAAAATATCAATGTGCGGGAATGACCTTGAATTGGCTCCTGGATTTTGTGGATCCATTAGTGGAAGTGTCAACGTAACTGTTGGCCAACCTCATATTAAGGTTGATTCAATAACTGTCGGCGGAAGATAGGATATGAATTCAAGAGAAATTACAACTCAAATCTCAAAAGCTGCAGATTTCCTAAATCTTAAAAAGTGGGATTATGGTGCAAGCTTTTCTAATGATTATTCTGTGCAAGTAGATAAAGGTGATGCTAAACAACTTAAAGCATCACAAAAGCAAATCCTAACTTTAAGAGTTTGGAACGAATCTAATTTGGTTGGTATTACAACAACTAGTGATATCAGTGAATCTGGTATTAAAAAGGCTCTAAATCAAGCAAATATTGCATCTGATTTTGGCAACAAGAATGAAAGAACAGAATTCTCACCACTTGCCAAGGATGATATTGAAGTTAAGGATGCAAAAAAAAGAAATCCTGTTGGAATTAAAAAATTACTTACACTCTTAAGAGAAGCAGAAGTAAAACTATTAAAAAGCCACGAATCCATAAAATCTGTTCCGTATAATGGTCTTTCTGAGAGTTTTTATGAGAGAGTTTATGCAAATAGTGATGGTGCCTTTCGGAGTTATACAAAAAGTCAAGCTGCACTTTATTTATATGCAAGAGCAGAAGAGAAAAATAAGAAACCTCGTAGCTCAGGTTCTGTAAAACTTGGATATGGGGTTGAAGATATAGATATAGAGTCGTGTATTAAAGACGCTTGTAATAAAACAATTTCTCATTTAAATTATTCATCCATTAAAACTGATAAATATTTAATATGTTTTTCCCCAGAGTCTTTTTTAACCATCATTAATGCCTTTAGTTCAATGTTCAATGCTAGAAGTATTTTAGATGGAGTCAGCTTATCTAATAAAAATTCTATTGGAGAGAAGCTGTCAACTGTAGCACTTAATATTTATGATGATGGTCTTCATGAAAAGAATATTTCTTCATCACCATTTGATGGAGAAGGAACTCCTACCAAAAGACTATGTTTAATTAACAAAGGGAGAATTGAAAATTTTATACATTCAGAATCAACTGCAAGAATATTTAAAACAATCCCTACAGGCCACGCTGGACTAGGATCAAAAGTCTCAGTATCTCCTGATTGGATAGTAGTTGAGAAATCAGAGGAAAACTCTAATCTAAAAACATCATTAGATCATTCTACTTATGAGGGAGAATTTGTTTATATTGAAGAATTAAATGCAATCCATGCAGGTGTCAGAGCAAGTCAAGGTTCATTCTCTCTTCCATTTGATGGATGGCACTATAAAAACGGTAAAAAAATCTCAATAGAATCTGCCACTGTAGCAGGGGATATTAAATATCTTTTGAAAAATATAGTAAATATTGAATCAAGCCAAGAGGTAACAACAAGTGGAATTTCTCCACATATATGGGTAGATGAATTATCAATAACTGGTGACGCGTGAGAATTATATTCTGGGGAACACCTGAATATTCAATTGCGAGCCTTAATATTTTTATAAAATCTAAGCACGAGGTAATTGCAGTAGTTAGCCAACCGGATAAGAAAAGATCTAGGGGAAATAAATTAATACCCTCGCCCGTTAAAAGCTTTGCCGAGCAAGAATCCTTAAAAATTTATACTCCATCAAAAATCAGGGACAATAAACATTTTATAAATGAACTTAAATCACTATCATGTGATTTATTTATTGTAATAGCTTACGGGAAAATTTTACCCAAAGAGATATTGGAAATCCCAAAATTTGGTTGTTGGAACGCACATGCTTCATTACTTCCAAGATGGCGTGGAGCTGCTCCAATCCAATGGTCCCTAATAAAAGGCGATGAATTTACTGGTGTAGGAATTATGAAAATGAATGAGGGACTAGATACTGGCGACTTATTGTTAGAAGAAAAAATAAAAATAGATAATGACGATAATTTAAATACACTATCGGAAAAACTTAGTATTTTATCTGCAAAATTATTTTTAAATGCTACAACACTAGTGGAAGAAAATATTAATAAAAATACTAATTTTCAATTAACAAAACAAGATACCCTTCTAAGAGAAATTACTTATGCAAGAATGATTGAAAAATCAGACTTTAAAGTTGATTGGGGTAATGATGCAATTAAAATTTCTCAAAAAATAAAAGCATTATACCCACGAGCAAATACAACTTTTAGAGGTAAGAACCTTAAAATACTTAAAATAAAAGTTTTGATTAGTGATGAAATTAAAAATGAAAAATACCTTTTCATGAGCAATTATTCAAGACCAGGTATTATTCTTGCTGTAATAGAAAATGAAGGAATAATAATTTCAACTAAAACTGATCCAATTATTTTGTTAGAAGCAAAACTTGAAGGCAAAAACATTTCTAGCAAAAAGCAATTGATACAACAGTTAAAGCCATCAGTAGGTGAATATCTCTGAAATTAAGTTTTAGATTCTTTTTTAGAGAATCCCCAAATAAAAGCAAAAAGAATCAAAATATAAAAATAATAGTCTGGAAGAATAGATTCTTTTATTAACGTATTTAGTAAAAGCTTAATCCCAACTATTAAAATTGCTACGTAACCGGCTTTTTCTAATCTAGAAAATATATCCAGAAGTTTTAGAAAAATCCCAGATGTAAATCTTAAGGCTAATACTCCAATCACTGCTCCAAATATAATTAAAATGTATTGATCGCTAATAGCCACTGCAGTAGTAATACTGTCTATGGAAAATGCAAAATCAGTAATTGAAAGAAGTGCTACAACCCTTAAGAACCTAAAATTATTTTTATTATTATCTGTCCCATTTTCAGCATTTTCTATATCTGAATTTAAAAAAACATTAGAGAAGAATAAGTATATTAAATAAAAACCAGCAAAAACTCTAATAAGAATAAACTTTAGAAGAACATTAGATAATATTATGAGAATAATTCTAAATAATAAAGATATTGTTATACCAATATTTAAGGCTCTTGACCTTAATTCTGTACTGTCGAGGGATTTAGTAAGAGAAGCTAGTGCGACCGCATTATCTGCCGATAATAATAATTCTAGAGCAATTAATATTGGTAAAAGTGTAAAGATTTCGTACCAACTGTCTACCTGATCTAGTGTGGGTATAAAAGAATTTATTGCAGCTGAATCCATCAAATATTGTTCACAATCAGTATAAAATCTAATATAATGTATCGGATATTTGTAATCAAGATTGATAAATATAAATGAGTTTAAATACTTTAGTTGATTATATTTCGAACTCACAAATTACTGCTGAATTAATAAAAAGAATTTCAAAAAATAATGAATTAAATATTGTTGGTTCAAGTAGATATGCAAAATCAATAATTTTAGATAGCATCGCAAAAAAAGAGGGGAAAAATATATTATTAATTTGTCCTAATGTAGAAATTGCCTACAAATGGATTGGTTATTTTGAAAGTATAAATGATAAAGCAGTTTTATATTATCCTCCAACAGAACATCTACCATACTCATCAATTAATAAATCCAAAGAGATTGAATTTAGTCAGCTTACTGTTTTATCCAAATTAATAAAAAAAGAGAAAAATAAACTTAATATTGTTATATCAACTGAGAGATCACTACAACCTCATCTAATAAATAAAAACCTATTAATTGAAAACAAGTTAGATTTGCAAAAAGGGTTTCAAATCGAGATTCAAGAATTAGCGAATAAACTTACTTTGCTTGGTTATACGAAGGATAATGTAACTTCAGCAGAAGGATTCTGGAGTAGGAGAGGGGAAATAATAGATATTTATCCTGTCAATAATGAGTTTCCTATAAGATTAGAATTTTTTGATAATGTAATTGAGAAAATAAGAGAATATGATCCCCATACACAGAAAACATTAGAAAATATCAATAATATTGAAATAATACATGCTGGATTTGATTTGCTAATAAAAGATAAGTTAAATAATTTATCTAAGAACAAACTTTTTAATTCAGAAGATATAAATAAAAATAATCTTGATCGTTATTTAGGAATAATTGAAAAAAACCCATCAAATATAATAGATTTTATAAATAAAGAAACAATTCTTGTAATTGATGAATTAGAAGATTGTAAAAAATTTGCAAACAATTGGTATCTAGATTCAGAAAGTAATTTTGATTATTTTGCGTATGAATTAAATGAGAACCTTAAAAATAATGAAATTAACTTAGAGGTCAAACCTAATTTGCATTTAAAGTTTGACGAAATAATAAATTCACTAGGAAATTTTAATTTAATAAAATTTTATGAATTTGAATCTAAAATCAATATTGATAATAGGTTTTTGTTAAAAGATAAAAGATTAAATTCATACTCTAAAAATATAGGGAAATTATCAAATGATATAAATAAAAATATAAAAAAAAATGAAAAAGTATGGATATTATCAGCACAACCATTGAGAACTAGGACTTTACTTTTTGAGCACGAATGTAATACAAACTTCTTAAACAATCCTAATGATATTGATGAAGCATTTAAGTTAATTAATAATTCAACTCCTCTAATTTTAAAAAATAAGAACAATTACGAAATCGAGGGTTTTTATCTGCCGATATGGAAAGTTGTCCTGATAACAGATAAAGAATTATTTTCACAACAATCTCTTTTTAATAATGTATTCATACGAAGAAAAAAAAGAAGTGTCAATTCAAATATAAATGTAAATAAGATTAGTCCCGGTGATTATATAGTTCATAAAAATCATGGAATAGGAAAATTTTTAAAAATAGAAAAAATAAATATAACTGGAGATTCAAGAGATTATTTAGTCATTCAGTATCAAGATGGGAAGATAAGCGTTGCCGCTGATCAACTTGGTAGTGTTAACAGATTTAGATCAAGCGGAAAAATAAAGCCGAAAATAAATAAATTAGGAGGGACAGAATGGGAAAGAATAAAAGATAAAAATAAGAAACAAATCAAAAAAGTTGCTGTCGATATTTTAAAACTTTATGCGAAGAGAGAAAAATTAAAGGGATACATTTACCCAGAAGATGGTCCTTGGCAAGATGAATTAGAGGAATCATTCCCTTATCAACCAACACCTGACCAAATTACTGCTGTAGAAGAAATAAAATCTGATATGGAAAGCGATAAGCCAATGGACAGGCTAGTTTGTGGAGATGTAGGATTTGGCAAAACAGAAGTCGCTGTTCGGGCTATTTTTAAGGCTATTACATCAGGCAAACAGGTAATATTACTAGCACCAACAACAATCCTTGCTCAGCAACATTGGAGAACCATAAATAATAGATTTTCACCTTACCCAATAAAAGTATCATTACTCAATAGATTCAAAACAGTTAAGGAAAGAAAGGAAATCTATGCAGGTTTGAAAAATAACAAAATTGATTTAGTAGTGGCTACGCACCAAATTTTAGGAAAAGAAATAGAAATTAAAAACTTAGGACTACTAGTTATTGATGAAGAACAAAGATTTGGAGTAAGGCAAAAGGAGAAAATTAAAAAAATCAAAACCAACATAGACGTTTTAACTCTATCGGCAACTCCAATTCCAAGAACTCTTTATATGAGCTTATCTGGACTAAGACAAATGAGCTTATTAAATACTCCTCCTCCTTCAAGAAGATCAATAAAAACATATTTATCTGAAATAGATATGGATGTTATAAGAACTGCAATTAATCAAGAACTTGATAGGGGAGGTCAAATTTTTTATGTTCTTCCAAGAATTTCTGATATTGATCAAGCTGTAAACAAATTAAAAAATATGTTTACCAGCTTAAAATTTATTGTTGCTCATGGGCAAATGAACGAAACAGAGCTTGAGAATGCAATGATTGCTTTTAATAATGGAGAAGTAGATCTAATGATATGCACAACGATAATTGAAAGTGGATTAGACATCCCTAAAGTAAATACAATCATTATTGAAGATTCTCACAAATTTGGCCTTTCACAACTTTATCAACTTAGAGGAAGAGTTGGTAGAAGTGGTGTACAAGCACATGCTTGGTTATTTTATCCAAATATAAATAAAATTAATGACGCTTCAAAACAACGATTGAAAGCGATAAAAGACTTTTCAGAACTAGGAAGTGGTTACCAACTTGCAATGAAAGATATGGAAATAAGAGGTGTTGGTAGTTTACTAGGAGAAGAACAAAGTGGAAAGGTTAATGCTATTGGATATGATTTATATTTAGAGATGCTCCATGAGGCTATTTCAGAAATCAGCGGGCAAGAAATACCTGAAGTTAAAGACACTCAAATTGATTTACCGATAAATGCATTTATACCTGCAACATGGATATTAAACAGGGAAGAGAAGCTTGAGGCTTACAAATCTGCTACTGAATGTTCAAATAATGATGAATTAACTGAATTAGCTACAGACTGGGTGAATAGATATGGAAACTTACCCAAACCTGTTGAGTCCTTAATTATGATAATGAGACTAAAATTACTAGCTAAAAAATGTGGTTTTAATAAGATCAAGCTCAAAAAGCCAAACATCTTGATAGAGACAAAATTAAAAAATTCTACTTTTAAAATTCTTAAAAATTCTTTGTCAAGTAGTATTCAAAATAAATTTAATTTTAATGAAGGCAAACAATTATCAATCATCACTATAAGGGGTTTAGGTGCAACTGAAATTCAAAATCAAATTGATCAACTAATATTGTGGTTCGGGTCTTTTGAAAGAGAAATAAAGAATTTCGATAAAGAACTTATTAAAAGAGAATAAATTATTAAATAATTATTTAAAATCCGCGAATCAGTTTGATTTCGGTTAGGTTTATAAAAATTTATTTATTTTTATGGGTGAATATATAGACGTCGGAATCCAAACTTCGATTTTACCCTTATCAATTATTCTTTCATCAATAGTACTTGGCATATTTGCATTATTTGGAGAAGAAACAGAAAATGATGATGATGATTCTGATTCAGGAAGTGGTGGCCTAATGCAACCTATTTGAATTTATTTATAAACAATTTGTTTTGACTTTCTCTTAGAAACTTTAAATAACCTATTAAAAGAACCCATCATTAAAATTAAAACAGTAAAAGAAGAAACAAAAATAAAAACCACCAAAAATATTTCATAGATATATGAAATGAGATCAATTAATAATAAAAAAGTTTTATTAAATGTAGAAGGTAGATTTTGTAATAGCAAATTTTTATTAGGAATTATATAATTTATATAAACTAATAAAACACTCAAAATAAACAAAAAGATAGCTTCAGTAAATAGTCTTCTTTTAGATTTTCTTCTTAAATTTAATTTTTTTTTAAAAATATATTTATCAGATTTAATATTCAAATTTGGGATGTTTAAATCTGCCATAAATCAAAGCTCAAAGAATAAATTTGAATAACTCTGAAAGAAATTAACCTATAGTATCGTGTTTGTATTTAAGATGCTAATTGCTCTTTATTTAGGATTTATTAATTCTTTTTTTTCTATATTTTCAAAAGGACTATAAAAATAAATAAAATAAGAAGAGAATAGAATTAAAGAGCAAATTGCAATAAATGGTGGAATAAAGGAATTGAAAAATTTAACTTTTTTATTTAACCCAAATCTTAATTTTTTAGGAATATTAGTAGGTATATAAATTTTTTTTATACTTACTTTTGACGATTCATTTAACTGATCAAAACAATTTATGGTATCAGAGAGCAATGAATTACCAATCTTTAAAACTAAAGGCTTTACATTTGGTTTAGAGCTCTTGAGAACAATATTATGTATGTAAAGATTATCGGCTTTTATATCGATTAATTTAGACTCATATATTGGGATTTCGTTTTTGATTAAAAGATTTGAATAAATATAAAAAGCGTCCATAATAGGCCCTAAATGTTCAATTTTTCCTTCAATAAGTGGTTTATCAACTATGGTTAATTTCCATTGTGAAATTATAGATATTTGATCTTTTTTTTCATTATTGGAATAATCTGGCAATCCGATTATTTCGAGACTTGCTGAAGATTGATGAAATGACAATTTATTTTGTATCATATTAAAAATCGTATAAAAAATTCTTCAACTTTTTATAACCTTGATTTGAACTGCAAAAAGATAAAATAAGCAAAGATTTTATGATAATCTCATCATTTTCAGCTTGATTTAAAAGCTTTTTGACTCTCATAGTATCTATATTCAATCTCTCTTTAATTAACTCAATAAATCTCTTATTAAAATCATTCCAAATAACTGAATTCTCTTCAATATCTTCTTTAGATTTCAGAATCTCTCTAATATAAGGATATAAATATTTAGACATTTCAACTGTAATTCTAATTAAGGCATCGAATTCGTTAAGTTTAATATTGTTAGTGACATAAGATTTTCTCAATGGATTATTGTTCCTTAATTTCCAAATAGTTACTTTATTTGGTAAAACATTATTTAGATTAAGTCTATTTGATAAGGCATAAAGGGACTGGATACCATTTAAGTCGATAGTTTCTAGTATTAATAATAATAAATCAAGCTGCTCTATAGATTTTCTTGATACTTGATTTCCTCTAGTTAAAACTGTAATTGTTCTTTAATATGATATAGACTGATTATAACAGAATTATTAATTCATTTTTTGAAATAAAAATGAATATAACTTATCTAGTTCTTCATTAGTTAGCATTCCATAACTCCATAATAATATTGGGAGTGGAGTGTTATTTTTTATAGATAATTTTATACCAAGTTCAATAGTAGATTCATCTAAACCTAATACATTAAATAAATAAATTATCATTTCTTTAGATACATAATTATTCATGAATTCTATTTAATACTTGAGTAAATTAGAGATTTAGTCATTTGATTTAGGACTAATTTTCTTGTAAAAATAAATTTATTTAAAAGTAAAAATGAAAATTTCCTAATTGGAAATAAAAAAACGTTTCTATTAGCAAAAATTGATATCAATAAGTCAGTTATAAAAATAGTGAAGATAATATCTAAAATCCTGCTTGAAAAATATTTAAATTTAAATAATATCAATTGCTTTTTTGTTATGGCAATATTTTTATTAAAAAGATCATAAATAGTATTAACATCTCTCCAACAAGTATTTAGACCCTGACCACCAACAGGATGAAACGTATGAAAAGCATCTCCTACAAAAACTAATTTTTTAAAATTTAAAACTGGTAAATTTAAGGATAATGAAACAGGAAAAATATTAAATTCACCAATTATTTGGTCCAACTTAAATTCATCTGGCAAGATCGTTGATAAATTATCCATTAAAAAATTCTTGTCAGAATTTAACCTTTCAATTGCCTTTAATGTACTGGAAGTCCAAATTACTTGATATAAGTTTTTTTCTAAAGGTAATAATGCAAGTGGGCCTTCTTTTCTAAAAATTTCATAAGCACGCTTTTCAAAATGACCTCTAAGAGAAACTTTAAAAGTTAAACAAGACTGACTATAAGATTTTTTTATATCAACAAAATCTAAGAATTTTTTATCAAGTGAGTTTGCTCCTGTTGAAAAGAATTGATAATCAAATAATATTTTTTTACGTAACAATCTCTGTGGTGTCATAAAAAAAATATTTTCATAATTATCAATCTCTTGAAAAAATACGTTCATGAGATCCGAATGTTTAACTACCCAGCCAATATTTTCAGCAGAACTTATATCATCATCCAAGTCAGAAGTTGATAAATTGGTAAAAGCAGAAGTTACGCTATCTGAAATTGAAAGGGTATCAAAGCCAAATAAAAATGGTTCTAATTTTTCCCAAAGTCTGAATTTAGATAAGATTTTTCTTGTTGAATGAGTAATGGCATAAGTTTTATCTTTATAAATTAATCTATCTTTTGTTAATAAATCAGTTAAAAAAATATTGCAATCAAATTTTGAAAGTGCAATTGAAAGTAATAAACCTGTGGGACCTGATCCAACAATTTTAAAATTGAATTTATTTTTCATCAAATTTTATAAGCATCAACTATCTATTCAAATAAATATAGCAAATTTCTTCAAATGCTGGTCTTAATAAATAGGGGTACTCACCAACCCATAAGTTAATTTCAGGTAACCAAGCATCGGTCAAATAAAAATCTCTGTCAAAATTACGATTATCAGATGTTATTAAACATCTAATACTCGAACCCACACTAATTTGACTGTGTTTATTTTCCATAGGAAAACTTAATTTTTCCAAATAACCATCTTCATCTTCTAATTCAAGTACTAACCAAGTCCTTTTGTTTTCGATAACTTCTAATCTACCTTGCCTATTAGATTGTTCTCTTGAACTTTCAATCTTTTCTGTTTTATAGATATTTGATATATAGCCATCAAATATAGAAAAAAATTTATATTTTCTTAGTTGCAAATTTTTTCTACTTGATTCAAGAATTGGGCCCCAGATGATATACAAAAAGAAACCTACACATAGGAATAACCAGATATTATTAGTTTGATCTCCAGTCGAACTAATTATTAATGAGATAAATCCACCAATTGAAGAAACAATTACTCTTTGAAGAATTTTTCTCGGATTCCCCAACGCGTACTTAAATTGACTTCCTGTACCAACTGCAGGAATAAGTTTTGAAATTTGACTTGAATTAATTGGAATTAACATTTTAAAAAATCAATTTTTCAAGTCCATAAACTAGAGTTTCATAATTACCAATTTTTTTGATAGCCTGTAAAACTCCTGGCATATATGCCTTTCTATCAATAGTGTCATGCTTAATTGTGTAAGTTTCACCTGGAGATCCCATAAGAACTAATTGATGAGCAAGTAATCCTGGTAATCGCACAGAATGTATATTAATTCCTGAATCTCTGAGCCCACCCCGTACACCTTTCAATGAATCAGTCTCTTTTACTAAATTCTGATTAAATTTCTTTGGATATTCTTCAATCATTTCTGCAGTTTTTATACACGTCCCACTAGGAGAATCAGCTTTTTGATTATGATGCATCTCTATTAATTCAATATTGTCATAAAACCTTGCAGCAACCGATGCCGCCTGCTGAAGAAGAACCATACCTACTGAAAAGTTAGGAATTATTGCACAACCAACCGATGCTTTCTGAGCAAAAACAGACAAATCTTGTATTTGCGAAGGGCTTAGACCTGTAGTTCCTATTACTGGTGATACACCATATGCAATAGCTGATCTGGTATTTTCATATACAGAATCAGGATGAGTAAAATCAACAAGCACAGGTTTGATATTGTCATTTCTATAATTTTGACTAACAGAACATAAAGTTCCTTCAAAATCATTTGAAACAAAAACTTCACAATTTTTTACCTTCAACAATTCAGAAATATTTGAGCCATTGTTCTTTTCGTTAATGTCGATTGCTGCAACAAGTTCACAATCTGGAGAATTTAATACAGTATTAACAACTTCGCTACCCATTTTGCCTAAAGCTCCGGATACTAGTACTGGTATAGCTTTTTTAGAATTTTCAATCATTTTTTTAAAAAATTTTTTTTTAAAGGTTGTTACACGCTATTTATATTGCACACAATAACGTCTTTTCATTCGTAGTCTGGTAGAAATACTTAAAGAAAATCAATGTTTACGCAGGTCCGCTCAGCAAACCGCAGAGTATCTCCTGTTGAGGATAACAAACACAAAGTTGTAATAAAAGCAGTTTATGTTGTCCTTGAGCCACAATACCAAAATTCCTTAACGGAAGCTGCAAAGTCAATAAATAATATGAATGGGCCAATAGGTATAGACCTTAGCGGCTATCTCATCGAAGAACTTAGGAATGATAATAATTTTGAAGATTTTAAAAAAGATATAGCTAATGCAGATATATTCGTTGCTTCTCTAATTTTCATTGAAGACCTTGCTCAAAAAGTGGTTGATGCAGTATCTCCATTTAAAGACAAACTTAAAGCATCAATTGTTTTCCCCTCCATGCCAGAGGTAATGAGATTAAATAAGCTAGGTTCATTTAGTATGGCCCAACTTGGTCAATCTAAAAGTATTATTGGAGATTTAATAAAAAAGAAAAAAGAATCTGATGGAGCAAGTTTCCAAGATTCAATGTTGAAGTTATTAAATACACTACCTTCAATACTTAAATATCTACCAGTAGAAAAAGCTCAAGATGCCAGAACATTTATTCTGAGTTTTCAGTACTGGTTAGGTGGTACCACTGAGAATTTAAAAAACTTCTTGTTAATGATTTCTGAAAAGTACGCTGTTTCAGAGACCATAAAAGATCAAATAGAAGAATTCAAAATTCAAGACCCTGAAACATTCCCAGATTTAGGAATTTGGCATCCTCTTGCTCCTTGCATGTTTGAAAATCTAAAAGAATATCAAAATTGGGAAAATAATAGGAAAGATTTAAATCTTAAAGATAACAAAACTCCAACAATAGGCTTAGTTCTTCAAAGGAGTCATATTGTTACGGGAGATGATGCTCATTACGTTGCTGTAATTCAAGAATTGGAATACAGAGGTGCGAGAGTACTACCTATCTTCTGTGGAGGTCTAGATTTTTCTAAACCAGTTAATGAATTTTATTATGATTCCATAAATAAGGATCAACCTATAGTAGATGGAGTTGTATCTCTAACAGGATTTGCACTAGTTGGTGGGCCAGCAAGACAAGATCATCCTAAAGCTATTGAAGCCCTAAAAAGGTTAAACAGACCCTATATGGTTGCACTTCCATTAGTCTTCCAAACCACACAAGAATGGGAAGATAGTGATCTAGGTTTACACCCTGTTCAGGTAGCACTACAGATTGCAATTCCAGAACTTGATGGTGCTATTGAACCTATTATTCTCTCAGGTCGTGATGATGCTACAGGTAAAGCGCATACGCTCCAAGATCGAGTTGATGTAATAGCTGAAAGAGCCATAAAATGGTCAACTTTAAGAGTTAAACAAAGAAAGGATAAAAAATTAGCCATCACAGTATTTAGTTTTCCACCAGACAAAGGAAATGTTGGAACGGCAGCATATTTGAATGTTTTTGGTTCGATTTACAGAGTACTTCTTGAAATGAAATCTAAAGGATATCAAATAGATGAACTTCCAAGTAATTCAAAAGAATTAATGGAAAAAGTAATTAACAATCCTGAAGCGATGGATGGCTCTCCAGAGTTAAATATTGCTCATAAGATGTCAGTAAAGGAATACGAAGATTTCACACCATATTCACATAGACTTGAAGAAAATTGGGGTAAACCTCCTGGTAACCTTAATAGTGACGGACAAAACCTTCTTATCTATGGAAAACATTTTGGAAATGTTTTTATAGGAGTTCAACCTACATTCGGTTATGAAGGTGATCCCATGAGATTGCTCTATTCAAGAAGTGCAAGTCCTCATCATGGTTTTGCTGCTTATTACACGTATGTAGAAAAAATCTGGGGGGCTGATGCTGTTCTTCATTTTGGAACTCACGGCTCACTTGAATTTATGCCTGGGAAGCAGATGGGAATGAGTGAAACTTGCTATCCGGATTCTCTAATTGGATCATTGCCTAATTTGTATTACTATGCTGCTAATAATCCATCTGAAGCAACAATTGCGAAGAGAAGAGGATATGCATCAACTATTAGTTATCTAACTCCTCCAGCGGAAAATGCAGGCCTCTACAAAGGTCTTAAAGAACTAAGTGAACTTGTTGGTTCTTATCAACAATTAAGAGAAAATAGTAGGGGTATTCAAATTGTTAATGCAATAGTTGAGACTTCTAAACAATGTAACCTTGACAAAGATGTAGTGCTTCCTTCAAAAGACGTAGAAGAACTTTCAATAGATGAAAGAGATTTATTTGTTGGTAATGTCTATAAACAGTTGATGGAAATTGAAAGTAGATTGTTACCTTGCGGTCTTCATACTATTGGAGAAGCTCCAACTGCAGAAGAAGCTGTTGCAACACTTGTAAATATTGCATCTTTAGAGAGAGAACAAGAAGGATTAAGATCTCTTCCTGGATTACTCGCAGAAACCATCGGTCTAACTATTGAACAAATATATGAAGGTAACAATAAAGGTGAACTTAAATTTGTAGAGTTAAATGAAAAAATCATAAAGACAGCAAGAGAGTCGATTTTTGCTATGGTCAACTCTTTAAAAATTCTTGATGGCAGAGTTTATTTAGAAAAATCACTTCTTTCCAAACTTTTCGATTTACTTAAAGTATTTGGTCTAAATCTACCTACTCCTTGGCTAAGAGTCTGCAGATTAAATGGATTTAATGAAGTTAATCAGAAGGAATTAAATAAATTATTTGATTACTTACTTTTCTGCCTGGAACAGGTCTGCGCAGACAAAGAAATGGATAGCCTCATTAAAGCATTAGATGGAAATTATGTTTTACCCGGACCAGGTGGAGATCCCATAAGAAATCCAAGTGTTTTGCCCAGTGGTAAAAATATCCATGCACTTGATCCTCAATCAATCCCAACTACAGCAGCAGTAGCTGCAGCGAAGTCTGTTGTTGACAAATTAATTGAAAGACAAAAAGAAGAGCAGGGAACTTGGCCTGAAACAATAGCTTGTGTTTTATGGGGTACTGATAACATCAAAACTTACGGAGAATCACTGGCACAAATCTTATGGTTTGTTGGGGTAAAACCAAAACCAGATTCTGTTGGAAGAATTAACAAACTAGAATTAATCCCTTTAGAGGAATTAGGTAGGCCAAGAATTGATGTAGTAGTTAACTGTTCAGGAGTATTTAGAGATCTATTTATCAATCAAATGGCATTAATAGATCAGGCAGTCAAATTAGCAGCTGAAGCTGATGAACCATTGGAATCTAATTTTGTAAGAAAACATTCACTAGAACAAGCAGAGAAAGAAGGCACTTCTGTCAGGGAAGCTTCAGCGAGAGTATTCTCTAATGCTAGTGGAAGTTACAGTTCAAATGTTAATTTAGCCGTAGAAAATTCAACATGGGAGGATGAAAATGAATTACAAGAAATGTATTTATCTCGCAAAACATATGCTTTTAATGCCGATAATCCAGGTGAGATGAATCAAAAAAGAGAGGTATTTGAGTCAGTAATGAAAACAGCAGATGTTACATTTCAAAACCTTGATTCTTCAGAGATTTCATTAACAGATGTAAGTCATTATTTTGATTCGGATCCCACAAAATTGATCAAGACATTAAGAGATGACGGAAAAGAACCAAGTAGCTTCATAGCGGATACAACCACTTCTAATGCTCAAGTTAGAACACTTGGAGAAACTATCAGATTAGACTCAAGAACAAAACTTTTAAATCCTAAGTGGTATGAAGGTATGCTTAAATCTGGGTACGAAGGAGTTAGAGAACTTTCTAACAGACTTAATTACACTCTTGGTTGGAGTGCGACAAGTGGTCAAGTAGATAATTTTGTATATGAAGAAACTAATGAAACATTTATAAACGACGAAGAGATGAGGAAAAGATTAATGGATCTTAATCCTAATAGTTTCAGAAGAATTGTTGGAACATTGCTAGAAGTCAATGGTAGGGGGTATTGGGAAACTTCAGATGAGAATATAGAAAAGTTGAAAGAACTATACCAAGAGGTAGAGGATAAAATCGAAGGAGTTAAAGAATAATAAATTTATTATTTTCTATAAATCCTATCAGCTACTTTCAGGATTTGATAATTTAGTTTGACGTTGTGAACTCTCACAATGTCAATATTAAATTGAGAACAAAGACAACTTATTGCAAGTGTTCCTATATCCCTTTCTTTTGGATTTTTCTCATTCAATATTTCTCCTATAAATCTCTTCCTAGATGCACCTATCAAAATTGGCAAATTCCATTTTTTAAATACATTTAAGTTTCTCAAGATTTCCAAATTATGCACTATATCCTTTGAAAAACCAATTCCAGGATCGACTATTATATTTCTTTCAGATATATTTTTTTCTAAAGCATTCTTTATTAAATTATCAAGCGAGCACTTAACATCACTTAATACATTCTGGTAATTAGAGAGTTGATTCATATTTTGACTATTACCACGACTATGAGTTATGACGAATGGACAGTTGAATTTTGATACAACATCCAAAATTTTTATATCTCTTCTTCCACCCGTGACATCATTTATCCAATTAGCACCATTTAAAAGACCTTCGTAAGCCACTTCAGAATTAAAAGTATCAATAGAAATTAAAACATCTGGAAATTCAGATTTTATTAATTTTAGATATGGGATCAATCTTTTTATTTCTATACTAGATCCAACTTCTTCAGCTCCAGGTCTCGTACTTTGAGCACCAAGATCAATAACATCAACACCATTGCTCAAGAAATGATTTACTTGATCTAAAACTTTTTTTGAAGAGCTTAATTCCCCACCATCACTAAAAGAATCAGGAGTTAAATTAATAACTCCCATAATTGAAGTTTTTTGGCCCCAGCCTTTTGGCCATGAATTTTTCTTATTGATAATTTGCAATTCTCGCGAAACTACTCGGATCTAATGAAGCCCCGCCAACTAACACCCCATCTATATCACTCATTGACATGATTTCGTCAATATTATTAGGTTTAACAGATCCTCCATATTGAATTATTACATCATCAAAACCTATTAATTTCCGAATCAAAGAACATATCTTATTAGCGTCTTCTGCCTCACATGTTTTACCAGTGCCAATGGCCCATATTGGTTCATAGGCAACAATTAAATTAGATGGATCTGTACTTTCTAATCCTTGTTCAACCTGTCTAGTTATAACTCTATCAGCTTCTCCTCTCTCTCTTTGTTCTAATGTTTCTCCCACACAAACTATTGGAGTAAGTCCACTAGATTGAGCAAAAACTGCTCTTTTATTAATTTGTTCATCACTTTCACTAAAATATTTCCTTGGTTCACTATGTCCAACGATTGCATATGTGACACCATGTTCAAGAAGCATTTTTGGAGATATTTCTGCAGTAAATGCTCCTTGATCTTCCCAATGAATATTTTGACTAGAAATATCTAAATATTCAAAATCAGAATGATCAGAAAAGGTTGAAATAGCTGTAAAAGGAGGAGCAATAACAACTTTACGATCGTCTTTAATGTCTTTTATTAAAGGAATAAACTCTTCTAAATAGGATTTAGCCTCAGCACAAGTCATGTGCATTTTCCAATTACCAGCAATAACAGATTTTCTCAAAATACTATCTCCAAGAAAATTATATTAATATAAATTGAGTTTAATAAGCCAATTATTCGAAAAATAATTCATTTTTTAGAAATATAACTTTATCTCCCTTATTTAATTTTCTTCCTCTCCTAGTTTCTATTACACCATTAACTTTGACAGAACCTGACTTAATAAAAAGTTTTGCTTCTCCACCAGAAGAGACCAAATTTTTCCATTTTAAGAATTGATCCAATTTCATTGTTTTTTATACCTAAAGATATTGATAAAGTAGGATAAATAATTAAATATATAATATCTTGAGACTAATACCACCAGTCAGACCATATTCGAATAAATTTATTAAAGGTTTTATATGCATGCTTATTTATGTAGCTTGTTGGCCTTTGTTGGCTTATTTTGCTGGAAACTTAATCCCAGCAATTGGATCAGGTGACCTCTCAAAAGTTATTAGCATAATAGTTAAGTCTTTATTTGTATTTTTAGTTCAGAAAATTGCTCAATTTGGACAGGATGTATTCATAGCAAAACCATCATTAGAAATAAGTGAAGTAATGAGAGGAAATCTATTTAGCAAAATTCAAAAAATAGAGATGAATTCTGTTGAAAAGATTTCAGCCGGGGATATCACATATAGACTTACAGAAGATGCAGATAGGGTAAGCGAAGTTATTTATAAAACAGCTCAGGATACTATTCCATGCACTTTACAGTTATTAGCGGTAATAATCTACATCTTTTATTTAGATTGGTCACTAACATTATCAACTTTTGTTTTAGCACCATTGATTATTCTTTCAGTTAATAGTTTTGGAAGAAGAGTTCTATTCGCATCGGAGAAAAGTCAAGAATCAACAAGTAATTTAGCAGGTTTAATAGGTGAATCTATAAATGGAATGTCAACCATAAGAGCCTTTGCTGCAGAAAATTGGATTGAGAATAGATTTTATAAAAGATTAAGCGCAAATAAAAAAGCAAAATATAAAACATTAAAATTACTTGCATTTCAACATCCAGTTGTTGGGTTTGTTGAAGCATTTGGAATATTAGCAATATTAGGTTTAGGAGCCGCAAGAATTAATCTAGGCCTTCTAACAAGCGAAGAATTTAGCAGTTTCTTTGCTGCAATATTAATGCTTATTGATCCAATAAGCCATGTAAGTACAAATTTTAATGACTATAAACAGGCAGAAGCATCGATAAAAAGGTTAAAAAACATAAATTTAGAACCTATCGAAGATGATAAAGAAAATTTAACAAAGATATCCAATATTGATGGAAAAATAAGTTTTAAAAAAGTTAATTTCGCTTACAAAAAAGATAATCAAGTACTTAAAAATATCAATTTAGAAATTAAAAGAGGGGAAGTAACGGCTTTCGTTGGAGCTTCTGGTGCTGGTAAAAGTACAATGTTAGCTTTGATATTAAAGTTTATAACTCCAAATAATGGAGACATTTTTATAGATGATAAAAATCTCAAAATATTAAATACAAAAGATATTAGAAAAAACATTGCTTTAGTACAACAACAGCCTTTTTTGTTTTCAGGAACAATTATTGATGTAATAAGAATGGGCAGAAATTTCACTAAAGAAGAAGTCATAGAATCAGCAAGAAAAGCAAACGCTCACAACTTCATTCAAAAGCTGCCTAAGAAATATGAAACTAAGATAACTGAAAGAGGATCAAATTTCTCGGGAGGTCAGATCCAGAGGATAGCAATTGCAAGAGCAATACTTGGGAACCCTTCAATTCTTCTTTTAGACGAAGCAACAAGTGCGTTAGATGCAGAATCAGAATCTGAAGTCCAAGAAGGTCTTAATAGAGCGATGAAAGATAGAACAGTTATTGTAATAGCTCATAGATTAGCCACTACTCAAGAGGCAAATAAAATAGTTGTTTTCGATAAAGGTGAAATTATTGAAGTTGGAAAACACATTGATTTGATTAATAAACCTGGAATTTATAAAGAATTATGTGAAAAACAATTTATTAAAAATTTATAACTATATTTTTTATATTAAAAAAGTAAATCAATGAACGAAAACGAAAATGATTCTACAAATCCAATTTTAACCTTTGAAGGCAAAAAATATTTAATAAATGAACTTTCTAATGAAATAAAAGAATCTATAAAAGTATTACAAATAGCTGAGACACAACTAAAGTTGCATCAAGATACTCTTAAATTACTTTCAATAAGTCGAAACTCATTAGTTAATCAATTAAGAGAAAAACTAAAAAACTTAGAATAAAATTTTAATAATTATGGATTTCTTGTAGAGAATAAGTATTAATCTTATTATATTGCAAAGCTTTGATCGCCTTAATAGCTGCCTTTGCTCCAGGAATAGTTGTAAAGGTTGGAATATTATATTCTAAAGCAGCACGTCTTAAATAAGCATCATCATGAAGAGCCTGTGAGCCAATTGGAGTATTGATTATTAATTGAACAAGTCCCGAACGAATAAGGTCCTCAATATTTGGTCTTCCTTCATGAACTTTTAGCACTTCTTCAACTTGAATTCCTAAATTGGCCAAATAAGAAGCTGTACCTTTTGTTGCGATTAATGTAAAGCCTAAAATCAAAAGTTCTCTAGCAACTTCCTCAAGATTTTTTTTATCTAAATCATTTGTAGATAAAAAAGCTACTCCTTCTGAAGGAACACCATTACCTGCTGCCAATTCCGACTTGGCATAAGCAATTCCAAAATCTTTAGCTAAACCCATTACTTCTCCAGTAGATCTCATTTCAGGACCAAGTAATGTATCAGATCCAGGAAATCTTTTAAAAGGTAAAACGGCCTCTTTTACTGCTTGATATTTTGGAGAAAATTCTTCTGTGAAATTAAGATCTTCTAATGTAAAACCTTGCATTAACTGAGTAGCTAATTTTGCAACTGGTTTACCTATGGCTTTTGAAACAAATGGAACTGTCCTGGATGCTCTTGGATTTGCTTCAAGAATAAATAATTTATTTTCTTTATTATTTGTATTTATTACTGCAAATTGCAAATTAATTAAACCAACAACATTTAATCTTTGTGCAATTAATTTTGTCCAGTTCCTTACATTTTCTATTGTTGATGTAGAAAGAGAAATAGATGGTAAGCAACAAGCTGAATCTCCTGAATGAATTCCTGCAGGTTCAACATGTTCCATTAGGCCAGCAATTACAACCGAACCCTTTGAATCGCATAAAGCATCAACATCTATCTCAATTGCATTATTCAAATATTGATCAAGAAGGATTGGATGATCAGGTGATACCTTAACTGCTTCAGAAATGTATCTCAATAATTCATTCTCATCTTTAACAATTTCCATTGCCCTTCCACCTAAAACATAAGAAGGTCTTACAACTAAGGGGAATCCAATATTTTTTGCAACTATTTCTGCTTCATTTTGATTACGTGCAATACCGTTTAAAGGTTGTCTAATACTTAATTCTTTAAGAATTTTTGTAAATTCCTCTCTATCTTCTGCTAAATCGATAGATATTGGAGAAGTCCCAAGAATTTTTGATCCAGTTCTGACCCCATCACTAGATTTAAGCCATTCAAATAAAGGTAATGATAATTTCAGTGGCGTTTGACCTCCAAATTGAACAACCAAACCATAAGGATTTTCAGCTTCTATTATGTTAAGCACATCCTCCAAAGTTACAGGCTCAAAATATAAAATATCGCTAGTATCATAATCAGTTGATACAGTTTCAGGGTTACTATTAACCATTATTGTTTTATAACCATTTGTTGAAGCTTGATATGATGCATGACAACAACAGTAATCAAATTCTATTCCCTGACCAATTCTGTTTGGACCTCCTCCTAAAATCATAATTTTTTTTGATTTACTATTTTCTAAAATCTCGCTATCAAAAAATTGAGAATTTATCTTAATAAAAGATTCTTCGTAAGTTGAATAATGATAGGGAGTTGAGGATGAGAATTCTGCTGAACAAGTATCAACAGTTTTATAAATTGGAATTATATTAAGTGTTTTTCTATATCTTCTTACTTCAAAAAAATCAGAATTAGTTAACTTTGCTATCTGTTGATCTGAAAAGCCTAATTGTTTAGCATGTAACATCAAATCCCTATCTAGAGTAAAAAGTTCTTTATCTTTCAAAAAATAATTTTCAAAATTAAAGATATTACGTAATTTTTCGATAAACCATAAATCTATATTTGTAACTTCTTGAATATAAGTATTAGTTTTCCCAAGCTGCATAGCTTTTTTAATTAGAAGAATTCTTTCAGGTGTAGGATTTCTTAAACTATTTTTAATTTGACTCTCATTTTTAAATTCATCTTGTAAATCACATTCCCATCCAAAAACACCTACTTCTAGTGACCTTAATGCTTTCTGAAATGATTCTTCAAAAGAACGACCTATTGCCATTGACTCACCAACAGATTTCATGGCAGTGCTTAAAGTATTAGAAGAGCCTTTAAACTTTTCAAAAGCAAATCTTGGGATCTTAGTAACTACATAATCAATTGAAGGCTCAAAACATGCAGGTGTTTTTTTTGTAATGTCATTAATAATCTCATCAAGTGTATAGCCAACAGATAATAAAGCTGCAATCTTAGCTATGGGGAATCCAGTTGCTTTACTTGCCAAAGCAGAGGATCTACTCACACGAGGATTCATTTCTATAACAATTACTTCTCCATTAGATGGATTTATTGCAAATTGAATATTACTCCCCCCTGTTTCAACCCCGACCTCTCTGATAATTTTCAATGACAAATCCCGCAACCTCTGATACTCCTTATCCGTCAAGGTCTGTGCAGGGGCTACAGTAATCGAATCTCCAGTGTGGACACCCATTGGGTCTAAATTTTCAATACTGCAAACTATTACCACATTGTCAGCAGTATCTCTCATTACCTCTAGTTCAAACTCCTTCCATCCAATGAGTGATTTTTCAATTAATATTTGATTACTTGGACTTTCCTCTAAACCTGATTTACACAACACTACAAATTCTTCAAGGTTAAAAGCAATTCCACCCCCTACTCCACCTAAAGTAAATGCAGGCCTTATTATAAGAGGATAGGAACTAATTTTTTTTGATACCTTCATAGCTTCATCTAAGTTAGATGCAATACCAGATGGACAAACATTTACATTTATTTTCTCCATCGATTCTTTAAATAATTTCCTATCTTCAGCTTTATTAATGGCTCTTAAATCAGCTCCAATTAATTCAATATTATTTTGGTTTAAAAAATCCGACTCTGATAATTTAACCGCAAGATTCAAAGCTGTTTGACCTCCCATAGTGGGAAGAATCGCATCAGGTTTTTCTTTTAAAATGATCTGAGAAACTATTTCAGGAGTCAATGGTTCAATATATGTTTTGCTTGCAATATCAGGATCAGTCATTATTGATGCTGGATTTGAATTTATCAAGACAATTTCATAACCAGCATTTCTTAATGCTTTGCAAGCTTGAGTACCAGAGTAATCAAATTCGCATGCTTGCCCTATAACAATCGGTCCCGAACCTAGAATAAGAATTTTTTTAAGATCACCTCTTTGAGGCATAATTTAAACGTTCATTTATCTCATGCTACTTATAAATCATCAGATGTTAATCAAGTTACTTGAAAAGCAACATTTGTTTCTATAGTATTGAAAGAAATTAATTTTTTATGAGCGAACTTCAGCGACTTAAAAGTTTGTTGCCTCCAGAGAATGAAAGTTGGGTATTTGTTGAAGCTGCTGCGGCTATAGATCCGCCTTTAATAACACTTGAGGAAATCGGTCGTGACGAAGTAGAAATTCAAATAGATTTAGATGAATGGGATAACCTTGCTATTGACCATAGAAATTTATTATTTTGGCACGAGGTTGGCAAAATCCAAAATGACACAATTCCTAGAGATGGATGGGAAATGGCAGCTCTCGCCATAGGACTTGGAGGAGCGATAGGAGAGTTATGGGTACAAGATGGGTTGCTTTTATTACTTGCTCTTGGTTTATCAAGTTTTGCAGGATATAGATTATATTTAAAAAATAATTCTGAAAAAAAGCTTCAAGATGCTATTTATGCAGATGAGAGAGCTATAGATCTTGCTTGTAGATTTGGATACAGCATTCCAAATGCTTATAAAAGTCTGGGAGGAGCATTAAAGGAGTTGATAGAAAAGACACGAAAAAAGAAAAAAAGAAGTTTCTTTGAAGATAGATTAGATGCCTTAAGAAAAAGTGCAGAAAAAGCAAGATCAGAATTATCTCAGCAAGAAGGTTCAGAAAAATCAGTTTCAAGTGAAAATGTTTATGGACAATAAAAATTTGGTTTTAATAGCAGCTAAAGCATGTGATGAAAAAAAGGCAAGAGATATAAAGCTTATAAAAATTGACAAAGTATCATTTATAAGTGAATGGATTTTGATTGCAGAAGGATTATCTGATGTACAGGTTAGATCTATAACTAACTCTGTAGAGGGAGAGCTTAGAGAAAAGGCTAAAGTTGAACCTATACGAAAAGAAGGGATTAACGAAGCGAAATGGGCTTTACTCGATTATGGTGATTTGATAGTAAATATTTTTCAACCAGAGATAAGAAAATATTATGACCTTGAATCATTCTGGAGTAATGGGGATAATCTTTTATTTCCATAATTTTATTTATGAATCAATCTAAATGTCCTGTCCCTAGAGAGCAACAACCCACAAATGAATTCATAGAATTATCAAAATCTAAAATTTTTTCATGGCCAAAAACAAAAAAGTCACTAATTCTTATATTGATAAAGTTCTGGGTAGGAGCTTTTGTTCTATTTCTTATTATTTCTTCAGGTAGTGTTTATTTTAAAACGTCCCTTTTAAAATATATTTTATTAAGTTTTTTTAGCAGCTTGTCAATACCTCTTTTAATTTCCATAAAGTTATATTTAGGTTGGAATCATATATTTAATAGATTAATATCTGAAAAAGTCGAATATGAGGAATCCGGTTGGTATGACGGTCAAGTATGGGAAAAGCCATTAGTTTTGAAAGAAAAAGAATCACTCATTGCCTCAATCGAGGTAAAACCTATTTTAAAAAATTTAATTCAAATTTTTTCTATTATTTCAGTCTTAGCTTTGTCTGGTATTTTGATTTTTCAATATAACAATTTCTAAATGAGTTCTAATTTCAAAAACCTCTACACTTCTAATAATCCTCCCTTAGAAGCAACCTTAATGAGGGGATCAAATGTTGAGTCAATCCATAAGATTCATGCTGTTATTACTGATAAAAAAGGAAGGGTTTTAATGTGCGCAGGAAATCCAGAATATAAAAGTTTCATAAGGTCAGCACTAAAACCTTTTCAAGCAATACCTTTTGTTAGTAGTGGAGCTTCATCAAAAATCAATAATGAATCAAAATCAATTGCTCTAGCATGCGGGTCACATAGTGGATCAAACCTTCATTCAAGGGAAGCATTCAAAATTTTATGGGAATATGACATTGACATTAATAATCTTAAATGTCCAAAATCTAAGACAAGTCCATTAGAACATAATTGTTCGGGTAAACATGCTGCTTTTTTAGCTACATGCAAAAAAATGAATTGGCCATTAGATAGTTACCTAAAAGGAGATCATCCTCTTCAAATAGAAATATTCAGAATTGTTTCTGAATTACTTGAAATCCCACCATCTGAAATAAAAGCAGAACGTGATGATTGTGGTGCACCCACTCTTTTTTTAAAACTATTAGAAATGTCGAGGTTATATTCACTTCTGAGCAGTTCCGAAAATGCTGAATTAGAACAAATCAGTAGAGCTATGACTATAAATCCAATAATGATAAGTGATAACAATAAATTTGATACAGAAATAATTAAAGCTTCTCATGGGAACGTTATAGGTAAAGGTGGAGCCGAGGGAATACAGTGCCTGTGTAAAGTAAATGAAGGGATAGGTTTAGCTTTAAAAGTAGAAGATGGTTCAAAAAGAGCAAAGCATGCTGTTAGTCTTCACTTACTAAAACAGTTAGAGTGGATATCTGACTTAAGAATTCAAGACATCGAAGAAAAGGTCTTTAATTTTCCTGAAGGAGTGCGACTTGAAGTTAAAGGTAAAGTAAAATACCAAGAATCCTAAAAAACAAGAAAAATATCCCTTTCAGATGTATGCTATGTATATGACGCGGGGTAGAGCAGTCTGGTAGCTCGTCGGGCTCATAACCCGAAGGTCGGAAGTTCAAATCTCCCCCCCGCCACCATTTAAAAGCAGCTTCACAGCTGCTTTTTTAGTATTTGCAATAAGTTATAGTAATTATAAAAATAGAAGAAAAAAAGGCTTTTATATCGCACTAAAAAGAGCTCTTATTAGAAATTATTTGAAATTCTTTTGAATTGAGAATTTCAAGTCAACTTTAACTAATAGACCAATAATGATAAAAAATATTCCAATGTATGAGTTCAAAGATAGATCCAAAATATTGAATTTAATTTTCTAATTAAATTTTAGCTTACAAACCATATCTATTAAATTTTCTTGTAACAATGAATTTAAACAAATCTGAATGTTGGCAATTTTCATATTGAATAAAGAATTTATTAAAGTAAAGTTATATCTATCTAATTTAGAAAAATTATATGCAGAATTTGCTACAGCGTGATTTAGGTTCAAGCTTGTTATCACTAGCTGTCATCTTAGGTTGGTTAGGACTGTTTTTTGTATTCTTGAGAGTATTAACAATTTCAATAAAAAGAATCCTTGAAGCGATTTTCAAAAAATCATAATTATTGAAATAAATCAATAATTCTGAATAATCGCATAAACCCTACATGACTAAGTATAATAACCTAAAAAATGTCAATTTTAGATAAAGTTAAGATTGGAAATTCTGTTCAAGTTAACCTAGAACTATCTAAAGATAGACTTACCAAAGAAACTATTGATGCAATAAATGTTTCTTCATTAGGCAAGATAAGTGATTTCAGAATAACTGATGGCAAAGGTATTGGAGTTGTCTTGCAATTATCAAATGGAAAAGAGCAATGGTTTTTTGAGGATGAAATTGATCTTCTCGACGAAAATGGTAATGTACTTAAAAAAAATAATAATAAAAAAGAGAATAGTTATTTTATATTTGATTTTTTAAGAGGATTAAATTATGCAAATAAAAAGAAGGTAAGCGAGTTACTTAATCCAATTAACTTTTTTATCTGGCTGGTTGTATCGTTTAAAGATAATTTTTAATTGGTTAAAAAGTTTTCTAAAATAAAGGTAATTTAATAATTTATTTAAATATAAAATTTCAGTAATAAAAAATTTAAATGGTACAAAATATTATAGATGTAAGAAATTTATCTAAGTCATTTGATATCTCTTCTAAAGAACCAGGATTAAAAGGAACAATTAAACATTTTTTTAGAAGACAAACAAAAAGCTTAAAAGTTATAAAAGATATAAGTTTTGAAATTAAAGAAGGAGAAATAGTAGGTTTTCTAGGTGCTAATGGAGCTGGGAAAACAACAATATTAAAAATGCTTTGTGGCTTAATTTATCCAAGTGAAGGTTCGATTTTGGTTTCAGGCTACTTACCTTTCAGGAGAAAAGAAAATTTCCTAAAGAATATCACCTTAATAATGGGACAAAAGCAACAGCTTATTTGGGATCTTCCACCAATTGAATCATTCTATTTGAATGCATCAATATATGACTTAGATAAGTTCGAAGCTAAAAAAAGAATAAAAAAACTATCGGAAATGCTTGAAATTGATGAAGAGCTATTCATACCTGTTAGAAAACTTTCACTAGGTCAACGTATGAAATCAGAATTACTAGCAGCATTGATACATCAACCAAATATTCTATTTTTAGACGAGCCGACACTTGGATTAGATATTAATGCACAGAGAAATTTAAGAAAATTCTTACAAAAATATAATGAGGAAACTAATGCAACGATATGCCTTACCAGTCATTATATGAAAGATATTACATCGCTATGCAAGAGAGTTATATGTGTGCACGAAGGGGCGATATCATATGATGGGAAACTTGATCTATTATTAAAAAAACTATCTCCTGTTAAAGAAATATTAATAGTTTGTCGATCAGAAGAGGATGCAATTAAATTAGAAAATTCCGGTTTTAGTGTTAAAAATAAAATAAAGAATGAAATCACTATAAAAATTGAAAACAACTCTATTACCTCTTCACTAAAAACTATCCTAAATAATTTTGATATTGAAGACCTTTTTATAAATGAACCACCCATTGATGAAGTTATTGGGAAGGTATTAATCAAAAAAGATTATGATATCTAATTTAATTAACCGTAAAATATTCACTTTATTAAAAGTCCAATATTCAAACATGTTGGAGTATAGGGTAGAAATTGCACTGTGGGCAATTTCAGGGATTATTCCTTTTTTCATGTTAAACATTTGGACAAATAATAATCTAAATGAATCCATAAACATTAGTGAAACATTGCTTTCTAGGTATTTCTTATGTGCTTTTTTTGTTAGACAGTTTTCTGTAGTTTGGGTTGTATTTAGTTTTGAAGAAGATTCTCTTATGGGAAAGGTATCTCCGTATTTAATTCAACCTTTAAATCCATTTTTCAGATATTTTGCACAACATCTTGCAGAACAAATAACAAGATTTCCTTTCGCACTAATAATCGCATTTTTCTTTTTTATTTTTAATCCAGAAAGTATATGGATACCAAATTTAGGTATTTTACTTTTATCGATAGTATCTACTTTCTTATCCTTCTTGATTCAATTTTTAATTCAGTCAATAGTTGCATGTCTATGTTTCTGGACAGAGAAAGCTTCATCGATAGAAAGATTGTTATTTATTCCAACTTTATTTCTCTCAGGTCTTTTAGCACCAGTAGTTTCATTTCCCACATATGTTAAATCTTGGATTTATTTGACTCCTTTTCCATATCTAATTGATTTCCCCGCAAACTTACTTTCAGGTAATGAAACAAATATTATTGGAGGGTTAATTATGCAAATTCTATGGATTTTTATACTTTTCCCATTATTTAAGAAAATCTGGTCTGAAGGAACAAAAAAATATACAGCAATGGGGTCATGAGTTTAAGAAAATATCTAAAAGTTTATAAAAAATTCTTACATACTTCTTTAGCTTCTGAATTGGAGTATAAGACAAATATATTAGTTGATTTAATAACTGCAATTTTAAGTTTAGTAGGGAGTATTTTTCTATTATCTATTTTCTTTCAAAATAGTGGATATATTGGAGGGTGGAAATTTGAACAGGCACTAATAATACAAGCTATTTATACAATTTTGAATGGGATAACAAATACATGGTTTAACCCTAATCTTACAGAAATAGTTAAACATATAAGAGAAGGAACATTAGACTTCGTACTTTTAAAACCTATTGATAGTCAATTTTTTATTTCATTAAAAAAAATAAATCCATCTGGATTTTTAGAAATAATGCTTGGATTTTTATTGTTGTTCTTCTGCATAAGAATAAATCAAATCAATTTAAATTTAAGTTTTCTGACCCTATCCTTGATTACCATAAGTTGCTCGATTTGTATTTTATATAGCTTATGGTTTTTTATCTCTACTACTACTATTTGGTTTGTTAAGACTTGGAATGCAATAGAAGTATTAAGATCATTCCTTTATATTGGAAGATTTCCTCTAAGTTCATTTTCATTTTCTTTAAGAATCTTTTTTAGTGTTTTTATTCCTATAGCTTTTATAACTACAATTCCTTCTGAAGTTTTTCTAGGACTTTCTGTATTTTGGAAAATATTGCTTGAAATTATTGTAGCGACAATATTTCTTATAAATTCAAGAAAGTTCTGGTTATTTGCATTAAAATTCTATTCATCAGCCTCTAGTTAAATATTATTTATTAACCTCGCTACAAAATTTCCAAATTTGTTGTTTACTTTTCAAATTAGAAAGCCTAGATAATTTTTTAAAATGAGGTTTAGATTTTTCAACAGATAAAAGCCTGCAGTTGTATTCAATTTTATGATTTCTAGATATGATTCCTAATTTGAGTGCTACATCACTAAGGATAATTATTAAAGTAAGAAAAAAAAATATACTGAAAAATTGTAAAAATGATTTCGAATAATTTTCTTTTTCAGTTTTTAATTCAAACTTCATTACTTAACTATATGCTGAGGGCACTTAATTGCAGCTATAGCAACAGCCGTAACTTTAAAATTTTCAGACTTCTCAATAACCTTTTTAACCTCTAATGGACCAAATTTATAACTTGCATCACTGTAGGAAAGAAGTAAAGATTTATAGTTATCATGACCTAGATTTCTATACTCACAGAAATTATCCCCAACATAATTCAAAAGAGTTAGTAAAGTTAATTCAATCATTAAAACTTTTTACTAGCGAAGTTCTTACGAATGATACTGTGCAGGACATTTTTAACAAGTAAAATTACCAAAAACATTTGAAATTATGAAATTAGATTTTCATTGATAAACTTTAAAGTTTCAAAATTATTTCAGAATTTATTAATTGACATATAAGAAAATCATTAAAGCACTATCTGTAGTGTATTAAGTTGACAATAATTGCGCTACAGATAGGGGGTTGCATTTTTTAAGAAATTGGTTTAAAAATAAGATTCCCCATCACCCGGCCCCACATATGTGAGGCCTTTTTTATGGTTTTTAAAATAAGACCTCTTTAAAAGTTTTTTTTAATAAAACGAGTAATTAATTAATCCCTTTAATAATGAATAAAGATAATAATTTATTTATTTTTTAATTTATAATCCTACTTTAGATTTTTACCAAAATGTACTGCTATCCTCCAATAATTTTATAAAAAGCTTTTTATGGATTTAATCAACAAGCTAATACCAACCAAAATACAAACCGTTATAAAAGTTTTCTTAATAAGTATATTCCCATTTAATTTTGACAGGTGAGCTCCGAAAAACCCTCCTGTAAAGGAACCAATTATTAAAACTATCAATAAATTAAATGGAACCGATCCTATTCTTGCTAAAAATACTGCTCCGACAAAATTCCAAAAAATCCCAACAGTAAAAAATGTCATACTTATGGCTCGAAGAAAATCCATTTCAAAAGTTTTTATTAATAGAATTGTTACAAGCAATCCAGTTCCTGAAGAAATAGAACCATTTAATATACCTATAAGAAAAATAAAAATTAAAAATCTAATTTTATGAACAAAATTAAGTTTTTTATTACCAGATGACATCCCTAAATCTGGTTTAAGGAATGAGTAAAAAGCTAATAATATGGATATTACTCCTAAAATTAAGTATAAGTACTTTTCTGATATATATTCAACTACAGAAGCCCCAAAAATTACTCCTGGTAATCCAAAAATTAAAATTTGCCAAGCAATACTTATATCATTACCTAAAGATTTGTAATTTCTTAAGGAACCCCCTATTCCTAGTGCTACTGTTGCTAATTTATGACTAGCCAGAGCCTGATAATAAGGAACTCCAGATAAAATCAATGCTGGCAATTGTAATAATCCTGCTCCTCCTCCAGAAATCGCTGAGAACGTATTAGAAAAAAACGATATCAAAAAGATATAAATACTTTTAAATAAAGAATGATCAAAATTTCCTAATAATATTGTTAATAAATAAAGCATTTACTATAAATTGCCCTTTGTATTAATAAGTGAAAATTATTATTTTCATAAGAAGCATTTGCTTTAAGAAGTCTTATCTTATCTTTTTCAATCATACTTTAAAAAAAACTGTTATCATCAGAAAAAATTATCAAGAATTTTATGCATAGACAAGATGCAATTTACCTTGATCAGTTTTGTCCCAAGATAAGTAATAAAAATTGGAGAGAGTCACTTAATAAAGTTACTAAGTATAAATGTATTTATTGCGGTAAACCCTCAGAATCACTCGACCACCTTCACCCAATGTCAAAAGGGGGGATTAGCAGTACAAGTAATTGCGTACCATGTTGTTTGTCATGTAATGGGAAGAAATCAGATTCAGAAGTTCTTAGTTGGTACAGAAAACAAAATTTTTATGATCCTCGAAGAGCTATGGCGATACGAGCATGGTTTAATGATGATTTAAAACTAGCATCAGTTCTTTTAAAATTTTTAAATTAAACAATGAATGATAAATTGATTGAGATTCGAAAAAATATTTTTGAATATCCTTGAATAGGATACTTTATTTTAGTAAGCAATGTTTTTATTAAATTATTCTTATTCTTTCTGAATTTATATTATTGCTTTTAAAAATCGAGATATTAGAAAAATCATCTTTCCACATTATTGGTGAATCTATAACCTTTCTCTCTGGAGACTTTACTGAAAAAATCAATCCAAATACAAAAAGAATAGTAATCAATATGATTGTCATTACTAATTTGTCTGAAATATTATTCATTTACCTAATCTATCTTGAAAAATTTTTGTCAGGAGTAGTTTTTTCGTAAATTTCTAGAAAATATGATTTAAAATAGTTAATCCCCTCATTTCCAATCAATCCAATTGACCGTCCGCAATCATTTACTACTTGTGATGAAATTTGATTTGCCAAGTCACTTTTCTCAATCCATTTTTTCTGAGGATTGTAAGAGAAAGATATAATGTTTTCAGTTTTTACAATAGCTGATTTCATTGCTTCATCTTTAGAAAGACCATTTTGGATAGCATTGCAATATTTTTTAGAGAAATTATTAGAGATCCTATTTTGTAGCAAACTAACACTAGGATCGGACGTATCAAAAGCTAAACCTATTGCAGGTTTTAATTGAAAAATTATAAATAAAAGTAAGACAAAAAATAATTTTAACAACAGCTATTAATCAATAGTTTATAAGTAATATAATAGTATTTTAAAATTATCTTTTCAATTAAATCTGATAATTATTAAATGCAAATTAAATTTCAATTTATTAATAATTAAAAGTATTGCGATAAGTTCAGTAATAATAGTCAGAGGTTTATTTGACTACAAATATGTACGAATCATTAATGACATTGCTATTTTTTCCTGATTGGACAAATGGATTACCTTCAGATTTCTTAATTCTTCATTTTTTTGTAGGAGCTGTAATTTTCCCATTCAACATGATTCATGCCAAAGCAAGAAAAATTGACAGTCAAAACCCACAGGAAGCCGCTAATGGGTATAAGAATTCAGGTAATGAAACATTTTTTGGATACGAGGAAATCACTTAGATTTCCATAAAATTTATTTAAGGAATAAGTTTATTGATGATAATTTCCCTAAATACAGCTTTAGATCTAAAAATATTCAGTCCCAGTGAACCTATAGGAATATTCATAATTTTTGTAGGATTATTATTTACTGGCATGATTTTCTATATTATTTATGCTGTAAGTACTAATAAAGAATCCTTAGAAGACAAAAAAATAAGAAATAAAAAGGAGTACCTGCAAAAGGAGAGAATAGGAAAATTATTTCCTAAGAAAAAATAAATTTAATTGCTTTATTACTATAAAGATATTTATTTATATTATTAATTATTAAATCAGTAGGATCTAAAAACATTAGTTTTAATTCTCTTAAATCAAACATTTTATAAAATTTAACTATAACAACAAAATTTTTCTTTTACGAGGACTTCATATTGTTAATTGCACTGCTAAATTATTTTCATATCAAGCAAAAAATGTTAAAAATGGAAAAAATAATTTGAAATCTTGGAGAATTCACCTCAATATCTATTTCTTGCTAGTGGAGTGAATAATGGAGAAGGGTTTTGGATTGTGGGAATAAAAAATTGCGATGATAATATCCTTGAGGATGAAAATCTTTTAGATTGCCATAGAAAAGAATTAATAGGTACTGAATCAGCAAAAGATATTCTTTTAGCTATTAATTTAAACGTAAATAATTTATTAAATGAACTAAGAAACAAAAAATATTTAATTGCAAGACCTTCAATTGGTATTCCATTTGATATCCCTTTAGAAATATTGGAAAATATTTTTGATTTTTGGTTAGATATTTATAAAAATCATGAAGACTGGGAAGCTTGTTTAGGACTTCTTAAAGTTAGAAAAAGGATTCCCCTAACAAACCTAATTGAAAGCGAAAGTTTAAAGGGAAACTCTAAAAAATGGGCTATAAAAATTGAAGCTTTACATACTTATGTTCCTTCATCATTTAAAAATGAAAAATTAGATAATCCCATGTGGGAATAATTTTATCTTTAAATACAAAAAATATTTACTTCGTTGGATATTTAAGTAAAAATAAAATAACTAATAATTTAAAAATGAATAAACCATATTCTTTTAGTATCGATCAAATGAATGGGATAGTAGAGGATACATATGCCAAGATAATAAATGAATGTGAAAATTTAAAAAAAAATACTAATTGTCCAAATGAGCAAGTAGTAGCACTTTTAAGTGTAATTGCATCAAATTTCGCTACTACAACAGAAAAATACGAAAATTAAGATGATAAGTTATTTTACTTGGAGCGAATTTGATAAGAGCGTAGAACAAATAGCTAATAAATGTAGGTTTAAGGAATTTTCTGGAATATATGGAGTTCCTCGTGGCGGATTATGTCTTGCTGTAGCACTAAGCCATAAATTAAAAATTGAATTAATTTCAGAACCAATAAAGAATTCACTAATAGTAGATGATGTTTATGAAACAGGCATTACATTGACGACCTTCAAGAATATTGAAGGAGCAATGTTTTTTGTATTATTTAGTAAAATCAAACCTACATGGTGGAATACAGTACATGTAACAAATAAAAGTAAATGGATTGTTTTTCCTTGGGAAAATACATTAAATTCAAAAAGTGACCGCGAAGATTACATCAAAAAAAGAGGTTTAAGTTGAGAAAGAAATTATATTTAGCTAATCCATATGGATTTTCAAAACAAACTAAAACCCTCTTACATGAATTTATTGAAATCTTCAATGATTTAAATGTAGAAGTGTATGAACCTTTTGAGAGGGCAAAACCATTAACACAACAAAAAAGTAAATGGGCTTATGAAGTTGCAAATAGTAATTTCCATGATTTAAAAGAATGTGATTGTATTTTTGCGATTGTTAATGGAAATCCTCCAGATGAAGGGGTAATGATTGAATTGGGTATCGCAATAGCTTTAAAAAAGGAAATCTTTTTATTCAGGGATGATTTTAGAAATTGTTCTGATAGCGATCAATATCCATTAAATCTAATGTTATTTCTTGGCCTGCCTAAAGATAATTGGGAAAAATATTATTTTGAATCATTACAAGACATAAAAAGTAATAAAAAAAGATTTATGGAGTGGGCAAAAAATTAGTCAAATAAACCATTCACCCTCAATTAGAAGTTTTGAGTTTAAATATATCTGTTGAGGTGCTAGAATATAATTTATTTAGAAAATTTTGACACAAGTTACAGTTGGAGAGAACGAGGGAATTGAGTCAGCCCTTAGAAGATTTAAAAGACAAGTATCTAAGTCGGGCATCTTTGCAGATTTAAAAAGACTTAGACATCACGAAACACCTATTGAAAAATATAAAAGAAAGTTGCAACAGAGAAGAAAAGCAAGAAGAAGATAGTCTGCAATAGCTCATAAATTTTTTGAATATGAGTTGATATTACAAATTTTTTTAGAAAGGTTTAAAAATAAAATTTTAATTACTTAAGCTTTTTAAGCTTCTTAACAAGATTTATACCAACTCCTGACACCGCAAGAAGTTCTTTTTCATCTGCAGCAATAACTGCCTTTGTTGTTTTAAATCCAGCCTCATACAAAGCTTTTGCGCTTTTTGCTCCAACACCTGGAAGTGTAGTCAAAGTTTCAATATTTTTCTTAGAATTTACTGGTTTTGTTTTTGTTTTTGTTTTTGTTTTTGTTTTTGTTTTTGTTTTTGTTTTTGTTTTTGCAGACTTTGCTGCTTTTTTTTCTTTCTTTAAAGGAGTTTCAGAAGTTACTGCACTTTTAAATAAAATTGATTTTAGTTTGCTGAGAAATTTAGAAATCATTGCAATATATAAGTAATAAAATTAGCTATTCAGTTTAATATTATCAAATTCCAGAGGAATTAATTACAAGATAAAAAATAACCGTATAGAAATAATTTATTTACAATTATATAAAGACACACATTTAATATTTATGCAAGCTTACGAGCCATTGCAAGGTATTATAAATTATTTTAAAAACTAAAAAAAAGTTAAAATGAATATTCAAAATTTAAAGGTATTTATTAATAGTAAAGTTAAAATCTTATTAAAGAACAGATCATAAAAATGAAGATTATTTTTATAAGTGGACCTTCCGGAAGCGGGAAAACAACTTTATCTAATCAAATAATAAAAAAAAATAAAAATGGTATTGTGTTAAGTACCGACAATTACTATAAGACAGGTTTAATAAGTAAATTACTACCAAAATTTATAGAAGGGTTTTTTGATAGAAGTATTAGTTTTAATAACAAACTATTCAAAAAAGATTTTGATTTCATTTATAAGAATGGAATTTCAATCTGTGATCGCTATTATAATTTCGAAAAGAAAACAATTCAAAATATCTTAAACGAAACAAATAATATTAGTTTTTTAATTGTTGAGGGTATATTTGCTAAAGAATTCTCAAACACTTTAAATAATAAGGATTATATTTTTTTAGAAATAAAAACTAAAAAAAATGAGTGCATGAAAAGAGTTGTCCAAAGAGATATAAAAGAAAGGGGAAAGAAAAAAAAACAAGCTGAGAATGATTTCTTAAAATCATGGAGCATTTATTATGAAAAATTCAAACCTAATACCATAAAAAATAATACAAATAAATTCATTATTGAAAAAAACACTGATATAGATCACATTCTGAAAAAATTATTTAATTAAGTCTTTAATTTTTTTCTCTAATATTAAAGCACTTAAAATTGAGCCTTCAATTCTACCAAATCCATTACCTTCAAACCAGTCTCCGCAAAATCCAATTTTAGATTTTCTACTAAATTGTAAAGATAATGGTACGGCAAGGCCAGAAGGCTGTGAAGCTCTCCATTTCATAATAGATATTTTTTCATCAAAAGTTAATTTATTTACTAAAGAATTCTCTTCAAACAATTTATTGAAATTTTTAATTATTATTTGTTTAAAAGCTTCTTCATCTTTTGCACTTATATAAGAATTAATTAACTCTGCGTTTTTTGAATGTACTACAATTCCTAATTTATTATTATCTTGCAGCTGAAAAATAATTCTTTCAAATCTATATTTTTTTTCTAAATTATTTTTTAAATAAAAATACCTTAGTTTTTTAGAATAATTATCTTTATAACTATAATTTTTATTTGTATAAATCAGAAAAGTTAACCTGGAAATAAATGTTTGTTCTTCTAAGAAATTTAATAGTAAATCTATTTTTTTATCACTATTAATAGGAATTGCTTTTCTTAATGGGATTTGATTTACATTTAATATTTTTAAAGACCTCTTATGTAACAACAAATTAGTTGAACAAATTAGAAATTTAGACTTGAATTTGTCGCCATTTTTTGATGTTAGTAACCATCCCTTATCATTAAACTTCATATCAACTATTAAAGTTTCAAAGAAAAAATCAATTTCCTCTTTTAAATAATTTGACTCAATTATCTTTTTCGATAATTCACTCATGGAATCTAAAGATAAATAATTAACCCCGCAAGAAAATTCAGATTTTTTTTTGGTTTCTAAATTAGAATCTTCATTTAAAAAAAATATTTCTGAGTCGTCAATTTTTATATATTTATTTTCCAATAATTCATCAATATATCTTTTTAATAGAAGATTATTTTTACTGTTAGATATATTAAAATTTGGAGAACCATGATTTAGTTTCCATCCTTCATATTTTTTGCTTATTCTTGTACTTGATCTACCTCCAAGTCCACGACCAATTTCAATTAATCCAACTTTTTTTGTAATATTATTTTTCAGATACTTCGATGCGAAAACACACGCAGATATACCACCACCTATTATTAATAAGTCATATGTAATATCACTTTTCATAGGTTTAATATTGACAGAAATTATCTTTCATTTTCTAAAAAACTATAAACAGAATCAAGTTTCTTTGATGTTGAAAAATCAGATTCAATTACAGGTGTAATATTATTTTTTTTATAAAAACTAACTAAATCGTTTGTGAAATCAAAAAAATTCTCTATGGCATATAAAAACTTTTCAGATATATATACCTCTTTCCATGGACGAAATTTAAACCGTGCTATAAATTGTTTAGAAGGAATAAATATACTTCCAAATAAATTTAATTTTTCTTCTTTTGCTACGTTTTTAAGATAAGTCACCTCATTCTGAAGAACTTTAATATCTGTACCATATTGAATCCAAATTGAATTTATTAACCCAGTCGAGAATTTTTTTTCGAACCTTTCTCTTTCTGAAGAAATATTATAATATTTTTTCAAATATGGATTGTAAGCTATACCTAATTTAACTTTTAAATTTTTTTCTTTTTTTAAATAAGCTAATACATGAACTGAGTCAAAGTTTTTTTTCTTATTTGATCCCGACACAAGTAGAATTTCAAAATTTTTATTAGTCTGAGAACTTTTAACAAAATCTAAAAATTCCTGATACGAATTTTCTCTGTTTTTTGAATATTGATGATAAAGACTATAGTGATAGGTCACATTAAATTCATCATAGTTTTTTGATATATATTTAATAGTTGAATTAAATAAATCCTTTTTTATAAGTCCTTTACATGGAATATTAATATTTTTGATATTATTTAATTTGCAGAAATTAAGTTTATCTTCTAACTGAGAAATATTTTTAAATGACAATTCAAATCTTATATTATTGTTCATTATTTAGTATTCAAATTTCATCCAATAACATATTAACGAAAACACGCATCTGCTACGATTCTTATTTTGGAAGTCGTCTTTCTATTCTTAGACTTCAGAAAATAACTGGGGGAAATCTCTAATGCAGCTTTTAAAGAAATTTTATCTTCTGCAGATTTTGCAATAATTTGATTAAAACATTTCCAATTTTCCGGTATTACTAAACCGGGCCATGATAAATAAAGACCTACTAAAATACCAAAAAATAAAAATAAAAAAAACCTCATGACAAATAAATTTTTTAATTTTACTAATTAAAATAAATAACAATATTTTTATTGTATTGGAAAATAATTAATAAATTATTTCCTTTCTTCTTATCGCAAATATTTAATCCATGAAAGATTTTCATGAACTCGAGAGGTTAGAATAACAAAAAAGTATTATTTTAGAATATGGCTAGCCAAGATTATCTAATTGCAATAGCGTTAATTGAGCAAAACTTAGTAAGAGCAATGCCTCTTGGAGGTAAAGAAATTAAAGATAATTTAGAGGAATCAGAAAATTTCAAGAAACTTGGAGAAGAGGTAATTTTAAATCTTCTAATGAGAGTATTTCAAAGAAGTGATGAAGGTTCTTTAAAAAGGGCTTCTGAAGAAAAAGGTTTGCTCCTTGTTCATATGCATCCTAAAAGAATGCAGAAAGAGCTTCCATTCATTAAATCTGAATGGATAAGAGATGGAGACACACAACAGTTTCTAAAATACCTTGGTAATCTCTCAAAAGAAGTATGGACTGCATCTTTCATAAAATACAAAGGAATTGAATTTACTTCTATCTCGAAGAATGATGAGATCTAAAGATATTAAAAATATTTTCTTTTTAAAGAATTTCTTTCTTTACAATATTATTTTCCTTTACAACTCTAAAGCAGTTTCTACCATTACCAAAATCAATTGAGGAATAGTCAAAATCATTTTTAATATGCAAAGCACAATTGCCCTCAATACATATACAAGATTCAATAATTTCTCTCTGAATAACATCATTAACGTAAGGTTCCCTCTCTTTCTCTTCATCGAAATGCGGGCAGGCAATACCTTCAACTATGCCTAAGCAATTAATTATGGCTAATTCTTTAGCGTAAGAATCAGTTATACCTTTATCAAACCAACAAATAGCCCCAGCACTTACACCACTCATTACAATTCCTTTTTCATAAGCATTTTTCAAAATTTTATGTAAATTCCATTCTTTCCAAACAGCTAACATACTTTTTGTATTTCCTCCGCCAACATAAATGATGTCTTGAGTTAAAACTTTCTCTTCTAAGTTTTCTGTTCTAGAGAAGAAATCAATATGGCTTGTTATACAATCAAGTTTAGAAAATGCTCTATAAAAATTTAGTTTGTACAAACTACTATCGCCAGATGCTGTTGGAATAAAGCAAATTTTAGGTCTTTTTTTATTACTTAAAGAAACTATATATTTTTCAATTTCAAGAGAGCCTAATGAACGTCCAAACCCTCCTCCCCCAATTGCGACTATATTTTTACTAGGCATATTAAATAAAAGATTTGTATATGAATCTAAGACAAATCACCATTAAAGATCAAATGGAATTAAAGAAGGTTTATTTTGATTCAATTCAATCTTTAGATGAAAAAATTTATAGTCAAGAACAAAAAAGAGCCTGGTCAAGCCAAGCTTGGGATAACCCAAATTTTGATAAGTCAATAATTAAAGGGAAAGGATGGCTTATAAGTAAACAAGGAATTATTACTGCTTTTGCCACAAGATATCCCACTGATAGAATTGCACTATTTTACTGTAAAGGTAAATTCCAAAGAAAAGGCTTGGGCTCTAAGTTACTTCATATATTAGAAGATGAAGCAAAGAAAGAAGGTTTAGATTCTCTTTATACTGAAGCGAGCTTAATAAGTTATGAATTATTTCTTAAAAATGAATGGAAAATTATACGTAAAGAAAAAGTCATTATAAATAACATTTTTTTTGAAAGATATAAAATGACTAAAATTATAAAAATTAATTAATTAATAATGTCTGGCAAAAGCAAGGGATTAATTCTGATTCAAAGAGTTCTAATTTGGGCGTTATACTTTTTTTCAGGATTTATACTTTATTCAAACCAAGGTATTTTGCCTTCATTTATAATTACTTTCTCAAGAATTATTTATCCATTATCTATTTTTTGGTTACAAATAAGAATTAAAAAAAGAACCAATTTTCTGCCTATTGATTCAAAAATGACAACTTCGCAATTGTGGTTCAATTTATTACCCGTTATTGCATCTCTATTAACTGTAATTTTTTCTTTAATTAATTCTTTCTTATATATCCTAGTAAAATTAATTAACTCTTAAATAAATTAATTATTATTTATTAGCCTTAGAAATTTCTCTCATAAAAAACATAATGTAAAGAAATTTGTCTTTTATTTATATTTGTTTAAATTTTAAATAGTAATCAATAAAATCATGAAAAATATTTCATTAAAGGGAAATATATATTTTGATAAAAAAAAAGATATAAATGATTATGAATTATTCTCTTTAAAAATCACAGATAGTTTATATAAAAAAGATATTGGAAAATTCCTTGAGACTCTCTCTTCTCACTTTATTTAGGAAAATATTCTTTTTCTGATCTTCAAATTCAAACAGTCCCATTAATAAATAAATATTTGAGGGATAATGAGTAAACCCTTAAGAATACTCCAATGCAATTATTTCTTGCTGACTGCCAATTCCCAGATATTGAGAATCAAGTGAAAGCTTATCAATTATTTGTAGAAGCATGGGAAAACGGTGAAATTGCAAAATCAGATAAAACAGATAAATTTGAGATGTTATTTAGAGTTCATGCTCCAGGAGAGGGTAGAGTAGTTTGTTTATGTAAGGCAGAGAGTGATAAAGAAATTTTCGAGCATTTTGCTCCATGGAGAGCCAAATTTGGCATTCATATGGAATTTACACCTGTAATAAGTTGTCAAAATATTGTTGATTACCATAAAGATTTGTTCAAAACTTTAGGGTAATTATCTTAAATCTAATATTTATCGTGATTAAACCTTTTTCCAATCTTATTTATAAAAAAAAAGATAAAAATTCTCCTTCTTCAAAAAATAAGCTTAAGAAAGAAGAAAACGTCAAGTCTAAACCATTAATAATATTTGGTTTTATAATCTCATTAACTTCCATCTTTTTACTTTTATTCACCATTAATAATAAATTTGGATGATATATGAGTAATTAGAACTATTACCTGCGAACAAATATGTTCTATTATTAATTTAAAAATAACTAACTAAATGGCGTTTAACGAAGGGGGGATGGCATCGGGCCTTCTAATCATAGCAGTATCAATAGTTTTTGCTGCCGGTTTTGGATTTTTAGTCTTGCATTTTGTACCTGGAACTCCTTTTTAGGTTATCTAACTGAATTTGATTCACAAAATATCTTAAACATTAACAGTTTCTAAATCTTGCATTTGATTATCATCAGAATTAGATTTCTTCCTTAATCGATAGGCATAAGCTAAGGATCCTAAAGCTATTGTACTAGAGGCAAAAATCCCCGATATGAGTATCAAGGCAAAAAGACCTCCTATTAGTCCCCCTTTTAATCTAAGCAAGTTTGATTTAATTAAAAGTATTGATAAAAAAACAATAGTAGCTTTAAGAGAAGAGATTTTTAAAAAAGTAAATGGATAAAACGGATTTAACAACATTTCTTTAGCGGAATATAACTAAAATTTATTCTAAAAATAAATTTTAAAAACCGCATAAAAAAAGACTCAAATGAGTCTTTTAAAATCTATATTAAATATGATGATTTATGCATCAGGGTCAAAATTCTTTAGGTTTGGACCCGCCACAAGACCAACAAGACCAAAAAGGACTAAAGAACCAATTCCAAAGCCTGCTGCCCATGGATTGAAACCACCTAAAGCAAAAGAAGCTAATAAATTCATGATTTTAAAACATAATATCTCCGAGTTAGCATACAGATTTTTATGAAAAATATACCTATATTGAGACATTTCTTCGTAATTATTAGAATCCTTTAACTATCCCTTTATAAAAAATCCACATAAATTTTATTATTTGTTTTATTATCAATGCATTATTATTTTGATGGTGCACTTTAAGACCATCATAACTGTTTTTTTCTAATGACTTCCAACTATACCTTTATTTATGATGGAGAATGCCCATTCTGCAATCATTTTGCTGAGCTCCTTGAGATCAAAAGCAAGTTAAATAATATTAAAATTCTTGATGGTCGTAAAAATTTAACTCTAATTAAATCCCTTCTAGATAAAGGTTATGACCTAGATAAAGGAGCTATTCTCCTAAAAGATGAAAAGATCTTTCATGGGGCAGATGCAATTAATACTATTTGCAAGCAGATAAATAATCCCTCAAGTAGTTTACTTTTATTACTTTCTAGAGTTTTTAAATCAAATAAGCGAACAAATTTAATATTTCCTTTACTAGTTAGAGCCAGAAGATTCGCATTAATATCAAAAGGTATATCAATATCCCTAGTTTAAAAATAAAAACTTTCTAAATATTAAATAACATATTTATAAGCTTCTGTATCAATAAATGATAATTAATTATTTCTTAGCTAGAACTAGGTGGTAACAACAAGTATTAAATGATAGAAAACTTCAATCCCTTTATTTCATTAGGCGGTGATAACCAAAAAGTTAATCATATGGCTGAAGCAGCACTTGAAATGAATTTAACTTGCAATGATTTAAAGAAGGATTTAAATTTAACTGATGGTGATGTAGTGGATATGTTGCAACTAGTAATGGATAGGTTTAAAAATAGTAATTAAGTAAATATCGTAATTAATTAATCACTATATATCTATTATTTTTTAATGAAAACAGTACAAATTGAGTTTTCGAAATATGAATTAGTTAACTTTTTATGGCCTGAATTAATAGAAGACTACGGATTTGATAAAGCAAGAAAAATAGTTTCTCAAGCTATTGACTTGCAAAAAATGAATGGGACTAAAAATAGCACCATGCCAATCATATTTTCAGGAACAGGAGGATTAGCTCTAATACCAATACAAATGCTAGAAAAAGAAAACTTTGAGATTAGTTATAAAGATAATCAAGTTTTAATATTTAATCTAAAAAGAAAGTCATTTCAAATCTTAAATGAAGCAAACTAATCTAAATTAGTAATTTCTCGATAAAGCCAAAATTACTTTATAGTCTAATAAAACAATAAATTGATAATGACTTTTGAAGCGACCTACCTTGGTTCAAATGGTTGGCTTATAAAATTTAAAAAAACCAATTTAATTATTGATCCTTGGCTCAAAGGAGATTTAATATTTCCTCCAGGTGAGTGGTTTTTTAAAGGATCATTAGAAGAAGAAATTTCAATAGATAAAAAAATAGATATTATTTTGTTAACTCAAGGATTACCTGACCACTGTCATGTTCCAACATTAGAAATGTTCAGAAAGGATATTCCTATAATTTGCCCTAAAAGTGCTGTTGAAACATTAAAAAAAATTGGTTTTAGTTCAATTAAAGTGCTTAATCCAACTGAAAAGACAAACCATTTTAATTTAAGTTTTGAAGCCACAGCTGGGGCTCCAGTACCACAAATAGAAAACGGATATATTGTTAAAGACGATCAAGATAATGGGTTTTATATAGAACCTCATGGATTTCTTGATGAAAATTTAAACAATCAACGTCTTGATGCAGTCATTACTCCTACAAAAAATTTAGAATTACCCCTAGTAGGTTCTTTTGTAAAAGGTGCTGATGTAATCCCTAAATTGATTAACAAATTCAATCCAAAATATATACTTTCAAGCACCATAGGCGGAGATGCAAAATATTCAGGTTTTTTAAATAATTTTATTTCAGTTCAGGATTATGAAAAGGAATTAAATTGTAATCTTGTAGATCTAAAGAGTATGCAATCTATTATGATTTAAATGGATTCAAAAAGATCTTTAATTAAATCATTTAGCCTGAAAGTAAATCTACTTTAAAAGGAGCTCAAAAAATTCATTCATTTTTTATTCCCTCAATACTTTTATTAGCTTTAAATAGTAGCTATGTATGTGAAAATTCAAATCTTAATCTTGTGATGAGAAATAATATTAATGGTGACTTTTCCATAGTAGAAAAGATATCTGAGTTAAAGCCAGGAGCATTTATAAATATTAATTGGAATAAAAAAAAGCTTATGCTTCCATATTCTCTAAGAAAAGATTATATTTCCTTTACAGATAAAAAATGGGATTGGAGGTACCAATTTAATAAGGACGGATCGCCTGATATTAATAATCCTTCTTTATACGAATTACTTCCTTCAGGAAAAGTTAAAGCACATAACTGTCAATCAGAAGGTAAAAGTTCTAACTTATAATTTCAAAATAAATATTCTAGATTTTTTAATTTCCGAACTTCTTTGTAAAGATGAACAATCCAATAAACCAAAAAAGTATTTCAAGATATGTAAAACTTAAAGATTACAAAGTTTTTGATTATGAAATTCCAGAAATCTTTTTGGACTTCGTAATTAAGAAAAATGCTGTAAATGTTTCGACCAAACTAAAATTGGTAAAAAAAAATAAGAAAACCAGAAATCTAATTCTTGATGGTAAGGATATATTAATAAAAAAAATATTTATAGATGACTCATTATTAGAAGAGGAATACTACAAACAGCAAAAAAATAACTTAAATATTAAAAATATAAATAAAGATAATTTTTTATTAAAAATAGAAGGAATAATTAAACCAAAGGAAAATACATCCCTTTTAGGAATGTATGAGAGTAATGGAATTATAACTACGCAATGTGAAGCAGAGGGATTTAGAAGAATAAGTTTTCACTCTGATAGGCCTGATATTCTTAGCAAATACACTGTGAGAATTGAGGCCGACAAGAATGATTATCCCGTTTTACTATCAAATGGAAACATCGTAAAAGAAAATGATCTTACAAATAATCGACATGAAATAATTTGGGAAGACCCATATCCAAAACCCTCATATCTATTTGCATTGGTAGCGGGTAAACTTAACTGTGTAAAAGATAATTTCATAACAAAATCGAATAAAAAAGTAAAAATAAATATTTATGTTGAGTATGGTGATGAAAAATATGTCCAACATGCAATAAGTTCCTTACAGAAATCTATGAGATGGGACGAAGATAAATATAACCTTGAATACGATTTGTCATTGTTCAATATAGTTGCAATCAGGCACTTTAATATGGGAGCAATGGAAAATAAAAGTCTCAATATTTTCAACTCAAAACTAATACTCGCTAATTCTGAAACGACAACTGATGAGGAATTAGAGAGAATAGAGGGTGTGATCGCCCATGAATACTTCCATAATTGGACAGGTAATAGAGTGACTTGTAGGGATTGGTTTCAATTATCCCTTAAAGAGGGTTTAACAGTTTTCAGAGATCAACAGTTCACAGCAGACCTTCATAATCATGAAATCAAGAGACTTGAGGATGCAAAATTTCTTAGAAGAAATCAATTTAGAGAGGATTCTGGTCCAACATCGCATCCTGTAATGCCAGAAAGATATCAAGAAATAGACAATTTCTACACGACCACGATATACGAAAAAGGATCAGAAATAATTAGAATGCTTAACAAGCTTGTAAAAGATGAAAATTTCTATAAAGGATTTAGTAATTACATCTCAACATATGATGGAAAGGCAGCAACAATAGACCAATTTGTCGATAAAATTTTAGAGCATAATAAAGAAATTGAACCTGAAGAATTTAAAGTCTGGTACAAGCAAAATGGCACACCTAAAGTTAAATTTAAGAGAATCTGGGATCAAACAGACGAAAAACTCACAATTCAAGCCTCTCAAAGTAATCCAATAAAGAAGAACCCATATAATCATTTACCTCTAATAATTCCTATAAATCTGGCTATATTTTTCGGAGACAATAAAACAATAGAAAAAACAGTTGTTTTAAAAACAAAAAAACAAGAATTTATTTTTAGGAATGTTAGATCTCCCCTCCAAATCCCTTTTGTAACTTATTTTCGCGAATTCTCTTCACCAGTTGAGTGGGAATCTGACACTACCTTGGATGAAAAATTTTTAATCTTAAAATATGAAAAAGATTTTTTTACACTATCTAATACTGTAAGAGAATTATTAAAAAAAATCATTTTGTGCAGATTAGATGAAAAGCCAGATCACAAAGTTGAAAATAAATTAATAAGCACTTTAATAGCATTTATAAAAAATAAAGATACAAATTTGTCTCTTTTATCAGAATTACTAAGAATTCCGACATTTGCTGAAATTGAATCAGAGATTGAAAATATAGACCCTTTAAAGATATATAAAACTATTGACGAATTAAATCATTTATTCGGTACCAAATTAAAAGAAGAATTATATTTTAAGCTCCAAGAAATAGAGAAAAGTCTATATAAAGTTTGGCCAGAAGGTAAAAATGAAAGAACACTAATCGAAACTATTTGGAAACTACTCTTGCACAGTAACGATGAGGAAATTAAACGCAAAATAATTAATTATGTCGACAGTAATTCGATGACGCTAGCAAAAGCTGCTTTGAATTCTTTCAGTAGGATTAATTGTCCCGAAAGAAAAATTATTTCAAAGAAATTCTTCAATAAATGGAAAGATAATAGTGTCGTTTTGGATAGTTGGTTCTCATTCAATGCATCTATAGAAATTGATTTAAAAACAAACAGTATTGAAAAATTATTTGAAAATAAGTTTTTTGATTCAAAATCACCAAACACTTTAAGAGCTATATTAAATACTTTCGTAACAAGAAATAGTACTTTTCATGCAATGGATGGTTCTGGTTATAAATATATTGCAAAAAAGATAATTGACTTTGATAAACTAAATCCAATCGTAATTTCCCGTTTTGTGAAAGTATTTAGTAGATACAATTATTATTCAGAACCTTATAAAAGTAATATGGTAGAAACAATAAAGCAGATTAAAAAAAATAAACTATCAACAAATACTAAAGAAGTATTAGATGCTATAATAGAGTAACTTATTGATGTTATTTAACTATACATAATAATAACAATTGTAAATATTAAAAATAAAATAAATACAACATACTTATTAATAAAAATATAATCAAATACATTTTTATTATTATCTTTATTCCACTTTTTATTTACGTATTCTTTAGTTATAAATTTATTAGGTCTACCACAATATAAACATGTTGGGGAAGTTTTTAAAATTAAATTTTTACATTGGGGGCACTTTTTTTTTTCCATAATTTAATCTTACTGAATAAAATTGAAATCAGAAACAATAAATAAAATAAGTAATTTGAATTTAATTTATTATATTTTAAATAATTAAATATCATTGCAAAAAAAAAATTGATTCTACCTATTTAAAAAAATTCAATATAATAAAAAATTAGTATTTGGTTTGAAATGTTTGCTATTGCACTTGGAATGTCCCCTGTCGAAAAAATCACTGTTGCAATATCTGCTTCAATTTTTATAATCGCCTTTACTTGGGTCTCGATTAAGGGAGATTTAAGAAAACTTGCTAATGAACTTATTGAAGATAATGAAAATAATCAGGATAATTAAAAAAATCTTTTAACCTACTTTGCATGCAAACTAGGATAATCAATAATATGCCTAATTTCTTTTAGAGAAGAACCAAAGATCTTTTCACCATTTAAGTGAACACCAATCCATTTTTCCTTTTGATTAAAAAAATTACTTTTAGTAGTATCCCCCTCGAGATAATCTTTATTATCCCAATTTAAAGTTATATCCCAACCTTTATAATTTTCTATCATTATGAAATAAAGAACATACTCAAATAATACCCAGAGAGACATAGAACAAAAACAAAGGAAATAAGTATTTTTTTCGTTATTTTTATTTAACATTTATCTAGTACTGACTTTTATTTTACGAGCAGCTTCATCTGCATTTTTTCTAGCCAAATTAATGTCGGAATTTGATGAGAGAACAACACCCATTCTTCTGCCTTTTCTGGAAAATGGTTTACCAAATATGAGCACTTTAGTCTTTTCAAATTCTAATGCTTCATTAAGACCCTTATAAATAGGATTTAGATACTCTTGGTTAGAGAGTATAACTCTGGTTGCAGATGGTTCTATTAGATCTATATGCGGTATTGGTAAATTTAAAAAAGCCCTTAAATGTAATTCAAATTCATTAATATTTTGACTAACTAATGTAACCATCCCAGTGTCATGTGGTCTTGGAGATAATTCTGAAAATATAACCTCACTTCCTTTTATAAAAAACTCTACTCCGTATAATCCAGCTCCATTAAGGTTATTTAATATTCTACTTGTCATTTTCTTAGCTTCAATAATTAAGGACTCCTTAATCTCTAAAGGTTGCCAACTACATTGATAATCTCCATTAGATTGAAGATGTCCAATTGGTAAACAAAAAATATTTTCACCATTTTCTTTTCTTACAGTTAGAAGAGTAAACTCAAAATCAAAATTAATAAATTCTTCAATAATTACACCTTTAACCTTTCCTCTTGAATTTGCTTGTGCCTGTCTCCAAGCATTTTGTAAATCATTTTTTGTTTCAACCAAACTCTGCCCTTTTCCTGAAGAGCTCATTAAAGGCTTAAGCAAAAGTGGGAATCCAATTTCATCTGACTTTTTTTCTAAATCATCAAATTCAAAAATATAATCAAACTTTGCAGTTTTAATTTTTAAATCTTTAGAAGCTAAGTCTCTAATTTTATCTCTATTCATTGTAATTTCTACAGTTCTGGCGTTGGGAACAATATTGAATCCTTCATCCTCTAGTTCTTTTAGGGCTTCAATTGAAAGTGCCTCTATTTCTGGGACAACATAGTCAGGCTTAAATTCTTTTATAACATTTTTTAAAATATTTTTATCTCCCATATCAATTACTCTTGAATAATCAGCAACTTGCATTGCAGGTGCTTTTTCATACCGATCAATTGCAATAACTTCTAATCCTAATCTTTTGGATTCTATTACTAATTCTTTTCCAAGCTCGCCACTACCAAGCAATAAAATTCTCTTTTTAGAAAAAATTGATTCCTTCATCTATATAACTTATTCGTCATCACCAGGAGGTTGTGAAGATGTATCTTTTGTAATTTTTTTATCTTTAGAATAACTAAATAAAAAATTTCTACCAAACCAATTTTGACTTCGCATGCTATTAGTTGTTGATCTTGAAATTGCTCCTAAAAAAAAGATCCCAATCATTGCCCAAATAATTCTTTCTAAAGCAATTGCAGGTGAAAAACCTTGACCGGAATTAATAATTTCAGTAAGAGGGTCTAAAGGATCCAAATTTAAATTTGATTAATAATTTTAATTATAAAGGTTTAAATAAATGAAAAATTAAAACTTATAAAAGAAATAACCAAAACCATCATATAAATTAAACACAATAAAGTCTATACAATGCTATCTTCAAAGGGTGATTTTTTTTAGACATGCAAGTTGACGTACAAAATACTAATGTTCTTTCCGCAGACGGATCGTCCTTAAAACTAGGTGAATATTCAGGGGAAGTAATTTTAGTTGTTAACGTAGCTAGTTATTGCGGAAATACTGCTCAGTATGAGGATCTTCAAAAGCTTCATGATTTATATTCAAGCAAAGGCCTAAGAATACTTGCATTCCCTTGTAATGATTTCGGAAAACAAGAACCCGACTCTCTTTCAGAAATAAAAGATTTTTGCACAACAAAATATGGAGTTAAGTTTGAAATCTTCGAAAAAGTTCATGCCAAAGGCAGCACCACAGAACCATACACAACTCTTAACAAAGTTGAACCTGAAGGAGATGTTGAATGGAATTTCGAGAAGTTTCTGATAGGGAAAGATAGCAAAGTAATTGCAAGATTCAAGCCAGGTGTTAAACCGTTTAACGAAAACTTAATAGCAGCTATCGAAGTAGCTTTAGATTCATAAAAACCTTCTTATTATTCAAATTAAAATATTAAAAGTAAAGATCCTTTATATTAAATTAAAAAAATAACCAAATTATTCTAAGAAATAATATATTTTAGTATTCAAGCCTGTCTAGTAATATTTAATTTAATTTAAAATCTTATTAATTATCAGAATCAATATCTACGTCTATTA
>CACBEF010000001.1 GCA_902538225.1 uncultured Prochlorococcus sp. | reverse complement strand
CTACAAGCTAATTCAACAGGATCACCTGAATCTCTCAAGTTAACAAAATTTACACCTTTAACGACTCTGCCATTGGCGACATCTAAACAAGGAATTAAACGAAGAGCTACCATTTTAGTAAAAATTGTCCAAATGCTGTTAATCTTGCATAATAGCTTCCATTTTACCTCTTATGGCTGAAACAAAATTATTACCCAAAATCGGTAGTAAAATCAAAATTAACATTAACAAAGTAAAAGATAGACTACCATCGAAATTAATTGATCAAATATCCTCTAATCCTAAAGCCGTAATAACAGGCTATAAGATGACAGATGGCAGGAGTATTGGAATCACTGCAAAATTTCAGAATGGTGAGCAAAACTGGTTTTTCCCAGAAGAAATTGAGAAAGGTTAAAGAATAAAGTGAATGATCCAAAACAACTATTAGGAATTAAGGGTGCATCTGAAACTTCAAGTATATGGAAACTTCGTATACAGTTAATGAAGCCGATTACGTGGATTCCATTGATATGGGGAGTTATTTGTGGAGCAGCCGCAAGTGGAAATTTTGAATGGACATTTAGTAATGTTTTAGCTTCACTAGCATGTATGTTAATGAGTGGGCCACTTCTGGCAGGTTATACACAAACAATAAATGATTTTTTTGATAAAGAAATTGATGCAATTAACGAACCAAATAGACCAATTCCCTCTGGAAAAATTTCAATTAAAGACGTAAAAATTCAAATTTGGGTATTACTTATTGCAGGTTTAATTGTTGCTTTTCTATTAGATTTATATGCTAAACATTACTTTCCCTCCGTCTTACTTTTGGCACTAGGAGGGTCTTTTGTTAGTTATATATATTCTGCTCCACCTCTTAAATTAAAACAGAATGGTTGGCTTGGAAATTATGCATTAGGCGCATCATATATAGCTTTACCTTGGTGGGCAGGACAAGCCTTGTTTGGGAAATTAACTATTGTGACGGCATTACTAACACTTGCTTATAGCCTTTCTGGACTTGGAATTGCTGTTATTAATGATTTCAAAAGTGTTGAAGGAGACTCAAAGCTAGGCTTAAATTCTTTACCAGTAGTATTTGGAATTAAAAATGCAAGTAGAATAAGTGCGGGACTGATTGACATTTTTCAATTAGCAATGGTTGTAGTATTAGTAATTATTGGTCAACATTTAGCCTCTGTAATTTTAGTTTTATTGGTAATACCACAAATTACATTTCAAGATATGTGGTTACTAAGAGATCCTCTAAAGTTTGATGTCAAATATCAAGCGAGTGCCCAACCATTTCTTATAACTGGAATGTTAGTTACAGCTTTAGCGATAGGACATAGTTTTTTAGTTGCTTAAGGTGCAAAAGATTAAATCCAAATCTTTTGTTTTAATAATTCCAATATTAATTTTTTCTGGAATATCTATTTATATTTTTAGTCTAATATTTTCTACATTAAAATTTGATGTATCTAAAAAGAAAGGTTCTCAGATAACCAATTATTCTTATGTAATATCATCTTCTGATAATAAGATACTAAGCAAATTAAGCCGCAAATTTGAAATAGATAATAGTAAACATAAAATTCCATTTTTTCTTAAATATTCTTTTATATCTTCGGAGGATAAAAGATTTTATAAACATAATGGAATAGATTTAAAAAGTATTTCACGAGCTCTTATTCAAAATATTAGAAGTGGTTATGTAAAAGAGGGAGGAAGTACAATTACTCAACAAGTTGCCAGAATACTTTTTTTAAATAATGATTTAAGTTTTCAAAGGAAGATCAAAGAAATATTTATATCACTCATACTTGAATTTAAATATAACAAAAATCAAATTTTAAAATTATATTTGAATAATATTTATTTAGGATCAGGCGCTTATGGGGTGAACGAGGCCTCTCAAGTTTATTTTGGGAAACTTATCGAAGAATTGACTTTATCAGAGATCGCATTAATTGCAGGATTAGCTCCAGCTCCGTCAATTTATTCACCGTATAAAAATATAGAAATAGCTATTAAAAATAGAAATAAAGTTCTTGAATCGATGTATCTTGATGGATATATTTCTCTTGCAAATAAAAATAAAGCTATTAAAGAAAAAATAAACTTAAATTATCAAACAGCTAATAATTTTTTAGATGATAATTTACTAATAAATTTTATTCTTCACGAAGCAGATAAAAGAATTGAAAATAAAAATGATTATAAGTTTTTAAGAATTAAATCTTCTATCAACAAAGATTGGCAAGAAAAAGCCCAAAAAATATCAAGATATGCTGGCCCTAAAGAACTTGAATTTGCTCTGTTATCAATTGAATCAAACACAGGACTAATCAGGACAATGATAACCAGCAAAAATCCTTCAATTAATGAATATAATAGAGTTATTACATCTGTAAGACCTTTAGGTTCTACTTTTAAAATAATTCCTTATGCTGCTGCATTAATAGAAGGAATAAAATTAAGAGATAAATTTGAAGACTTACCAAGATGTTGGGAAAGTTATTGCCCAAAGAATTTTTCAGAAGACTATAGAGGTTCAATATCATTAATTGAATCATTTAAAAGTTCATCAAATATCGTTCCAATATCAATAACAAAAAAAATTGGTTTAAAAAATATTATTAATTTAGCGAATTCATTTGGACTAGGTTATGAGCAAGAGTTTGAGGAATTCCCATCATTAGCGATTGGTGCCTACGGAGATAATCTTTTAAACATTACAAATGCATATTCTGCAATAAACAATAATGGGAAGATTCAAAACCCTGAAATCATAGAAAAAATAGAATTATTAAATGATAGATCTATTTGGAAAAAAAAATACATATCCAAGAAGATATTAGATTTAAAAATAAACAAAAAAATAAATAAGCTTCTTGAAAAATCTGTAAGAGAAGGGACTTCAAAAGCAGCCTCTATAAAAGGAAAGAAAATTTATGGAAAAACAGGAACATCTGATGGAAATAAAGATCTTTGGTTTATTGGTTCCATTGATAACCTTACAACAGGGATCTGGATAGGTTATGACGATAACAAAGAATCTGAATTATCTAGTGGAAATGCAGCTTATTTATGGAAGAAGTTTATAGCTGAAATTTATAAAATCCCAATTAAAAAATAAGTTATATTTTTAAGATTTATAAGAAATTATTGCAGAATAAAATCCATCTCCAGGATAATCTAAACTAGGTAAAATTTGCTTTTGGCTAACCAATTTTAAAGTTTTGTTTTTTTCAATAAATCGTTCAATTAATAGATTATTTTCATCGGGACAAATAGTACAAGTTGAATAAACTAAAGTGCCATCTTTTTTCAAAAGAGGGAAAATACTCTCCAAAAGTTTTTCCTGTAATAAAGTTAAAGATTTTATTTTTTCTTTACTTAAAGACCATCTAGAATCTGGATTCCTGGAAAGAGTTCCAATGCCTGAACATGGAGCATCTAGTAAAATCTTATCAAAATAAGATATAAACTTAGGATTTAATTCAATCAAACTCGTAGCATCAGCCTTAAGGGTATTAACAGATTTCAAATTTAACCTTTCTAAATTTGATTGCAGAATTTTTAATCTTTTTGCTGATCTATCTACGGCAATGATTTCAGCACTATCATTTGTTAATTCTGCAAGGTGGGTAGACTTACTTCCTGGAGCTGCACAAGCATCTAAAATCTTTTCACCTTCTTTTGGATTTAAGAGAGGTGCTATCCACTGAGAAGATCTATCTTGAATTGTCCAAAGTCCATCACTATATCCTGGTAAATTTTTTATAGATCTTGGATTAGATTTTAAAGTAATTCCATTATGTAAATCATTAATAATTTCAGCATCAATATTATTTTCATGAAGTACTTTCAAAAAGTTATCTAAATTAGTTTTTAATTGGTTAATTCTCAAATCAATTGATGGTTTTTTATTAAATGCCTTAATGATATTTTCACCCTCGCTATTGCCGACCCATTTATAAAGATCCTTCACAAGCCATAATGGAAATGATTCAAGATATGAAATTCTTTCTTTTCTATCAGAAGATAATTCCGGAAATATTTTTTGTTCTAATTTTCTTGATGCATTTCTCAATATCGCATTTACAGTCCCCGCTAAACCATTTAAATCTGTTTTTTTAGCTACTTCTACAGTGGTAGAAATAGCAGCAGGAAATGGGATTTTATCCATTTTCAATAGTTGATACAAACCTATATGTAGAAGCCATCTTAATTTTGGAGGCTGCTTTTTATGAGTAATTTTTGATGTATGATCCGTCCAAAGATCAAGAAGTTTTCTATACCTTATGCATCCAAAAGATAATTCCGTAATAAAAGCTATATCAAGAGGATTAAATTGATAATTTTTTAAAACCTTTTCAAGAGCATGATTAGAAAAATCACCAGAACTAACTTTTAATAAAATTTCCCAAGCTGCTTTTCTTTGTAAATATCCTATGCTCAAAATATAATTAAATTTTTAAAGATAACTTTAATATACAAAAAATTCAAAAATTTAAACTACTTTTTCAAATTCAGAATTGAACCAAATAAAACCTAAGATAGAAATAAGTGAGAGATTAAATCCTAAAAAAAGAAAGATATTTAAAGAATGGATTCTTTCCTGAAAAAATATTTTTTTCTCTTTTTGATACTTCATTATTAAAATAAAAACTTATTCAGGATTTCAAACGGCAACCAATATTGATAGATCCTGCATCAAGCATTCTGCCTAATTTAATTGCTATGGATTCCTCCAACCTAGTGAAATTAGATTGATGGGTAGTTATCCAATCTAATTCAGAAAAAGTGATAATTCCCGTCGAATTACTTTTTAAAAAAAGTGTTCCAATTTCCATTGGATAAATCTAATTTTTTCTAAGTTAACATCCGTACTTAATATTTCTTCATAACATAATATTCTTTTAATTTTTCAAAGACAGCTGTAGGTTATTACTCTTAATTTATTGAATATTTCTTAAAAATTTATCTGCCGTTTTAAAATGATTATTTAATTTTTCCTCTGACATTTTATCGAGATTTCTCGTTAACATTGCCAGACGATATTGCTTTCTAAAAAAGCTTTCATTATCTTTAATAAATTTCCAAAATAAGCCATCCCATATTTCACACCACGGGCCACTTTTAAAATTAGACATTTTTTTTACATAATTAGAGCTTGATATATATGGCTTTGTTGAAAAGATACCACCATCACTAAACTGACTCATTCCGTAAACATTTGGGACCATAACCCAATCATAGGAATCAATAAACATTTCCATAAACCATTTATAAACTTGGTTGGGGTGAATTCTACATAGAAGCATAAAGTTGCCAACAATCATTAGCCGCTCAATATGATTACAATAACCAAATTTAATAATATTTTTTATAACAACGTCTACTGGTTCAATTCCTGTATTTCCTTGATAAAAAGATTTTGGAATTGGCTTATCTTCAAAATTCCAAAAATTACTATTTCGCATCTTTGTTCCGTACTTTTTATAGACAAGGCAAATAAATTCTCTCCATCCAATAATTTGACGAATAAAACCCTCTAAAGAGTTAATAGGAACATTATTATTTTTTGCAAAAAGTAATGCTTTATTTACTACTACATCTGGGGTTAATAAGCCGCTATTTAAAAGAGGAGAAAGTAAACTGTGCCATAAGAAAGAATTTTCTTTAGAAATAGCATCCTCGTAATCTCCAAATAAAAAAAATCTATGTTTAAAAAAATCATTTAACCATTCATCTGCCTCTTCAAAATTAGTTGGATATAAAAAATTATTACTTTCTCCAATAAACTCAATATCAAAATTGGCTAATGACCTTTCTGCCTTAACTACAAATTTATTTTTTTGTAATTTAGGTGTATCTGGTATATTTATTTTTTTTGGTAATTTTTTTCTGTTATTTTCATCGAAACTCCATTTACCACCTGCAGGTGTATCATCAGGATTAACTAATATCTTTTGGTTCTTTCTTTGATTCTCATAAAATCTCCCCATAAGAGGTTTTTTTGCATTTGATGCAAATAAATCTTTTAAATCTTCACTGCTCATAAACATAGGAGAAGGCAAAATATTTAAAGCTAAATTATTATTTTCAACAAAATTATTAATCCTCTTCATTATCAAAAAATCATGAGGGTCAATGAGATTTATTTTCTTAAATTTATTTTTAATAAATTCCGATAAGTAATCAACTGTAGAAACATTATTCTTGTTTTCGATATATAAAACTTTAAAGCCAGATATTTCTAAATAATTTTTATAAGCGAGCATAGATGCTCTATGAAAAACTAACTTATTTTTATGGTTAATTAATTTATGAAATTTATCATTTCCAAAAAATAATGAGTCTTCCAAGATCAAAACTTCACAATTTATTTTTAAGATTGGGCTTTCTCTAAAAAGTTGATTCGGGAAAATAATTGATACTTGTTTCATCTTTGCGACTTCCTGTTACTGCATCTTTTTGAACAGTAGATAACATCATCCCAACAGTTTTTCCATTTTTTACGCCACTCAAATGGTCTATTGCAAACAGGACAAGTTTTAGTAGAAAGATTTTTCAAAATTTATAATTTTCTTTTATGAGTAGATTTAAATCTAGTTGAATCTTTAAGGGCCATATGTTTTGTATTTCTTCCCGAAACTCTCTTTCTCCAGACTTTGAAAGATTTGGGTTTAAGATTTTGACGCATAATTTTTATCGCATCTTCCTCTTTTAAACCAAATTGATACTCGATAGCTTCAAAGGGTGTTCTATCTTCCCAACACATTTCTATTATTCTGTCTATATCGATAATTTCCATATTTATTGTTCACATTGTGAGGTACAAAGTTTTTCAATATCGGATCTACCTGTAATTTGAAGTCTATATTTTGCCCAATATCTGTAAACCAATCTCAATAATGGAGATAAGAGCTTAATCTTCAAGGGATAGTAAACCCAACCTAAACCAACTAATTCATAAGAATATGCAAGTACATCTAGTCCCCTAATAATTTCACCATTTTCAATAATCCCATGCAGGTTTGACATGGCTTCCGAATATGAGATGTCATTAAAAAGACTTTGATCATAATCCTTACTATTAATATCTATAAATGCAATTTGATTTAAGGTATCTCTTTTTTTAAGAAAATTTGTTTCTCTCAAACAAAGTGGACAACCACCATCGAATAAAAAGGTTAATTTATTTTTCATATTTTTATTCAAATATAGAAATTAAATAACTTTTTTGTGGAATAAAAAATTTTTTTTAGAGTACAAGCTTTATAAAGCCTTAATAATTGCCAGTTCTAATTTAGTGAAATTATATTATCTTATTAATTAATAAGCCATTGATTAAGGGATACATCAATGGTTTTAAAATTTTTTGCATCAGTCATCTAGAAGATGAACTCCTTCTCCTACGTCAGGAGTAAATTTACAATATTTTTCAAAAATAAGTCCAACACCTCTCATTTTTTCTCCTAATTCATCGTTAAATTTATTCCATTCTTCTGATTCACGATCAGGTAAGTCCCAACCTTGTTTTTCTACCATACTTGTTATTACTGTATAGTCCCATTCTATGTATGCCATTGAGTTAATTTAAACTACCAAAATATTATAAACCAAGAGATTTAATAGGTAATCAATATTTTTTGAATATAATTCAAAAGTATGAAAAATTATAAATGTCAATTTTGCCAAGAAGATTTGAACGAATCAAAAGTGTTTTAGATTGCAGAATGAAAAACTTGACTGTTTTAGTTGAGGATGTCAATAAACCACATAATTTATCTGCGATATTAAGGACATGTGATGCGGCAGGAGTTTTCGAAGCAAATTTTATTAGCAAAACGAATGCCGTTAAGACTTTTAATAGTACTGCTCAAGGAAGTCAAAAATGGGTAAAACTGAATAATCATGAAAACACTATCACGGCAATATCTGATTTAAAGAATAAGGGTTTTAAATTATATGGAACGACTCTTAATAATGAATCAGTAGACTATAGAAATTTTGATTATTCTCAAAATACATGTTTTGTTTTAGGAGCAGAAAAATGGGGACTAAGTAATGAACTTATATCAATGGTTGATCAATCAATTTTTATACCTATGAGAGGTATGGTTCAATCTCTGAATGTTTCAGTTGCTGCTTCTATATTATTATTTGAAGCTATTCGCCAAAGAAAAAATAAAGGTATATTGCCTGCTAATGGAGAAGGGTTAAATATGGATGAATATCAAAAAACACTTTTTGAATGGTGTTACCCAGAATTAGCTGCGTTGTATAAAAAATCAGCTAAAGAATATCCAAAGTTGAATGATCAAGGAGAACTTGATCCTATTATAGATAACTAAATTTATTCAGAATTTTTACTATCAAAAATTTCTTCAAGGTCCTCTCCTATAAAAGAAAGACCTAAAACTAAAAAAAACATTGCCAAACCTGGGAACAAAGCAGTCCACCAGATACCTGTAGGTAAAGCAGCAAGAGCCAGATTTAAATCACTTCCCCACTCTGGTACATCTGCAGGAACTCCAAGTCCTAAAAATCCTAAACTTCCTAATACCAAAACAGCATCTGCAGCATTTAGGGTAAGTAGAATAGGCAATGGTGTTATTACATTTGGGAGAATATATTTAAAAATAATTTTTTTAACATCAGCTCCTGCAACTTGAGCTGCCTCCACATAAGTTTCGGATTTAACCAATATTGTCTGATTTCTTATTAATCTAAAATATTGAGGAGAGTAAACAATACACAATGCCAAAGCCGCGTTAAGGATACCCTTACCCAATACAAAAGCCACAACAACTGAAAGCAAAATTACAGGAATTGAAAAAATAGTATCCATTATTAGTGATAAGCATTTATCAAAAAAACCACCAAAATATCCACTTAATAATCCCAATGGCAAACCCAAACTTAATGAAAAAAGAATAGCTAAGAATACAACTTCTATCGCTAATGATGATCCTTGCAAAGTTCTTAAGCAAACATCTCTTCCTAATCTATCTGTGCCACAAAAATGATTAAGAGAAGGAGGGGCAAAGATATCATTGCTTAACATTGAAAATGAATGGCCAAAAAAATTATTGGCCTCTAAAAATTTCATTATTAAAACTACAAGAAGATAAAAAATTACAATTAAAAATCCAGCTTTTCTGATATTTGCGCCAACACGATTAAATGAGTTAATATTCAAAATCTTTTTTTAAAGATATAAATGAAATATACCCAATTCTTTTAAAAATAAATAGCTATAAATTTTAAATTAAAAGAAATTACTGGTTTAATTTCAAGACTGCCATAAAAGCTTCTTGAGGGACTTCAACTTTACCCATTGCCTTCATCCTCTTTTTACCTTTGGCTTGTTTCTTTAAAAGTTTCTTTTTCCTAGAAATATCCCCTCCATAACATTTAGATAAAACATCTTTTCGCAAAGCACTTATGCTTTCACTTGCAATAATCCTGCTACCGATTGATGCTTGAATAGGTATTTTAAATTGTTGTTTTGGAATAAGTTCTTTTAATTTCTCAACTAAACTTCTGCCAATTCCATAAGCCTTATCTTTATGAACAATGGAAGTTAATGGATCTGCTCTTTCTGAATTTATTAGAACATCTAATCTAACAAGGTCATTTTTTCTATAGCCAATCAAATGATATTCCATTGATGCATAACCTTGGGTTCTACTTTTCATTTGATCAAAGAAATCTGTAACAACTTCTGCTAATGGAATTTCATAAATCAAGGTAACTCGATCTGTTGTTATGTATTTCATATCTATAAATACTCCCCTTCTTTCCTGACATAAACCCATTAATGTTCCATTAAATTCATTGGGAGCATAAATTTCCATTTTCACATAAGGCTCTTCTATTGATTCTCTAAGTTGTGGATCAGGAATTGTAGAAGGATTATCAATAAAGATATGTTCCTGCTGATTTAAATTAACTTTATAAATAACTGATGGTGCTGTTACGATTAGATCCAAGTCATATTCTCTTTCTAATCTTTCTTGAACAATCTCCATATGAAGAAGTCCTAGAAATCCGCACCTAAATCCGAAGCCCATTGCGCTACTAGTTTCGGGCTCATATTTTAAAGCTGCATCAGATAATTGTAATTTTTCTAGTGATACTCTTAAATCTGGGAATTGATCAGCATCAGTCGGGAATAAACCACAAAAAACCATAGGATTTGCTGTCTTATATCCAGGCAAAGGATCATTGGCAGGTGAATTTAAAAGAGTAATCGTATCTCCCACTCTCGCATCAGCAACTGATTTTATAGAAGCAGCTAAATAACCAACTTCTCCTGCATGTAATTCATCAACTTGCTGCTGATCAGGCGCCATTATTCCTATCTCATCTAGTTCATAATTTTTCTTACTTGCCATTAATAATATTTTTTCTCTCTTATTTAGAGACCCAGATATCACCCTGAAATAAACAATAACTCCCCTGTACGGATCATAATAAGAATCAAAAATCAGTGCCTTTGTAGGTAGTTTAATTTCATCTTGAGGAGGAGGTACTCTTCTTACGATTGCTTCCAAAATATCTTTAATACCAACTCCAGTTTTTGCTGAACAATTTATTGCATTAGATGTATCAAGTCCAATAATTTCCTCTATTTCTTGTTTTATTTTTTCAGCATCAGCCCCTGGTAAATCAACTTTATTTAAAACAGGAATTATTTCAAGATTATTTTCTAAGGCAAGATAAACATTAGCTAAGGTTTGAGCTTCTACTCCTTGACTTGCATCAACAACAAGTAAGGCGCCTTCACAAGCTTGAAGAGATCTGCTAACCTCATAAGAGAAATCAACATGCCCTGGAGTATCTATTAAGTTCAAAACATATTCTTGGGAATCGTCAGCTTTATATTTCATCCTAGCGGCCTGTAACTTGATAGTAATTCCTCTCTCTCTTTCAAGATCCATACTGTCCAAAAATTGTTCTTGCATATCCCTTTGCTGCACAGTACCAGTATCTTGAAGCAACCTATCTGCAAGGGTAGATTTACCATGGTCAATATGAGCGATTATGCAGAAATTTCTAATTTTTGAAACCGATATATCAGTCATATAGAAAGAAAAATTCTCCTCTTATTACATCTTGATCAATATTAGCTAATTAGAATTATGGATGGAAACCAAAAATGGAATTATTTCTTTTTTTAATATCTTTTATTAAGGTACTGTAATTTTCAGAGACTGATAGTTCTGGATAAATTAAGTCATTTATTTTCTTCTGAAGATTATGCTTATCGTTTAAAAATAAAACAGATTTTTCTAGAACCTCAACCATAATTGAAACCGCAGTACTTGCTCCCGGAGAAGCTCCCAACAAAGCAGATAATGATCCATCAGATGAATTTACAATCTCCGTTCCAAATTTCAAAGAGCCACCATCTTCAGTTTTTTTAATTATTTGGACTCTTTGACCAGCATTCTTTAAATACCAATCAGAAGGATTAGCTGATGGCATCATATTCTTTAAATTCTCAACTCTTGAGTTATGGTTCTTTAATGATTGTGATATTAAGTAATTAATTAAATCGTTGTTCTTGAACCCAACGTCTAGCATAGAAAAAATATTATTCTTTTTAATTGAACTAAATAAGTCAAAGTATGAACTTTGTTTTAGAAATTTCGTTGTAAATCCAGCAAAAGGTCCATATAAAAGAAGTTTTTTATTATTAATCCATCTGGTGTCTAAATGAGGCACAGACATTGGTGGCGATCCAATATCAGCTTTACCATAAACTTTTGAGTTATGTTTTTCTGTTAGATCTTTTTTCTCGCAAATAAGCCATTTCCCACTAACAGGAAATCCACCATAACTTTTTGCTTCTGGAATTTTTGATTTTTGTAAATAATTAATTGTTTTTCCACCAGCACCAAGAAAAACGTAGTCAGTTCTAATTGAAGTTTTTCTACCTTCAGAACTGGTTTCTAGTTCCCATTGTTTTTTATCAATTTTCTTTAAATCTACTAATTCTGTTTTGTATCTAATTTCAACATTTTTGTTTAAGGAAACTAATGACAAATACTCTTTAGTTAAAGCCTCAAAATTAATATCAGTTCCTCTACCTATTCTGGTAGCAGCAATTTGAGTAGATGGATTTCTATCTTTTGTTATTAGAGGAGCCCATGATGAAATTTCATCAAAAGATGTAGAAAATTCCATATCGATAAATTCAGGATTTTCGGTCATTTTCTGAAATCTTTTTTTTAAAAAAGAAATATTATCCTGACCAGAAACAAAGCTAATATGAGGAATAAATTTTAGAAACTTCTTAATATCAATTTTCCCTGCTTCATACAATGAGGCCCATAAAGACATGGATGTTTCAAAAGAACGATTTATTGAGAGCGCTTTATCTATTTTTAGATTTCCTTTTTCATCTAAAGGGGTATAGTTTAATTCGCAATTAGCCGCATGTCCTGTACCTGCATTATTAAAAGCGCCAGTACTTTCACTTCCTGGAGCATTTAATTTTTCTATAATAAGAAATTTTATATCTGGTAAAACTTCTGAAATTAGGAGGGCTAAAGTACTACTCATTATCCCTGCTCCTACTAAGACTGCATCAAAGTAGCTATTGTCATTAGTAGGATTTTTAGATGAAGTCACAACAGAAAATTATCTTTTTTGCAATTAATTAGATTTCTTTCTAGGCTTATTATAAAGTTAATCCAAAATTATGAGTACTGAAACACTCTCGCTGACAAACGAAAATGTAGAAAAAGTCCTTGACGAACTAAGACCTTTTTTAATTTCTGATGGAGGTAATGTAGAGATTGCAGAAATAGATGGTCCAATCGTCAAAGTCAGACTTCAAGGAGCATGTGGTAGTTGCCCAAGTAGCACTATGACTCTCAAAATGGGTATTGAAAGAAAGTTAAAAGAAATGATTCCTGAAATAAGCGAAGTTGTCCAGGTTTTATAAAAATTTTTAACTGAAATATATATTATTTAGTTTTTAATTCCTTCAACAAAGATGATTCCATATCAAGGCAATCAATTGGAAGTCCTTGACCAATAGCGATTAAAAGAGGTGCAAGAATTCCTAAAGTAAAAACTAAATTTGATTGGCTTACATCATATTTACTCAAAGTAAAAGTTATCAAATAAATAATTGAAAAATAAGCATGTAGTGAAAAAAATTCTTTTGGCTTTAACACTGGCCACCTTAAAGTATTTCCCAAGAAATATAAAAAACCTGTCATAAATAAATAGTTACATGAAGATTAAACCAAATATAAACATAAACCTTTTTAGAGACTATTTATAAAAAAATTTACCTAAGATAATAATTAAAAAAACATTAAATATTCGTTTCTATTTGTAAAAGCTAGACATGCAGTTAAATATACGCTTATAATAATTTGGTAGCAATCGCTACTTTTTCGTTCACCCTCATTTGAGGGCGCAGTTCGAGTCATACCATGGAACGGGGGATGGCCGTGTTGTCACATCGAAACATGACTACTTTAACTTACAGAGGTAAAAACTACGTTCAAAACAAAGAAGCTGCTAAAAAGCAACTTGTTGAACTTACCTACAGAAGAAACGTATACACCAACAGAATGGATGACGCTTCTTCAAGTAATGAAAAAGCAGAATTAAATTACAGAGGTGTTAATTACACTAAATAATTTAATTAACAAATTAAAAGCCCCTTTTTCAGGGGCTTTTTTTTTGGCTATATTTATCAAGAGTCCTTTAAAAAATATGTCTGAAAGTTGCTGTAATACAAACACATCGAATAAAGCACCTAATCAATTCGATCATAAAGATGCGATTCAAGAAAGATATGGCTCAGCCGCACAAGAAAAAGAAAGTTGTCTTTGTACACCAGTTGGGTTTAATCCCGTTTTACTTGAAGCAATTCCTCAAGAGGTTATAGAAAGAGACTATGGGTGTGGTGATCCAACAAAATATGTTCAAAAAAATGATATAGTATTAGATCTTGGAAGTGGTAGCGGCAAAAATGCTTTCATTTGTGCCCAAATTGTTGGGAAAGAAGGGAAAGTTATTGGAGTTGATCAAAATCCTGACATGCTTTCTTTATCAAGATCAGGATCTAAAGAAGTTACAAAAAATATAGGTTTCAACAATACAGAATTTCTAGAAGGTTCAATTGAAAAACTTGATGAATTAGATAAAGATTTAAATCCATTAATCGCAGATAAATCAGTTGATATTATTTTAAGTAATTGCGTTTTAAACTTGGTAAGTCCAGAATCCAGAAATAACCTTCTCAATAACATAAAAAGAGTTTTAAAAGATAATGGAAGAATTGCAATTAGCGATATCGTCTCTAACAAAAAAGTTCCTTTAAGATTGCAAGATGATCATGATTTATGGACAGGATGTATTAGTGGAGCATGGTATGAGCCAGAGTTTATAAGTGATTTTAAAGAACTAGGATTTAAAAATTTAAAATTTGCAGAAAGGAGTGCTGAACCTTGGAAAGTAATTGAGGATATTGAATTTAGAACAGTAACTTTAGTGGGCAATATTTAAAAAAAATTCAAGAGTTGATAATATAATATAAATTTCCATGCGAAATAATCTAAGAGATAAAATACCCGCATTAAAAAATAAGTATTATTTCAACTATGGCGGCCAAGGACCATTACCAAAATCTTCTCTAGAAGCAATAGTTAAAACTTGGGAAATTATCCAAGATTTAGGACCATTTACCAATGATATATGGCCTTTTATTTACAAAGAAATATTGACCACAAAAAGAATCATTTCGCAGAAATTAGGTGTCAATTCAAAGAATGTAGCTTTTACCGAAAATATCTCTTCCGGTATGATTTTGCCCTTTTGGGGAATAAAAGTAGAAGATGGAGAAGAGTTGTTAATAAGTGACTGTGAACATCCTGGAGTAGTGGCTGCAAGTCGAGAATTTTGCAGAAGAAATAAATTAATATTCAAAATTTTGCCAATCCAAAAAATTAAAAATCTAAACGACGAAAATATAATTTTAGAGATTTTGAAAAATCTAAATAGTAAGACTAAGATCCTAATTGTTTCTCATATTTTATGGAACTTTGGATATAAAATTCCTTTAAAACAAATTTCTATCGAATTAAAAAATAATCGAGAAGATTCTTATTTACTTGTTGATGGTGCTCAAACCTTTGGGCACATAAATATTGAAAAAGAAGTTTTTTATTCTGATTTATATTCAATAACTTCTCATAAATGGGCATGTGGACCAGAAGGACTTGGAGCCATTTATGTCTCAGATAGATTTATTCATGAAACAGATCCAACAATAATTGGTTGGAAATCATTAAAAAAAGAACAAGGCATTTATGAGCCTTCAGATAATCTTTTTCATGATGATGCAAGGAAATTTGAAATAGCTACCTCTTGTATTCCTTTACTTGCTGGGCTCCGGAATTCTTTAGATCTTTTGGATAAAGACTGCCATGAAAAAGAAAAAAACAAAAATATCAAAAAATTAAGTGGAAAACTTTGGGATGAATTAAATCAATCAAAGGGAGTTGAATTAGTTTTAGAAAAAAAATATTTAAATGGGATTGTTAGTTTTAATATCGAAAATATTAAAGATAAGGATAAATTTGTAAAGAAACTTGGAGAAAAGAAAATTTGGATTAGAGTTTTAGAAGATCCAAAATGGTTTAGAGCATGCGTACATCAAATGACTACAGAAGCTGAGATTGATTTACTTACTAGAGAAATAAAAAAAATATTGACTTAAAGATCTATTGATATAAAAAAAATTTATTTTACCAAGGTATCTCCGACTTGTCCCATGCAATAAATTTTCCTGTAGATTCTGGTGATTGATTTTTAATAATATTGATCAAGAATTTGGAGGATTTTTCTTTACTAAATAATTTATGTTCTGGAACAAATTTATGAAAAGGTCTAGATAAATCAGTATCTACTGTTCCTGGATGAAGCAATGTAATAGTAGTCTTTGGGAAACGTCTAGCCCATTCAATACTTAAAGATTTAAAAAACTGATTTTGCGCAGATTTTGCAGCTCTATATGAATACCAACCTCCAGTTTGATTATCTCCAATGCTACCAACTCTTGCACTTATACTTGCAAAATTAAAATTAAAATCTTTTGGTATAAATTCTTCAATCGCTTTAGCTAATAAAATAGGAGAAAAGGCATTTATTGAAAAACTTTCCATCATATTTTTTTTATCAAGATGTTGTAATCTTTTTTCTGGTTGAAGAGAATCACTATGAAGTCTACCTGTAGCATTAACAACTAGCCTTAATTTTGAAGGATGATTTGATATTTTATTTTTCAACTGCAAAAGGGATTGAGAATCCTCTATATCTAATTCCCAAAAAGGATTAAATTCACTTTTTCTTCCACACAAAACAACATCTAAATCTTTTTCACTTTCATTTAGATCTTTAGCTAGTTGTGTTCCAATTCCACCTGCACCTACAACTAAGGCTAAGCCTTTCATTTTATTAAAATAACTCCATTGATTCTAAGAAACTTTTCTTGTGATTTGAGGAAATATCTTTCTTATTTAATGGAAAATTTTAATTAGATTTACTTTTTTCTTGCAATAATTTATAAGCTATTTTTCTATCATCAAAATTAATAACTTTATCATTGAGAATTTGATAGTCTTCATGTCCTTTTCCTGCAATTAAAACAATATCTTTTTTTTTGGCAAATTTAATAGATTCATTTATTGCTTTAAATCTATCAATTTCAATTGTTATTTTTTCTCTTTTTTTTATACCCATCAAAATATCATTTACTATCTTTTGGGGTTCTTCTGATCTTGGATTATCTGAAGTTATAAAAAGTTGATCAGACAACTCTTCAGCTATTGATCCCATTAAAGGCCTTTTAGTACGATCACGATCTCCGCCACAGCCAAAAACAGTTATTAGTTTCCCTTCACAAAGTTTTTTAATTGATTGCAAAACTTTTTTTAATCCATCAGGAGTGTGGGCATAATCAACAATTACTGTTGGGAGAGATCTTGAAACGTCATTATTATCAATTTGTATTTTCTCCATTCTGCCAGGAGCACCAGGGAAAGATTGTATTAACTTTGATAGATCTTTTAAAGAAAAATTAAGTTTATACAAAATTGTTATTGCTTGAATCGCATTCATTAAATTAAATTCACCGACAAGTGGAACAAAAAGTTGGATTTTTTCCCTAGGTGTATGAAAAATACAGGTGGAACCACTTTCAGTAAATTTTTTATCTGTTACGAAAAAAAAATCATCATTTTCAAATTCACTTTCAGTAATCTTTGTAGATACTAATAAAGATCTTTTTTGAAGATCAGATGATAATTTAGATATCCAATGGTCATCATGATTTAATACACAAATCCCATCTTTTTCTTTTAAGTAAGGTGGGAAAAATAATTTTCTTTTTGTTTGAAAATATGATTCCATATCTGAGTGATAATCAAGATGATCTTGAGTTAAATTAGTAAAAATAGCCGCCTCAAATTCGCATCCTGATATCCTGTTTTGAGCAATAGAATGAGAACTTACCTCTAATATCGCGAATTCAGATTCTGCCTCAACAGCAGCATTTAATTTCTTTTGGAGTTTATCGGCGAAATCAGTTGTATGAAGAGCCACTTCTGAAAAGCCAGGCCATCTATTAAGCAAGGTCCCAAATAATGCAGTCTTTTTTCCTAATTTTTTTAAAAGATATTCCAATAAAAAAGTAATTGTCGTTTTTCCATTTGTACCCGTAACACCGATAAGTTTAAGTTTTCTTGAAGGCCTATTCCAAAACTCAGCGACTATTTGACCAAAAATATAATCTAAATTATGCTCTATAACCAAAATCCTTTCTCGATCAATAGATCCAATTTTCTCTTTTGCAGCAGAACCAATAATGGCAGCCTCTGCTCCATTTTCAATTGCCTCAAGACAATATTTTCCTCCATCAACATTTAAACCAGGCATACCTAAGAATAAAGTTCCTTTTTGTACTTCTTTAGAGTTAAAAGAAATATTATTTATTTCATGATCGATTAAATCTAATGAAGGAATAATTCCTACCAAATCTAAAAGTTTATGTAATTTTATAGATCTCATATAAAAAATTATTTCTCCAGAATGGTACTAATATTTTTTTGAAACCAATTCTTTAATTGATCATCTTTTAATCTTGGAGAAATGCGAGGCAATTCTATAATCTCTTCGGACCTAATTCCTTTAACAGCAATAACAGGTACTTCATAATCATATTTTTTATATTTATCTTTATATAAATCGACCCTATCAATATCAATTTCTTTAAGCTCCTCCAGATTAGGGAATAACTCATTAAGATTTATTTTTGCCAGTTTATTTTTTAATGAATCACAAAGGCAACATCCCTGCCTAACAAAAATAAATATTTTCATTCATTTAGTCAGGCACAGGGTCACATCCACAGGGAGTTAAAGGATGACATCTGCTTAATCTTCTTAAAGTTAACCACCCTCCCTTCCAAGGACCATGTCTAGTAATTGCCTCATATCCATAAGAGCTGCAACTTGGAATAAATCTACATCTTGGTCCGAAAAAAGGAGAAAACCACTTTTGATAGAACGAAATCATAAAAAGAAGTATAGAAGTAATTGATTTATTAATAGTTTTGAACACTTTAATGATGTAAAATAATATTTTAGTAGTAATTAGTTTAATTGAATTTAATCAATTATCCAATTTATTGCAAATTTCTATTTAATTTAAAATTATGTCAAGATACCGCGGCCCCAGATTAAGGGTTACGCGTCGCTTGGGAGAACTACCAGGTCTCACTAGGAAAGCTTCAAAGAAGTCTAATCCTCCAGGTCAGCACGGCCAAGCCCGTCGCAAGCGATCAGAATATGCTATTCGTCTAGAAGAAAAGCAGAAACTTAGGTTTAATTATGGAGTTTCTGAAAAACAATTAGTTCGTTATGTAAAAAAAGCTAGAGCTCAAGAAGGATCTACAGGAAATAACCTACTAAGACTTTTAGAAAACAGACTTGATAATGTTTGTTTTAGATTAGGTTTTGGAGGTACCATTCCAGGCTCAAGACAATTAGTAAATCATGGCCATGTAACCGTTAATGGAAAGGTTCTTGATATTGCTGGTTATCAATGCAAATCAGGCGATGTAATCGGAATTAAAGAAAACAAAGCAAGCAAAAAACTTGTAGAAGGTAATATAGAATTCCCTGGTTTAGCAAATGTCCCACCTCATCTTGATTTAGACAAACCTAAATTAACGGGAAAAATAAATGGGAAATGCGATAGAGAGTGGGTGGCTCTTGAAATAAACGAACTACTAGTTGTTGAATATTATTCAAGAAAAGTTTAATACTACTTTTCTTTGGATTATTAAATCTCTTATTTAAAAATGAGAGATTTAATTTAATTCTTATTTTTAAAAATAATGGAAAATAAGGAAAATAATATAAAAAAACCAGGTTTTAAGACCTTATCTATTCACCATGGTGAAACATTTGCAGAAAAAACCGGATGCGTTATGCCTCCTATTTTTTCTACATCTACTTTCAAACATGGAAATAAAGATAATTTCGACTACACAAGATCAGGTAATCCAAACTTTAGAATTCTAGAAAGCGTCCTTAAATCAATAGAAGATTCAAAATACTGTACAGTTTTTGGATCTGGAATTAGCGCGGTAACTGCAATTTCATCAACACTTAAATCAGGTGACAAGATACTCTGCGAGTCAAATCTCTATGGTTGTACAGTGAGGATGTTCGAAAAAGTTTTCAAGAAATTTGGACTAGAAGTTTTATACACAGATTTTACAAAAGAAAATAATATCAAAAAGATTTCATACTTCGAGCCAACCTTGATATGGCTAGAAAGTCCAACTAATCCACTTTTGAAGGTACTTGATATTAAGGCGATTTGTGATGAAGCGAATAAACTACAAGTCCCAGTAGTTGTGGACAACACCTTTTCAACGGCACTTATTCAAAAACCATTGGAACTTGGTGCAACTCTATCACTCGTAAGCACAACAAAATTCATTAATGGACATAGTGATGCACTTGGTGGAGCAGTACTGACAAATAATGAGGTATGGAATAGTAAGATGCTTTTCTCTCAAAAAGCTTTAGGGCTTCAACCATCTCCTTTTGATAGTTGGCTCATTACGAGAGGAGTAAAAACTCTTCCTTTAAGAATCGAACAACAAACGCAAAGTGCAAAATTCATTTCTGAAGAATTAGAAAATCATAAAATAATTAGTAAAGTAATTTATCCTTTTAATCAAAAACATCCTCAATTTAATTTAGCAAAATCGCAAATGAGATCTGGAGGTTCGATGATCACCATAAAATTAAATTTAAATAAAGAGGATACTTTTAAATTTTGCAAATCTCTCAAATATTTCTCGCTGGCAGAAAGCCTTGGAGGTGTTGAAAGTTTAATTTGTCACCCTGCAACAATGACTCATGCTTCTGTTGATAATGAAACAAAAAATCTTTTAGGGATAGATGATGATCTTGTCAGATTATCGATTGGATGTGAAGAAACAAACGATTTAATCTCAGACATATTATTTGCTTTAAATAAATTCTGAAAATTGAGAGATTTACTTAAAAACCCTATATGGAAAAATTTAGAGTTGGGATATTCTATTCCTGATAGTATTCATGCTGTTTCTGTAGCATTACCAACTTGGAATGATGTAATAAATTACGAGGAAAAAAATCAAGAATGCATGAATTTATTGAAGTCCATTTACCCAAGATTTGGGCTAAACCCCATAGTGAAAAGATTATGTGAAAAAGTAAAAAAGGAAAATTACTATAACAATAAAAGTATCTGGCCATATCCGAATGAAAGCATAGCTTTTAAAGCAAAAATATACATTGATAGAAATACTTCTGAACAATTCTCATTAATAGAAAAAAGAGATAATTTAGCTTTCTTAATAACTGAAAAAGAAGGCAGTATATATGCGAAATCTTTTTGGCAACATACTGGTCTTGGCATATCTTCAAGGGCTGCTGCTATAGAACTAGGTCTTGAAGATTGCCCTCCAAAATCTTACGTAAATGAATGTTCTCAAAGAATAACAAATAGAATTTCTAAATCTACAAAAATTAACTCTAATGATATTCACTTAACTTCATCTGGAATGTCTGCATTGCATACATCTTTAGAAATCATATATAAATTATTTCCAGCTAAACCAACACTCCAAATTGGTTTTCCATATGTAGATGTACTTAAATTACCAATGAATATCTTTCATGGAGCCAAGTTAATTACAGAAGAAAATTGCGAGGATATTGAATTTGAAATCAAAAGCATAAATCCATCAGCATTAATTATTGAACTACCGAGTAATCCAATGCTCAAATGTGTAAACATTAAAAAAATTTCAACAATAGCAAAAAAGTTAAATATTCCTTTAATTGTTGACGATACAATTGGTTCAAATTTAAATATAAATTCCCTAGAACATGCAGATATAGTTTTTACTTCACTTACAAAAATTTTTTCAGGTAGTGGTGATATTCTTGCAGGATCATTAATACTAAATCCAAAAAGCAAATGGATTGATCAATTTAGAAATGCATTAAACGAGATTAATCTTCCAACACTTTCCGATGGAGATACAGTTTATCTAGAGAAAGTTAGTAGAGATGTAAATCAAAGAGTTTTTGAACAAAATAAAGCATGTTTAGAATTAAAAAAAAGATTAGAGACCCATAGCGAGATTAAAAACATTTTCCATCCTGAAAATTGTCCAAATTTTAATTCTTTACTTACTTCTGATGGAGGATACGGCTGCTTATTATCATTTGAATTAAATGGAGGATTGAACAAAGCTAAGAAATTTTATGATTCTCTACAAGTATCTAAAGGACCTAGTTTAGGTACAAAATTTACTCTAGTTTGTCCTTATGTTTTACTAGCTCATTATGACGAGTTGGATTGGGCTGAAAGTTTTGGTATACCTTCGCACCTTATTAGAGTATCAGTTGGATTAGAAGACCAAGATCAATTATGGAAAAGCTTTTCTGAAGCACTAAATAATTTCTAAATTCCTAGTATTTACCGTATAGAAACTTATATACTATTTTTCTGAAAAATAGTTAGTATTAATATATATTTTCTCAATATATAAATGGCAAAAATTTATGAGGACAACAGTTTTGCTATTGGAAACACTCCATTAGTAAAATTAAAATCAGTTACTAAAAACGCGAAAGCTACAGTACTTGCAAAAATTGAAGGTAGAAACCCCGCTTATAGTGTCAAATGTAGGATTGGCGCAAACATGATCTGGGATGCAGAGAAAAGTGGGAAACTTACAAAAGACAAAACTATTGTTGAGCCAACTTCTGGAAATACAGGAATTGCTCTAGCTTTTACTGCTTCAGCAAGAGGTTATAAACTGATCCTTACAATGCCAGAATCCATGTCAATTGAAAGAAGAAGGGTTATGGCAGTGTTGGGTGCTGAAATTGTATTAACAGAGGCATCTAAAGGTATGCCAGGAGCAATAGCTAAAGCTAAAGAAATTGCAGAAACTAATCCTTCTCAATATTTCATGCCAGGTCAATTTGATAATCCAGCGAACCCTGAAATTCATTTCAAAACTACTGGGCCAGAAATCTGGGATGATTGCGATGGTGAAATTGATGTCCTAGTTGCAGGGGTTGGAACTGGCGGCACAATTACAGGAGTTTCAAGATACATTAAGCAAGAAAAGGGCAAGAATATTACTTCTGTAGCTGTAGAACCATCACATAGTCCTGTTATTACACAGACAATGAATGGAGAAGAGGTTAAATCCGGACCACATAAAATCCAAGGAATTGGAGCAGGATTTATTCCCAAGAACCTAGACTTATCAATTGTTGACAAGGTTGAACAAGTGACAAATGACGAATCAATAGAGATGGCTCTTAGATTAGCTAAAGAGGAAGGTCTATTAGTAGGAATATCTTGTGGAGCTGCTGCTGCTGCTGCTGTTAGATTAGCTGAACAAGATGAATATGCTGGTAAGACAATTGTAGTCGTTCTACCTGATCTAGCTGAGAGGTATTTATCATCAATTATGTTTACTGAAGTTCCAAGCGGAATCATTCAAGAACCAGTCAAAGCCTAAATCTATTTTTTATCCAGTAGTGAATCTGGTGAAATATACATCGCATCGCCATAAGAGAAAAATCTAAATTTTTCTTCTATGGCTTTCTTATACAAATCTAATAATCTTTTTCTACCAATCATTGCACTTACTAAAAGTAATAATGAACTTTTAGGAAGATGAAAATTAGTTAATAATCCATCAACTACCTTAAATTTATAACCTGGCTTAATTACTAAATCTACATATTTAGCTATGGGAACAAAATCATTATTTTCGTGAGAATAACAACTTTCAAGAGCTCTTACGCTAGTTGTACCAATAGCAATTATTCTTCTATCCGTTTTCTTTATTCTTTTTATTTCCTCCACCACTTCCTCATTAACACTTACCCATTCTTTATGAAGTTTTAAGTTACTTAAATCTTCTTGATCAATTGGTTTGAATGTTCCATAACCCACGTGCAAAGTTATCGGTAAGATTATTACTCCTTTTTTTTTTAGATTAGAAATAAGACTTTTGCTTAAGTGTAAACCAGCTGTTGGTGCAGCAACTGCCCCCGGATTAGTTGCATACTCAGTTTGATAACTTTTCTCATGAAAAGATTCTTCTTCGGAATTTTTTATATAAGGAGGGAGTGGAATTTCCCCGTATTTATCAAGAAGGTCATTCATTGAATTGAGACAAGTTATATTTTCCGGAAATTTAATAAATCTCCCTCCAGTTTCTTCATCAACCCCATCAACAATCAAATTAATATCTCGTGCTAAAGGAGATTTTAATTTTAATTTTCTATTTATTTTTAACTTTTTCGCAGGCTTTGCTAAACATAACCAAACACATTCATGGGATCTTTCTAAAACTAATAATTCGACTAATGTCTTATTTTCTAATTCAGCCTTTAACCTAGCTTTCATTACTTTAGTATTGTTTACAACCACAAGATCGCCTTCTCTAAATTCATCTAAAAGATTCTTAGTAAATTTATTAGTTAAGCAATCTTCTTCTAAAACACTATTTCTAACTATCATCAATCTTGATTCATGTCTAATTGTAGAAGGTTTACTAGCAATTAATGAAGGATCAAGTAAATAATCATAAGCTTCAAGCTTATAATCTCTTTCTTCATTATTAATTTGAGAAATCAATTAAATTTAGGAGACAAGAGTCTCTGGCTCATCTTCAATTAGGGATGCCAAGTCTTTTAAGAATAAAGCTCCATCAGCTCCATAGATCACTCTATGATCAGCTGTTAGATTTACTTGCATTATTTTTTTAACAGATATTGAACCATCACTACTAGCAACAACGGTTGGTTTCGATGATGCTATGGCTAAAATAGCACCGGTACTTGGAGGAAGAATTGCGTCAAATCTATCAACTCCAAACATCCCAAGGTTAGATAAAGTGAAGGTTCCAGTTGAGTATTCATGAGGTTCTAATTGTTTTGATCTTGATCTTTTTACGAGATCTTTCCATTCCCTAGACAATTCAAATAAATCAGTATTGCATGGTTCTTTTAAAACTGGAGTTATTAGTCCACCATCTTCCATCGCAACAGCAACAGCGACATTTATATTTTCTGGATAAGAAATTCCATTTTCTGAAAAACTTGAGTTAACTTGAGGATGTTTCTTTAGTGTCTTTGCAACTGCCTTTACTAATAAAGCAGTCATAGTCACTCCGTTCTGTTTTACTTTTTTGTAGAAATTATCTAATTTATCTGTGTTGATGGAGTATCCCACCCTAAAACATGGCACATCTAAACTAGATTCCATATTTTTATTTACCGCTTTTTGAAGAGTATTAAATTGAATTGTTTCTCCAGGATTACCAAAACTATTTCCTGAAGTTTCTGGTTTACTTTCAACTCCCAAATTTGAACCAGGAATACTTGCAGGAGAACCACCTTCTCCTATCCATGGTATAGAAACAGGTTGTCCATTAGCTTTTAAAATATCATCGGCTTGAATCCTTCCGTGCGGACCAGATCCATGAACTTTTGCTAAATCAATACCCATTTGAGAGGCTAGTTTTTTAGCTCTTGGAGATGCAATTATCCTCGAAGAAACATTATTTGTAGCGGCATTAATTTGATCGCTATTAAAAGATGGGGCTACCTTTTCACTTTTTAATACAACTTCTTTTTCTTGTTTTTCTACAATTTCACTTTGGACCACTGGTTTTTCTTCAGTTTTATTACTTACCAATTCAAGTTGATCCGAGCTAGAAACTTCGGTTTGATTTCCTTTATTTTGTTCTTGAACAGAAGCTATCTCATCCTCATTTTCTACAATAAGACCAATAGTCTCTCCTACTGGTGCAGTACTGCCGGCAGGCATTAAAACAGCCGCAAGATATCCATCTTGAAAAGATTCAACATCCATATCTGCCTTGTCAGATTCAACAACCAAGACAGATTCACCTCTTTCAACTTTATCTCCTGGATTTTTCAACCATTCCACAATCTTGCCCTCCGTCATAGTAGAACTCAAGGCAGGCATGAATATTTCGTGAGACATAAGAAAATTGTTATTACATAAGTTTCAAGGGATTTCTACCAAACTTCCTAAAGTTTTTATGATTAAGAACCCTTTAAACTCTTGCTTTAATTATACGAAATCATGTTCACAGTGGGAACTCTTAAAACTTAAGAAAGTAATAATTTAGATCGATTAGAATTTAAAACTTTTCGAAATTAAGCTTTACTTATTTTTATCAAAAATACTAAATCTTCTCTTTAATTATTATCTATCGATTGAATAACTCCATCTTTAACAGTTATCGAGACTTGCATTTTTTCAATAAGATTGTCGCCAACAGTGACATCACAGAAACTATCCACTTGTCCTTGATCAACAATTTCATCCATTTTTAATTCGTGAACTTGACTCTGTTGTTGAAGTAGATTTCTTTTTTGTTCTTCAATTTCATTTCGTTTTGCTGCAACTTGTTGTTGCACCTGACTAACCTGCTCTTGAACTCTTGGATCTAGAGGATTAACCGATTGGGATCTAATATTATTTACTATTTGCTGCCCCTCCTGCTCAAGTTGAGATAATTGCTGATCAATATTTGAAATTGCTTTACTTAATTCTTTTTCAGCATCTTCCTTCCAAGTTGGAGTAACTACAGCTTTAATAGCTATTGAGCGCTTTATAGATATTGAGTTTTTTGTTTCCATAAAAAATTAAATTACCTTTTCAATATAGATAGAACAAATCAAATTTTCTTACTAAATTTGTTTTCATACATATTTTCTATTTGTAATGAATACTTTTTTTCTATTTCTTTTCTTTTTTGTTTAAGAGTTTGTGTTAACAACCCATTTTCTAAAGTAAAGGCATCAACAAAATAACAATCTAATATTTGTTCTTCTGATCTTGCTCCTAATCGACTTTTAAGCAAATTATTAATTTGTGATTTAAAAAATTTACTAATATTTTTATTCAGGTTTAATTGTGAAAGTTCTTCTTCCAAAAACTTGTTTTTAACCAATTCGACATTAGGCACTACAAGGGCTGTTAAACATTTCTTGTCTTGTCCTACTAGTTGAATCTGATTAATAAATTCAGAACTAAGGATTTTGGTCTCAAGCGGATTCGGTTCTATATTTTCACCACTTGATAGCACTATTGTATCCTTAACTCTTCCTGTTATAAAAAGAGAACCATTTGGTATTAAGAAACCTAAATCACCAGTATCAAACCAACCATCCTTAGATAAAACATCTTTTGTAGCTAATTCATTATTAAGATAACCTTTCATTACTTGTGGTCCCTTAACAAGAATTTTTCCGACTTCTCTGAACTTCAGAATCTTTTTTTTATCATCATTTACTATTTTGATTTCAGTAAATGCTAGAGGCTGACCGGATGATCTTCTAACATTTAATTCTCTTCTCCTACAAGTTAATACTGGACTAGTTTCTGTGAGGCCATACCCCACCAAAACATCTACACCTAAAGATTCAAAAAAAAGATCCACATGTTCTGGCAATGCTCCTCCGCCGTTAATAGGAAATTTCAGTTTTTCTCCGCATAGTTGTCTAAGAATATTCGGCCATAAAAAAATAGTCGACAATTTATGTAAAGGATATCGACCAATCACAGAACCCAGTAAGGGGATTTTTGATTTAAAAGTTATTTGATTGATATCTAAATTTCTTATCTTTCTTAGATTTCTTTTGAAAACTGAACTATTACTTATCAAAAACTTAATAAGTTTTTGTTTTTTGGAAGGCATTTTTTTCAACGCCTGAAAAAAACCATCATGTATTGCCTCCCATAATCTTGGCACAGTAGCCATGACAACAGGTTTAATTTGTGTAATATCATCTTTCAGAAATTTTGGAATTGTATAATATTGAGAACAACCACATGAAAAAAAGAAGTATTCAGCGCTCCTCTCATAAGAATGCCAGATTGGCAACACGCTTAATACAGAGGTTCCAGGTTCTGGATCAGCGATATAGGCTAAATTGATTATTTGATGTAAAAAATTTGCATGCGTCAAGGGGACACCTTTAGGTTTTCCTGTTGTCCCAGAAGTGTAAAGAATAGTAGCGACGTCATCAATTTCTGGATTAAATTTTTCAAAATTATTATTTTGTGCATTTTCTTTTTCTACTGAACTTATAAATTTACTCCAACTTATTAAACTTTCAAATTGTTCATCTTCTAAATTGATTATAAATTTTAGTCTTTTTTTTAATTCTTTTTTGTTTTTTAACTTTAGCCAAATCTCCTTAGATTGAACTACTAGACCTACTGAATTAGAATGCTCAATAATATAATCTAATTCTACTGAAGGAGAATTAATACCTCTCACTGCATTTATAGCTCCTAAACGCATTAAGCCTTGATCTATTACTAGCCATCTTGGAGAATTTTCAGATATTACAGTAACTACATCTCCCTTTACTAAACCATAATTTTTAAATGAAAAAGAGACTTTTGTTATTAAATCAGCCAGCTCAGAATAAGAAAATCTTTCTTGGTATTTTCCTCTTAAATCGCAAACAGCTAAAGTATCACCACATTTAAATTTTAATTTTTCCCAAATTTGATCTATATGATGAAGCTTCTTAATAAAATCTCTATTTTTAGCAAATTTATCTTTTTTAGAAAGAGGTTTGGCTGAAGGCCAATAAGCTAAATCACCCATATTAAATCCATTTTGAAATTTTAATTTCTATTTTGATATAAAATCAAAATTAAATTCTTCTTGAATGATTTTTTTAACAATTCTCTTGACTTCTTGAATATTTAAATTTTTGTTGTAATCAATCATATTTGCCATAAAACAATTCTCTATTCCGCAAGGATTAATTCTATTAAAGTTTTCTATTTCGCAGTCAACATTGATTGAAAATCCATTTATCGTAATCCATCTTTTACAACCAATTCCAATAGAAGCAATTTTCTTATTTCCTATCCAAACACCAGTAAAACCTTTTCTAGATTTACAATCTATATTAAAAGTTCCAAGAATTTTTATAATGATTTCTTCAATTTTTCTTAAATACCAATTTAAATCTTTATTAAAATTTTTCAAATCCAAAACCAAGTAAGTTACTAATTGGCCAGGCATATGACAAGTAACCTCACCACCTCTATTAATCTTAAAAACATCATATTTATCATCATCCAATGAAAATAGTAAATTATCGTAATTAGATCCTCTTCCTAACGTATAACAGAGTTGATGCTCCCCTATCCAAATAAAGTCAGGGTTAGAATTATCTAAAATCAATGCCTCCTGATATTCTTTTTGTAATTTATAAACATCATTAAAAAAAGAAATATTATCAGGTTGTTTAATTATTGCTGTTCTATTATCCATATTTAAGTAGATTTAGAAAGTAAGTTAATATTTTTAGATTTGTTATGAAAATTTTAATCCATGGAAAGAATCTTGAGCTCACTGGAGCATTAAAAGAATATACTGAGTCAAAGATAGAAAAAGCAACCCATCACTATAAGGATATCGTTAAAGAAGCTGACATACACCTTTCAATTGAAAAGAACCCAAGAGTCTCTTTCCAAACTGCAGAAGTTACTATTTTTGCAAATGGGACCATAATTAGAGCTGAAGAAAAAACTGAAAATCTTTACTCCAGCATTGATTTAGTTTCAAATAAACTTTGTAGAAAATTACGTAAATACAAAGAAAGAAACAATAAAACAATTCATAATAAACAATTTAAAAATAAAGATTCTTTACCAATTGAAAGTATGGAATCAAGTTTTTTAGATAAAGCTTTATTTAAAGAAGGAACTGAAGCAAGTCTGCCTGAGCCATCTATTAAAAATAAATACTTTGAAATGACTCCAATTTCATCAGAAGAAGCAAGAAAACAATTAGATCTAATTGATCACGATTTTTATGTTTTTCGAAACAAGAAAAATAATGAACTTCAAGTTATATATAAAAGGAATCATGGAGGTTATGGACTGATTCAATCTAAATAAGTTTTAAATGCCCAATATTGAATATGAATTAAACGAGAAAATTCATGCGATTATTATTAACCCTTATCTGTCCTGGGAAGATTTCCATGTGAATTGCGACTTGATAAGAAAATACAATATCAAAAATATTTCTACTTCACTAAATTATTTAACTGATCTTAAAAACTGTTTGGGTAATTACAGTGCGGATATAAACGCACTTATTTCTTACCCTTTAGCAGATTTACCAGTTTCATTTATTGAAGAATTAGTTTGTTTTGCAAAAGATAAGGGTGCGAAAGGAATTGAATATATCCCAAACTTTATCAATTTATCCAAAAGAAATTTAGAAACTTTCGCTGCTGAAATTGAGCAAGTCAAATTATCTGGATTACCAGTTTCAATAATCATAAATAAATCAAAACTACAAGAAGAAGTTTTTATTAATGCGATAGAAATATGTTTGGAATTAGGAATAAAAAATTTTCAATTCGGGGACGGGTTTGGGTCTCCTCTTACATCTAATGATGTCCACGAAATACTAAAAATAACAGGCTCACAAAATCAAATCAAAGTGGTAGGTGGCATAAAAAAACTGACGCAGGTAATTGATTTGTTTGATAATGGAATTAATTGCGTGGGAACTTCCAATTTTTGTGAAATTTTTGAAGAAGTAAACTTTATTTAAATGTCTGGTTCTGGTGAGTGCAGACTAAAAGGTCTCTGTATTAAAGCTTCTCCATTAGGCGAGAATGATAGATTAATAACTATCCTTACCGATGAGCAAGGGATTGTTAGATTAGCGGTACCTGGTGCTAGGCGTCCTAAAAGTAGTCTTGCTGCAGCTACTCCTTTAACATATTTAAGTCTTCAGATTTTTGGGAAAAGAAATCTTAAATCTGTACGTCAAATTAAAATATTAAAAAGCTATTCTGGCCTAGGGAAAAATATTGAATGTCTTGCAGCAGCACAAGCAATAACTGAATTAACATTTTTATTAGTAGGTAATAATGACAAGCAACAAGACTATTTATCTTGCGTTCTCGCACATCTTGATAGGATTTATTTATTTAAAGAGTCTCAAGAACAAGATATTAAAATGCTCTCAATGAGTATTCAATCTTTAATCCATCTATTAGCCATCGGGGGTATTAATTTACCAATTCATCATTGTTGTAAAACTGGGGAACCTATTATTCCACCTTTAGGAAATTGGGAATGGAGTTGTTTTTATTTGCCAAGTGAAGGGTTTTCATCCATAGAAGATCCTCAAAGTAATTTAAAAATAAATGCATCTGAAGTTGCTCTATTACAGAGACTTCTTTTTCCAGAATTACCAATAAAATCTAATGGAGAGTTGTTGGGTCCAAAAAAAGTCTGGCTTAAAATATTATTCATTATTGAGACATGGATCTCTACTCAATTAGAGAAGGATCTTTCTTCACTAAAAATGTTGAGAGAAATATATAGTTAGCATTTTCATGAAGCATTAAAAATTTAAAAAATATGATCATGGCGCCTTTGACTGTTAACTTAATAAATAGTTAATTCAATTAATGTGGTTCATATTGCCTGGTTGGGAAAAAAATCCCCTTTTTGTGGAAATGTAACTTACGGTAATTCTACTACTAAGGAATTAAAGGCCAGAGGGCATAAAATTAGTTTTATTCATTTCGACAATCCTTCTAGTTCAAATTCATCAAACCCATTATTTCTTGCAAATGATCCTGATGTAAGTCTCCCATATTTAATTAAATCTCAAGTTTATACAATACCCTCGCCAAGGGCAGAAAAAGAGCTAAGGCTATCATTGGAAAGATTAAAACCTGAAGTAGTACATGCAAGCCTAACTTTATCTCCTTTAGACTTTAGACTTCCAGAGCTTTGTAATGAAATCAATGTTCCTCTTATAGGAACATTTCATCCACCATTTGATGCAAAAAATAGAAATCTAACTGCGAGCACTCAACAATTAACGTATCAACTTTATGCTCCCTCTTTAGCAAAGTTCGATAAAATAATTATTTTTTCTGAACCTCAAAAAAATGTTCTTGAGAAATTAGGAGTACCTAAAGAAAAACAAATAATTATTCCAAACGGTGTTGATGAAAATATTTGGAAACCTTTTTGCAAAACAAGTAAAAAATATGATCAGGTAAAAAACAAACTTGGAAATGAAAGAATCTTTCTATATATGGGAAGGATTGCAAATGAGAAAAATATCGAGGCACTTTTACGTTCTTGGCGCCAAACAAAAACACAAAATTGCAAATTAGTTATTGTTGGGGATGGACCAATGAAGCCAACACTTGAAAATAGTTTTTCTAACCTTGGCAATGAGAAATTAATTTGGTGGGGTGCCGAATTAGATTTAGAAACTAGGATAGCAATAATGCAAATAGCAGAAGTATTTTTCTTACCAAGCTTAGTAGAGGGTTTATCATTATCACTTTTGGAGGCAATGTCTGCTGGTACTGCTTGTGTAGCTACAGATGCCGGAGCTGATGGTGAAGTTTTAGATAACGGAGCAGGAATAGTAATTTCAACTGATAATGTGGCTGGACAATTAAAAACTATAATCCCAATTCTTGTAGAACACCCTTCATTTACAAAAGATCTTGGAGAAAAAGCTAGAGAACGTATACTTGAGAGATACACAATTGCTAAAAATATAAATTCACTTGAAAAAGTTTATATGAACTTAAAAGACAATTGAAAAACCTAACGAAACTCTTTACTTCGATTACTAGCTGAAACTATTGATTCCATTAATGCTGACCTTACACTCTTTTTTTCTAAAACCCTTAAAGCAGAAATAGTTGTTCCACCTGGAGAGGTTACTAAATTTTTAAGCTCAGAAGTAGTAAGTTTTTTTTCCTTTATTAGACAAATAGTTCCTAGTATCATTTTCATAACAAGTTCTTCTGAAATTTTTTTTGGTAATCCCCCGCTTAATCCTCCGTCACTTAATGCTTCTATAATTAAAGCAATAATTGCAGGTCCTGATGAAGTTAAAGCTAAAAATATATCAAGGTAATCTTCAGTAAATTCATAAATTTTACTAGTATTTTCAAATAATTTTTTTGTAAATTGTTTCTGATCTTCTGTAATTTCTTCTCCCCAAGAAATCCCTGTTAAACCTTTTCCAATAGTTATTGGAATATTTGTAACCACCCTCACACATTTATGATTAGGAAACTTTTGAGTAAGTCTATTTATTGAAACCCCAGCAAGAATTGAAACTATTAAATTGTCCTTATTTTTTATATGATCATCCTCACTTATATCATTTAATTGTTGGGGTTTTATCGAAAGAAGTTTATATTGACAATCCCAAATTATTTTTGAATCTTTAGAACCTGATTTATAAACGTTTATATTATGTTTATAATTTTTTTTTATGTTTTCTAAACTTTTTTCTGTATTTACAATACAAAAAACATTCTCTGGCTGAATTAATTTGTTATCTAATAGAGGGGTAACTATAGCACTTGCAATATTTCCAAAACCAATAATCGCAATTTTATCTGTCACAGATTAATCATGAATAAGCACTTAATTTAGAATTACCCCATGCTGGTTCAGGAGTAGTATTTTTGCCCAAACTATATTGTGGTGTGTTTTCTGCAGACCCAGAAGAAGGTGAAGCTTCTTCTGGGGAAGAACTAGTTACATTTACACAACTTGGAGCAAAGAGAAAAATACTTTCACCGACTCTTTCTTGATGTCCATCAATTGCATATGTGCCCCCAGCAATAAAATCAACCGCTCTTTGAGCTTGATCAGGATCCATCATAGTTAAATTGAGAATTACAGTTTTTCTTTCTCTTAATGCTTGTATAGCTTGAGGCATCTCATCAAAACTTCTTGGTTCCATTAAGCTTACTTCTGAGGATGAATTTGAGATTCCAGGCATACCAACTACTTTTGATGATCTGTTGTTATTCATAAAATCGAATGGATTTGAATTTGCAAGGGCATTTGCATTCTTTGGATTTTGTTTGAAATTATTAATATCATTTAATTCATCCTCTGAAGCATAATCCAACTCATCAAAATCATCATCGAGATACTCATCCCCTGCAACAACTGCTTTTAATCTAGAAATAAGTGACACCTTTTAAATCCTCTTGAAATTGATTACTAAGGTTTAAGAACCTTGAGTAATAGATTCATTTTTTAAATGAATAAACTACCTATACTTAAATAACGTTAGTTGAACTTTACTGCAAGTTAATAGATAAGATTTTTATAAAAAAATAACTAATTAGGATCTGCCTCCAAAAATCAATGATCCTAATCTTAACCAAGTTGATCCAGCATCAATAGCTTCCTCCCAATCACCTGACATCCCCATGGAACAATCTGGTAGTTGCAGAGAATCAGCGAGAGCACGACATTTTTTGAACAACCCTGAATTTTCTTTAGAGCTAAGTCCTTTAGGATTGATAGTCATCAAACCGATTAATGAAATATTTTTCAACTCTTCAATTTCTCTCCATTTCAAAATTAAAAATTCAGGATTAAAGCCTCCTTTAGTAGGGTCATCACTCAACTTAACCTGCAACATTATTAATGGATTTTTCTTCTCTTCACGTGAAATATTTGAAATCTTTTGCAACTTTTCAAATGAATCTACTGAATGAATATATTTGAAATTTTGAACTATTTTCCTTATTTTATTACTTTGTATTCTTCCAATAAAGTGCCAATTTATTTGTTTAAGATCTTTTAAGGTTAATTGTTTTTCAAACGCCTCTTGAACTTTACTTTCACCAAAATCGTTCTGACCTATATTTTGAATAGTCTTGATTTCTTGACTTTTAAATCCTTTACTTACCGCAAGAATATTTACATTTGATGGTATTTTATTTTTTATTTTTAAATAATTTGCAGGGTTCACCTTTTATAAGAAAGTTTGCGTAAATAAATTCTCCCATTTAGATAGTTCTTCAGATCCTTTTCTTCTAGCTTTTTGAAGGTTTAATTCGGCCTGATTACGGGCATCTAAATAAGGTATAACTTCAAAAAAAACTTCTCTCTGTCGAACTTCTACCAAGAAAAACATTTTTTGAGCGTATAAAGTCGCATAAATATCTCTCCCATCATTCCCAGGAGATACTTGGTATAACATGCCAAATGTTGGATGGTTTAAATAACGCTCAGAACTCAAACCTAAATATTGTGTTATTTATAATGCACCATACAGTTTTCTAAGAAAAATTGCTATGCAAATAAAACAAATCGATAATGTATTAACAATTACATTGAGAGATTTTGAAGGATAAAGAGTTCTAAATCTGTTGGTTTTTATAATAATTTTTTTCTTTGAGAGTAATGATTCTGCTCCATGATCAATTCTCAGAAAAATATTTTGAAATAACCTTTCCACTAAAATTAATAAAACATTAAAGGATTTCTTTAGTCCTAAATTTCGAAAATTTATTGATCTAACTGACACTGATTTAATGATATTTTGAATTTCTTCTTGCACTAGAGGAATAAAACGTAATGCAATTAACAACTGAAAAAGCCACTTACTAGTAGGCAATCCAATCTTTCTTAATGGATACATAAACCAACTTAATCCCCATACAATGTCTTCCTGCAATGTGGTTAAAAGCATCAAATTCACACTATGAATAACGGTAAATATCAAAGTGGAGGTTTTTATTCCTAGTTCAAAAGCTTTTCTTGATAAGTTGTAGGGACCAAAATTAATAAACCATATCTTCTGCGAAGGAATTTGCAAAATATTCCATTCTTTTTGGCTTTCCAATACTACTTGCAACTCATTGGGATTTCTTAAGTAGCCATCAAGAGATTGAATATCAGACGAGGCAAGTATTGATATACATCCAATTAATAGTGACAAACATGAGAGAAAAAATAATGATCGCCACCATACTCTAGATGGCAATAAACTTAAAAAAGTAATTAATAGTAAAAAACCAACTAAACTCAATCTCCATATTGGACCTGCCCAAATTGGAGTGATTAAAAATATCATTACCATAATTATTTTTAATCTACTATCTATAATTCTTAGCCAACTTCTATTACCATGAACGTATTGACCAACAGAAAATTTGGTAAGCAAATTCATTAATCTTTTTGAATTAACTCAATATTTTCTCTTTCGACTTCTTTATTTAAAGCTCTTTGCTGTTTTCCTCTCCAAAGTAAAATGAGGGGTGTGCCTTCAAAGCCTAAATTTACTCTAATTTGTTTTTCAATATATCTTCTATAAGTTATTCCGAATAATTTAGGGTCATTTACAAAAAGAGTAAAAGTGGGAGGTTTGTTCTTTACTTGAGTACCGTAATAAAGCCTACCTTGCTTGCCGCTTCTCTTCGTTGGAGGACTTTTCCAACTGATTGATTCTTTAAGTACTTCATTAACTACAGACGTTGTAACTCTTCTTCTATGTTGATTTACAGCATTAAGAGCATGCTCAAAAATATTATCAACTCTCTGACCAGTTAGGGCAGATATAAAAATCATTTTTGACCAGTGTAAGAAATAAAGTTTAGATCTAAGTTCTTTTTCTACTTGATAAATTGTTGAACTATTTTTTTCTACAAGATCCCATTTATTCACAACAATTATGCAAGCTCTGCCTTGTTCTTCTATGCGCCCAGCCAGCTTCTGGTCTTGATCAGTTACTCCATCTATAGCATCTATTACTAAAACACAAACATCACTTCTATCTATAGATTTAAAAGCCCTATTAATACCAAAGAATTCAGTGCCATATTTAACATTTTTCTTTCTTCTAATCCCTGCAGTATCAATAATTTTCCAATGATTATCACCTTTTTTAATAAGCGTATCTATTGAATCAGTTGTCGTACCACTAATATCACTAACTATTGCTCTTTTTTCTCCACAGATTGAATTTAACAAGCTAGATTTACCAACATTAGGCCTACCAATAATTGACATCATTATCTTTTCTTCATCATCCTGGATATTATTTTCAGGAAGTTCGTTAATAACGAGATCTAAAAGATCTCCAGTACCTGAACCATGAATAGCCGAAACAGGGTTAGGTTCGCCCAATCCTAATTTCCAGAACTCCGAAGCTAGGGATATTCCTAGAGTAGTCGATTCGCATTTATTAACAGCAACAATTGTTTTACATCTTGAGTTTCTTAACCATTTTGCTATTGATAAATCACCATCAGTAACGCCTTGATTCCCATCTACCACAAGTAACGCGAGTGAAGCCTCTTCTAGAGCCAAGAAAACTTGTGTCCTTATCTCTGGGAGAAATTCACTATCGTCATCAAAAACTAAACCTCCAGTATCAACTATTTGAAATTCCTTACCTTCCCATGAAGCATTTTGATAAGTTCTATCTCTTGTAACACCGGGTTTATCAAATACTATTGCATCATTACTTTGGCAAAGACGATTAACTAAAGTAGATTTCCCAACGTTAGGTCTTCCGATAATTGCTATTGTAGGAAGAATCAATTCTTCTCTCCAAAGAAAGTAGTATCTATTACAACTATACCTTTAATAGAATCATTTACCTTATTCAAAAAAACTTATTTGATTTCTGGATCGCCAAAATGTCCTTTAATTGGATTAGCAGGTGGCGAACTAGGACTTGGAATTAATCCATTATCTTTTGAAAAACAATCATTTTCAATCGCCCAATAAATCAACCAATTTACTGCCGTCGCTCTTCTAGTTCTTCTTGGATAGAGTTCATTAATCTTATAACCTTTAAAATTAAGAAAATTTTTCAATCCCTGTTTATTGTCTTTTGGAATTGATCGAGTCAAATGTACTGAGGCTGGTCGCTCTGAAATGATTTGAGGAGCTTTTTCAAATTTTTCTGACCAATAAGAAGGAGTTAATGCGCTAGAAACCCAATTATTCAAAGTTGTTTCTCTAGTATAAAAAAGTCTTTCCCAAACTAATTCACAAACAAATACATCACTAACCTTATCTTCAAGAATAAGAAATAATATTTTTTTACATATTGGCCATGTAAATTGATTTTCAATGAATTTTTCTTTTTTAGGCATTAATCGAACCTTATCAAAATCAAAGAAAAATAAGGCATAAAGTCCTTATTATATTGAGAGGCATATTGAATAATTTGATCAGGCGTACCAACACTCAAAGCAATTAATGATTTTTTGATAATATCCTCTTTTTTTAAAGTTTCCCTAACTAAATTCCATCGTTTCCCAATTTTCATAATGGCCAAGACCGTTTTATTTTCTCTACTTTCCTTAATTAGGGATGTTAATTCTGAACTGGAAGAGGGGCACTCTTTGATTATTAAAGTCTCACCTTTTTTAACTAAATCAAAATCATTCAAAGCTGCTGTTGCTGACAGAGAAGAAATACCAGGTATGGTTTTGGTAATGATTTCTGGATAATTATGCTTTATAATCCTCAAAATATTAGAAGAACTTGCAAATATTGAGGTATCTCCTAGGCAAAGTAAAACAACTGATTCACCGTTTTTTATAAATTTCACAATTTTTTCTACTGAGTTAGACCATATTTCATCAGGATCAAAATCCTTCCTAGCCATTGGAAAGATGATAGGTATATTTTTTTTAAATTTGGTATATTTCTTGACTATTTCTGCAGCGAAACTCTTTTTATTATCATCTGATATTGGAAAAACTATAACTTTCGCTTTTTTTATTGCATCCACAGCAGCAATTGTTAAAAGCGATGGATCTCCAGGTCCTACACCAACGATGGTGAATGTTGGCAAACCAGTTTTATATCGATTCAATAAACTTAAGAACTTGTTTATTATCATTTTTTTTATTAACTTTAGCTATGTACCCTTGGCATCATAAAAGTTTCAACTAATATTGCTGACTCAATTTCAGACAATTCCTCTAACCTTTTAAAAGTTTGATTTTTAGAGAATTTAGTTTGCGCTAGTTTCCAGTAAACTCCAAAATGTCTTGCCTCACTCTCAAGCAGAGACTCATAAAGGGATTTAAACGATTTATCTTCAGAATTAAGCGCAAGCAAGCTTAATCTTTCATGACTTCTTGCTTCAATAAGTCCTGCTATTAAGAAACTATCAAGCATTCTATTGGGCTCTTCCTTTCTTATATTTTTGGACAGTTCAGCTCCATATGGAGGCGGTTTTAAGGACTCAAGAGAATGTCCAAGATCCTTTAAAAAATAAAGTATTTTTTCAAAATGCTCTAATTCCTCTCTCGCTATTGGACTTAGAACTTCTGCCAGATTTGGTTCTGATGGATATCTAAACATCAATTGAATAGCTACTCCTGCTGCTTTTCTTTCACAATGAGCATGGTCAATAAGAATATCTATAGGATTAGATAATGCGAGTTTAATCCACTCATCTGAGGTTAATGACGATAAATATTTAATATGAGAAGTGGGCCTTTTAAAATCTACTAGCATTTAATCTTTAATACTCAAATATCCTATTATTCCTTCAAGAGCTAAGGAATAACTTGATATACCGAATCCACTAATAATTCCTATAGCTTTATCTGTAAGAAAAGATTCTTTACGAAAATCTTCTCTACTGAAAATATTTGAAATATGTAACTCTACAAATGGAATTTTTGATCCAATTAAAGCATCACGAATAGAAATCGAGGTATGAGTAAAAGCACCAGCGTTTATAAGAATACCTTGGATACTTTTTACAGAATCCTGAATTTTATCTACTATTTCTCCCTCATGATTACTTTGAAAACATTCAAGATTAATACTCCTTTGTTTAGCAAATTTAGTTAAATCTTTTTCTATATCACTCAATGTTTTATTGCCATATATTTCAGGTTCTCTAGTTCCCAAAAGATTTAGATTTGGTCCATTTATCAATAAAATATTCATCATCAATAAAGTCTTTTCTTTACAAATGCTATCTAGAAAGAAACAAAAAAACCAAAACAATTTCACACAAAGTGTCCATTAACTGATAAGTTCAATTAGTGGGGGTCGGTGCCCGAGTGGTTAAAGGGGGCGGACTGTAAATCCGCTGGCTCTGCCTACGTTGGTTCAAATCCAACCCGGCCCACTTTAAAATTGCCCTTGTAGCTCAGCGGTAGAGCACTCCCTTGGTAAGGGAGAGGTCTCGGGTTCAAGTCCCGATGAGGGCATACCCAAAAGTGTTGCTACAACTAGAGTTAGAAGGAATAAGTAAAAAATTTGATATTAGCCAGATATAGCTAGATATTTCCAGATATATGCAATCCACTCTAATTTCTGCTCTAATTATAGAAATAGATATTATTTCAAATGGCTAAAAGTAACAGGACTTCTTGGGAATGGTTACTCAATCTAAATAAGGTTATTCATAAAATAATTTTTAAGTTCAAAAGAAAATTTGCTCAATTTTCCGATAAGCGTTTATTAAAAACACAACCCGTTTTTAACAAGGAAAAAACACTTCTTTTTGAAATTTATGATTATGGGGAAATTTGTAGATACAGAGCATCTAGTTTTTTATACAAAGAGCCAGAAACTATAAAATGGATAGACTCATTTAATTCAAGTGAATATTTTTTAGATATAGGGGCAAATATCGGGATATATAGTTTGTATGCAGCCAAAAAAGGAATAAGCACAACATGCATAGAACCTGATGCCCTTAATTTTGCTCTTTTAAATATGAATATTTTGAAAAATAATATTGGGGAAATAGTAAAAGCTTATTTAATCGCATTGCATAATAAAAAAGGATTCTCTGAATTAAATCTTCAAAGAATGCAATGGGGAGGAGCTTTATCTAGTTTTGACAATCAGAAAGATCAGTTCGAACAATCATTCAAAACTCAACATTCCCAAGGCTGCTATGGGGATAAACTAGATAATTGTATTGTTTCAATATCACCAAAAGTTAATCACATTAAAATTGATGTTGACGGCAATGAGAACCTTATACTAAAAGGAAGTATCAAAACATTAAGAATGGAATCATTACGTTCTTTGCTTATAGAATTAGACGAAAAGAGATCAGACTATAAATCTTCAATATCAATAATTGAAAAAGTGGTTTTAAACTTATTCAAAAAACCCGTTCTTCAATATTTGACAACTCAAAATTCTCAACAACCTACAATCATATATTTGTAAAGTAAAGTGACCTCATATTTTCCCCTACTTCCTACAATTTCATCAAACTCTCTTAGTAAGACAATAAAATCTTCAACAACATTATTGAATTACTCTAATAATTTTAAAGAATCAAACAGATCAAAAAATCATCATAAATCTATATATATTGGAACGTATAAAATTGAAGGTTTAATTTGGAAAATCATATCAATTAAAGAGTGCAAATATGGCGATTTTTTTGATATCAAAAGAAATTCTATTGATGCCAATTCGGATCAAATGGTCGTTTCTCTTGTAAGACTTCAAAACACATTTCCAAAATCGTCACGCATTCTTCCAAAACCAGATTCATTACGAATTGATTCATCTCCAGTAGCTGAAAGAGGATCTCTCAATTATCACTTTGAAGATACTACAACAACATATCAAGGAGAATATCCTTATGCCATGTCCAATATTGATAAAGGAAGCTTTTGGTCTTTTGATGCTCTTAAAGAAGATCTATCCCAAGAAGAGAAGGTTCAAAGTTTTTTAATATTAATGAATATAAATCGTGATGCTGAAAAGCAAAGTGAGGTTGATTTAGATATTTATAATCCTCACAAAAAAAATAAAACTTTAAATTGGAAAGCTCGCCAAAATAGTTTTACAATAATAAATCTTAGAGAAATACATAAGTCCCTTCAAAGCAAAAATATCCATAAGACATTTTTCATTCAATCTAAAAATTGCACTTTTATACCAATGATCTTGAATATAGATGTTAAAAATAGTCAACTTTCCTTTGAGCATACTCATCCACCTTCAGAATTATTGTGGGGGCGAGACAAGCTTAAAGTTATAAAATTTATTAAGGAAAAATGGATAGCAAAATAAAATCTTTTATCAAAAAAACTTTATCTAAATCTTCGGTAGAGATACTTTCTAGTATTTACAATAGAGAGTCAAACCCTCTCAGCCTAAAAAGTAATTTTATTTTTAATGTTAATATTTCTGATTTTTTTGTATGGAATCCTTATGTTGCAAGGACCGATTTTATTGCAGAAAATATTAGAGCTTTATTTACAGGAAAGAAAGAAGAAGTTATTCATTGCTTTAAGTTCTTTTCAGATAAAGGAGATTTTCTAAGTGAAGAAAAATATAAAAGTGATGACTTTTTCTCCAAAATAACATTAAGTGGCCCTCAAAAATCTTCTATTTACAGTTCATTTATTCACTATGTTGAAGCCAAAAGAAGTTTTTATGATCTAGTTAAAATTCATTTAAAAAAAAACAATCTTTTCGGTGAAAAAAATAGAGGTTATTGTATTTATTATCCAAAAAAAAATTCCTTAGTTGGATCATCAGTTCATGGCAACTTTGGCGGAATTTCAAGAAAAGGTATGAATCTATTAGCTAGAAAAAGATCTTTTCACCTTTATACGCCTGCATATAGATTTGAATCTCAAAACTCTTATGATTTAGTTTTCAATAATCCAACTCCTTCGATGATAACTATACAAATAATGTTAAATAATAACTTAGATACTAGTCCAATTATTCAAATAAATTCTTTGGGGACAAAAAGTTTTAGATTAAATAATTTTTCAGGAAGTATAACTTTTCGATCAAAATTGCCAATATGCAGACCAATATTATTCAAAAATGTAGATAAATTAGACTCAGGTAATTTTGATGTTTTACATTCCTAAATTTTTTTTTAAAGAACCTTTCAATCTCATATTTACTCTAATAAAGTAAAATTAATCAATATTCATTCTAAAAAGGTATTAATAACAATACTTTTCAAATATATTTATTTCCCTTGGTAAGGGAGAGGTCTCGGGTTCAAGTCCCGACGAGGGCATGAACAAGACGTATCTCCATAACTGAGTTTATAAGTATTTGAAAGAATAAAATAATTTTAAGACCACTAAATATAAACGAATTAGAGCAGAAATTAGAGCATAATTATTTCTTATTAAAATAATTTACTTCGCTTGGTAAGGGAGAGACCCTGAGTTCTGGTCTCGGCGAGGTTATAGCCCAATAAAACTAATTAGTCTTAAATAACTTTTATATATTTTAGAATTTAAAAATATTGTCATAAGAAATGTCATTATCGTCATACAGGATGCACAGAATATATCTTGCGGCAATCATGAAATATGGTCTTGGTTCTGATGATTCAGAAGAGTTGGCATACTACGACAAAATCAGAAAAGAGATGAATGATATGAAAAAAGACCCAATTAAAAAAGGGATAACTTTTAGTTGGAATATCTCCGAAGAAATAGAAAAATGAATCTTAATACTTTCTTACTAATCGATGGGAGTCTGATGCTTATTGGTCTGCCAATTCTGATGATTCTTAAAGGGAAAAATTGATCCAAATTCATTACATTTTAACCATATTCAAATTCAATTGTTGATCCTTTATCCGTATATGTGAGTACCTCAAACCGTACATATTTATAAGTCGGATGGCCTGTCTGACTAGTTAGAACATTATTGTAGTCGTCATGAGCAAATGTCTACCAAATCCAAACTAAAAGAAGATTATAAATCTGAGCTTGAAGAAAGATCAGAGGAAGAAATTCTTGAGGAAGAAATCAGAAATCAACAAACATTGGATAGCTTTGTTGAATCTGACAAAAACTGGAGCTAATCAAAACTTATTTTTAAGGAGATTGTTATGAACTTAAGAAGATCACCATTTTCTATACTTAATAAAGAAAGAAGAGAAATTGATTATATCAAGGATGTTTATAAGAGAAAAATTCAAGCTGAAATTGAATCTTATAAAGATCCCGAAGATGAAGACAAGAGAGATACAATTCAAGCTCAAGATGTATTGATGCTTGATAGAATCTCAATTTAATTTTCATTTACTAACCTTAGATCAATAATCTTGCTATTAATTAAGTAGAGACTTTTTTATTAAATGCCATTAGACGTATTTCTAATGAATATGTGTGTTGTAGTAATAGCTCTGCTTATTAGAAGAGAAATCAAACTTAAGAAAGCTAGATAAATTATGAAGACGCAAATTTTTAAAGAGCAATACATCCCAAATGTTCATGCTATTACTCTTTTACTAATGCTTCTTATATGTCTGTGGTTACCTCTTGCACTCAGATTCTTATTAATAATTTAGTCGAACTAATTAGTTAATACTCTCATCCTTAAACTCTGCTATAACCTAATTTTGTTTTAAAGATCTTATATGGAACTCCTGTTTCGTTCATAGCTTCAATAACTTTATCTCCAACAGTTCCATAAAATTCAACAGAAAGATCAGTTCCTAGTGCAGCATGAGCCTCAAGATAAACACCTAAAGCTGGATTAGCTAAATGAGCTAGTAAAGCATCATCATTTTTATAAACTTCTGACCATACGAAACGAAGAGGCTCATCAGGATCTTGATCAAAAGTATGATGGAGCATTCCTGGTTCGTCAGCTTCAACAGCTTTATCTGTCTTATCCGCAATTTCTAAGTATTCTGCAACCTTATCTTCCTTCACTTTAAGTTTTGCAAGAAGCATAAATGGTGTGTCTGATCCAAAACTAGACATAAAAAAAAGACTCTTGCGAGCCGGGTGATGGGGACTTTCATCATGACAAATTTATTAGAAACAAACAACTCCATCAATAGTTAATTTTATTTACTTACAAACACCATATGTAGTGCTAGGATTTTATAAAAGGCTGGGTGATGGGGATTATCCCGCTTTTTGGCTGGGGCGAAGCTAACGCCCTTTTTTTATGGGTATAACTTTTTAATAGCTTCTTGTTGTTCTTGTTTTTTTATTTCTTCAGCATCATAAACAGGACAAGTATTCTGATTTAGTGATGAGAAGAAAGCACTTTTTTTAAAACGTTTGAATATTGGGGGCAATAATAAACGTTTCATATTTTATTTACTAAATTGCTCAAACATACTTAAATACTGCAGAGGGAACACGCTGGTTAAATTTTCTATTCTCTTTGCATCTAATTCAAAACCCTCTGGTAATTTCTTTACTAACTTTGGAATAGCTTTTTTTGTTTCTTCTCTACAGAAGTTAATTCTGTAAGTAGCTTCTTTTTTAATATTTGTTCTAATTAACCCATCTTTTCCAATCATTGATTTTAAATCAAGATTATTTCCTTTCAGAAGGGCAATTAAAACAGTATCTGCAATTTTTAAAGCTTCCGCAGGTTCTTTATCCTTATTTATTCCAAATATCCAGGCACAGGCACCAACTCCTAATGCTCTTGCAATACAATCATCATTTCCAATTTCATCACAAGGTAATCTAAAAGACTCTTCAATTTTTTTTAGATCATATCCATTCTCACCTTCTGGAAAACCAGCGTGAGCAGAAAAAGGAAATAAAAATAATATTGTTGCAAGAAATAAGCGTTTCATTTATTCCCAAGTTTTCATATCAGTAGTTCCTTGTGATCTTTGCATCCAGGCATATTTCCATGTACCATTTTCATTTTTAAAAATGCAAGTATAAGTTGAAAGATCTTTATTTTGGTTTCTTTTATAACTGAAGATTTCATTTAATGTAAAAACCGCGTAGGCTATCTCACCAAAAATTTCAATTTTATGGATTTTGATCAGTTCTGAGGATTCTGCAACTAAGTCATTATTATCAAACATCCCCACTAATCCTTTCGCAGAGATTGGATTTCCACTTGGTCTTACAGCCAAAAAATCCCCTGTTACGTTTGTTATTAAAAAAGAAGAATCTTCACTGGTCGCATAACCATTAATTAAATTTTCTATGGCTTGAGTACTTGACATTTAAGAAGTAATTAATTCCCCTTATCTTAGGTCGACTTTAAGTAATTAAATTCTTTAAAGGTGTTGAATCAAAAACTTAAGTATTCTTCTAAATAATAAAAATTTAGTATTAGATTATAAATCCAAAAAATATGGAAATAACTCTAAAAAAAGAGACTTCATTAGGTTTAGAAACCTACGATGTTTTAGGCTTTAATTCCGAAGAGGAACTCGAATTAGAGATTTCAAAACTCATTAAAATTAGAACTGAATTTGAAAATAATCCAAATTAAATTTGTATAGGTTTTAAAAATTAGAGTTTCAACTATTCAGAAACCCAACTTGTGATTTTAGTTGTGCTATAAATATGTCCTCCAGATTCTATATTCTTAATGGTTTCAGGATCTGAAAAAACATGCTTAGCTACACCTTCTTCAGCTTGATGAATAACAATAACTTCTTTTGGATCAATTAAACTTTTGCCACGATATAGGGGAGTAAGTCCTACCGTTTTATGAAATGCATCTATCTCTGGACTATCAAACATTTTTACCCATTCCTCAAATGTATTTGAAAGTTTAAAGGTGAAAACAGTAGTTTCAATAGTCATAAAAAAAAGCTAATTGCTATTTATTTTAGATCGACTGTCAATTATCAAGAAAAAACTGGTGGATAAGGTGTTTGTCCATTCATTAATGATGTGTCAATTGGTTTACAGATATTCATCAATGCATCTTGTCCGAACCCTGGACCAGAGGGTCCATCTATAAACTCCTGAAAATCTTCAGCAGAAATACCCTCTTTTACTTCCCAAAAACAATATATAGGACCAGTTTTAGTTACGGCATTTGCAGAATGGTTAAAAAATCCTTTTTCTTTATTAGCTGCTACCGCATCATCCCATCCACCACCTGGTGACATTGCCGCATAAGCTGTTTCCCACCATTTTTCAGCTTTTCCTGCCTTAAATTCATGATGAACAATATAAAAAGTTGATGCCATAAAAATAATATTTGTACTGATAATAAAGCTACTTGATATAAGTAAAGGGAAGATTAATTTATTTTGAATTCCTAAATAAAAAAAGGGGGCTAAAAGCCCCAATCGATCGACTGTCAATAAAAACAACCTTTATCAGAATCCAGATATTGCTTCATAGAAATCAGCTTCTGGGAGTATTTCCTTCAAGGGTTCAATCTCCTTAGCTGGGCCTTGGACCTGCACAGTAATTTCTGACACTTCAAAAAGCTTGGGAATCATATGTCCCATATTTTTTAGATGAAATAAAGCGGCGGCACCATCTTTATATGCCTCTCTTACATAAGCCTTATCTGATCCAAATGTAGTGATATTAAAAAAAAGGCAGTCAGGTTCATTAGCTTTTGTCAGTGCCAAAATTTCTTCTAAAAGAGCTATGCACTGGTCCATCTTGCCATGCTTGATTGTGAAGTGGGGATGGATAGAAACCATGGTTGTATCGAGAGACATGAATTTATAATTATTTCTCCTATCTTTCTAGCAACTAATCTTTATGAGCAAGTTAAAATTTTGGATTATCAAAAAATTAAAAATTTTAATTTGGTATCGCATGTACCGTTTATATGTTTTTTGATAGCTATTAATTGTATATGAGTTATTTTGCTGAACCCAACCATATTGAATATGATGCATGGTTCGATGAAAATGTCGACCCAATAGATCTACTGAATTACTCAGATGAAAAGGAGTTCAGTGATTCGGTACACTTTAAGTTCCATAAGATGTCCACTAGAAATTTAACGATTGGTTCTTCTGATAATTTTCACTGGTAAGTAAAAGATTTTTCACTCCATAGATATTTATGAATCTTACGCAGAATATGTTCCATCACTTTCTCTTCTTGCCTTAGCTAATACAATTTCATCTACAACTTTTTCAATCATGTAAGAGCTTTTTTTACCAAAACATTTTTCTTTTTTAATACTCTCAAAATCATTTGGGATTAAATCATTATGTTCACAACAATCGCATTTAATATCAATTTTCTTACCTCTTAAAACCTCCAAAGCTCTAGAAAAAATCCATTGCTGAACTGAAATACTTTCCCAACTATCAAAATTAGACCATTCATCAAAATCCCTATTAAGGATGCCTTTTAATCCATCAACCTGATTTAAATATACTAAGTGTGAATTTTTTCTTGGTTCATCTTTAATACCAATTGTTTTGACAGAATTTTGATTCATAAATATAGACTAATTGAGTAGCCCTATAAATCTAAAGGATAATTTCAAAAAATATAAACGAAAAAATGTCTCATATAAGATCATTAATTGCTTTATCTAATCTAGAAGTATGATTTGTATTTCTGAGCAGTTCAAAATCCTTAAAATCAAAGCCCGGGCCAACACAACAACTCACTAAAGTAAATTCGCCTTTACTTTTTGCAGCTTGCCAATATCCAGATGGGATCATTTCTACTGGATTATTGGAATCTAAAATTAAATTTCTTATTAACTTATTATCGTTATCTAGGCACCATAAATTCAGAGGATCGCCCCTTAGATAAATCCAAATTTCATCTGCATTTTTTACTCTGTGCCAAGCACTTTTTGCATCTCTCTCCAAAAGATAATAAATTCCCGTAATAAAGTTTCTACTTTGGCCATCTTCCCTTATTAGAGAATTCTTACTCCTTACTATCTCTTTAAACCATCCACCCTCAGGATGAGGAGATAAATTAAATTGTTTTATTATTTCTATATTTTGTTGTTCAGGATTCACTTCACAAAAATATCTTTTAAATTTCTCTTACAGTGAATAACTATCTGAAAATAAATCAAAATAAAATATATTTACTAAAAACTTAAGCACAAATAACTGACAAATCTACAAAATTTTTATTTTCATCTGCCAGTTCAGTAATGATTCTATTGAGCCATTCAGAGGTAGTTTCACAATAGCCTACATTTAAAATAGTTTTTTGCTTTGCTGTTTCTTCTTTATTCATAGTAAAAGTATTTTTATGTAAATTAGTCTTTAATTAAATCTATGTGAATAAGTCTTAATTACTATCTATTGAAAAAAGTTGTATTTAATACATATTTAAGAACTACTAGTAAACAAATAATATTAATTAGTTGACAAGAAAATCTATCCAAGTAAGAGTAGAAAAAATTTATTATTTAACCTATGAATAACATCAAGATTGAGGAATTGATGAAAGTAAGGTTTGATGGTATTGCAAATAGAATTGGGCAATTAAGCAAAAGGGAAAGTGAATCTTTATTACTTGAGCATCTTGAGTGGTTGGAGGGAGGATGGGAAACAGAAGAAATTTTATTTTTAAAAAAGCCTTACAGAAAATGGTGGTTTTAACTCCACTTCTATAATTAATTAATTATGGCCTAAGGGACCAGGGCCAGATCCTATTTTATAAGAATTGTCTAAAGATTTCTCAACAAATAATTTCGCTTTTTGTATGGAATCAAGTAACTCAAAACCTAAAGCTTTGTAACCACATATAGCAGCACTCAAAGTACAACCGCTACCGTGAGTATTTTTTGTATTAATAAAATTATTAAAGAGCCACTCTTTTCTACCATTTAAGTCAAGAAAAAAATCCTTCCCTTTCATATCTTTTAAACCGCCACCTTTTATAAGTACAGCTTTTGCTCCAAGACCAATAATTTTTCTTGCGGAATTTTCGATATCTTCTTTACTCCTTATTTCTAAACCAGAAAGTAGATTTGCTTCATAAATATTTGGAGTTACCAAATCCGCAATTGGTAATAAGAGTTTTTTATAAGCATTAATCGCAGAATCTTCCAGTAATTTAGAGCCAGTTCTTGTAACCATTACAGGGTCAATAATTTTGGTTATTTTATATGTATTTAATTTTGAAGCAGTATCATTAATTATCATTTCATTTAATAACATTCCAGTTTTTAAGGCATCAATACCAAAATCAGCAAATAAAGTATCTAACTGATTTAATAAAGTATCTTTCTCTACTGGTTGAACGCATGTAACCTCTATACTATTTTGTGCGGTAATACATGTAATAACAGAACATCCATGTACTTTAAGGGCCATAAAAGTTCTCAAGTCAGCCTGTATACCTGCTCCACCCCCGGAGTCACTACCGCCTATTGAAAGTGCAATTTTAGAATACATAATTTATTAACTCGTTTTTAAAAGTACTATAAATAAATTTTAATTTTAATCAGAAATCTGAATATGCATTAAAAAAATCTAACTCCAATTCCATAGCTCTCTTGTATAAATATTTGGCCTGATCAATATCATATGTTTCTTTATTGGTCTCAATAAGATTTTCAAGTGAATCTGCTAGCTTTTCAAAGCTCTCATCAGAGTAAGTAATTATCCATTCTTTATATTTAATGTCAAAATCCTCTTTATATAAACTTTTACCTATCCAAGAATAAAGTCGCATGCATGGAGTCATTGCAAACATTATTTCAAGAGAGCTAAGTCTTTTGGAAGTATCGTCAAGGAAATCTGTATAATTTTTTGTAGCTTTTTTTATATAGTTATTAGATAAATCAATATCCCATTCTTTTGCATAAGTTTCATGAAGTATTAACTCCTCAGAAACTCCCATTAAAAGTTCACTCAACTTCCTTATTGAATATTTATCTTTTGATTTAGAAACTGCAAGACCATATGCCTTTGCAAAAGTCTCTAAAAAGAAATAATCTTGAGCTAAATATTCTTGAAATATATTTTTAGGGAGATTTCCATTCTTTAAACCTTGAACAAATTTTGTATTTAAACTTAGTAAAGCAATCTTATAATTATCCTCCCAAAGTTTTTTTGTTATTTTCATTTTTTTTTGATTTTTAGTTATTCTAAAATTTTTTATATTTTTTACCTACAAACTTAATCTTATTTTTCTAGGATTAAAAGAAAAAATTATGAAAGAAATAAATATCTTATGGTTTAAGAAAGATTTAAGAATTCATGATAACGAAGCTCTTTGTGCGGCTATAAAAGATTTTGATATTTTACCTATTTACATTATTGAGGTAGATATTTGGAGCCAAAATACTCATTCACATAGACAATGGCAATTTTGCAAAGAAAGTTTAATAGATTTAAGGAATGCACTTGCTGAGATAGGACAACCATTAATTATTAGAACTGGAAATGTTATTAATATTTTTGATGAAATTAGTTCAAAATTTAAAATCAAAGGTATGTATAGCCATCAAGAAACCGGAGATTGGCTTACTTATAAAAGAGATCAAAAAGTAAGAGAATGGGCTTTAAGAAAAAATATTATTTGGAAGGAATTTCTACAATTTTCAGTTTTCAGAGGAAATTTTGATAGGAATGATTGGTCTAAAAAGTGGCAAAAAAATTCCGAAAAAAACTTACTTAAAGCTCCATTAAGAATTAATTCTATTAACTTTAATATTGGAGAAATACCCTCAGACGAAATTTTTAACTTTAAAAAAGAAACTTGTCCAGGAAGAATGCTAGGTGGAAGAAAGAAAGGTCTAGAGAGAATGCAATACTTCTTTAGTAATAAATTAGATTCTTATTCAAAAGATATATCTAGCCCAGAAAAATCATTTGACAGTTGTACAAGACTATCTCCATATATTTGTTGGGGATGCATTTCATTAAAAGAAATTTTTAATAAGGCAAATATATCAAAAAACAATAATTCTATGATGTTAAAAAGCAGATTAACTTGGCATTGTCATTTTATTCAGAAACTTGAAAGTGAACCAGAACTAGAGTATAGGGAATACCATCCTTTTTTTAAAAATATTAGAGAAAAAAATAACGAATTACTTTATTCATGGAGTTCAGGTAATACGGGCTTTCCTTTTATAGATGCATGTATGCGTTCATTAAATTTCAATGGATGGATTAACTTTAGGATGCGAGCGATGTTAATGTCTTTTGCTAGCTATAATTTATGGCTACCATGGCAAGATTCAGGTTCTGAATTAGCAAATAAATTTGTAGATTATGAGCCGGGAATACATTGGAACCAATGCCAAATGCAATCTGGAACTACGTCTATAAATACCAATAGAATTTATAATCCTATTAAGCAGGGAAAAGATCATGATCCTCAAGGAAAATTTATAAAAAAATGGATACCAGAATTAAAGGATATATCACTTAATTTCATTCATGAACCATGGCTATTATCTAGATTTAATCAAGAAGAATATGAACAAATTAATTACATAAGACCAATAATTGACATCCCAAATAGCACTAAAACTGCAAAGAAGAAAATTCAGGAAATTACTAAAAAGGAAGGATATTGGGATATTTCAAAAGAAATTTATTTAAAGCATGGCTCTAGAAAAAGGCTTAGAAAAAATATAAATAATAAAAAAATTGTTTCCAAGGAAAAGCAATACGAACTGAAATTAGATTTCTAAATTTTATTTTCAGAAATTTCCAGATTCCTTTTAGCGCCTAGGAAAGTATTTTAAATTTTGAAATTAAATATATAAATCCACGATGAAGTAATGCAAGCTTTAGTGTATCTATTAGATTTTAATAATTATGTCTGAAAGATTTGAATGGGACGATACCAACAGTTCAGGTATATGGTGGAGTACTAATGTAAGTATTAGAGACGAGTGCATTTTGCTTAAAGAAGATACTCAATGCGAAGATTCTGATATAGTCGAACTTCTTAGGAGTATTGCACAAAATATTGAAGATAATGGCCTTTAATTTTTAAAAGCATATTCTCTTTATTAGATATTTTCAATTCCTTTTACAGCTTTTATTAATTCGATACTTATACCTTTTTCACTCATTGAATGACCAGCATCATTAACAATAATTAATTCAGAATTCTTTAATTTCTTATTTAGATCCCAAGCACTCCTAACAGGACATACAACGTCATACCTCCCTTGAATTATTTTTGTTGGAATCGATTCTATTGTTTTTATATTTTTCAAAATAAAATCATCTTCTAAGAAAATATTATTAATAAAATAATGACATTCTATCCTTGCAAAGGCATCTGAAAAAGAATTAACTTCAGACTTATCAAAATCAAATTTTTTATTTATTAAATGACTTGTTGAGAGTTCCCATTTTGTCCAAGCTGCTGCTGCTTTTGATCTAAGATTCGCGTCTGAAGATGTTAGATATTTATGAAAAGAACTTATTAAATCATTTCTTTCTTCTTTTGGTATTACAGAAATATATTCTTCAAATTCATCGGGGAATATCTCACTTGCACCATATTGATAGAACCATAACAATTCAAACTTTCTACATAAAAATATTCCTCGCAAAGTTAAGCTGATAACTCTTGAGGGATTTTTAATCGCATATATAAGTGAAAGTGTTGAGCCCCAAGATCCACCAAACAAATGCCAAGTATCTATTTTTAAATGTATCCTTAATTTCTCAATATCATCAACTAAGTGATTGGTCGTATTTTCTTTTAATTCGGAGAAAGGAGTTGAAGAACCGCAACCTCTTTGGTCAAATTGAATAATATCGAATTTATCTGGGTCAAAGTATCTTCTATATCTTGGTTGACTTCCTCCTCCTGGACCTCCATGAATAACAAGAATTTTTTTGCCATATGGATTACCAGATCTTTCCCAATAAATAGTATGAATATCACTTACTTGTAAAAAACCCTTTTCACGTACTTCAATTTTCGGAAACAATACTTGATCTTTCATTTTGAAATATTTTTAATCACTTTATTAATCTATATTATCCAAAAAGAAGTCTAGTTTAGAAGAAATTTGTTAAACAAAAAAGGACTGCTTGTACAGTCCTTTTTAATATTTGATTTCCTTCTTACAGGATATAAAATTACATATTTTTAAGTCTATTTACTCATAAACCTAGAATACGTGAATTCGGGGATTTCTCTCGATAATTTTAGTCCCTATTGTCGCTAGTAATTATAAAGCGAAGTCTTATCAGACTAATTGATTGAACTTTAATTTTCGAATAATCCCATTCTCAGGAATACGCTTCCTATATTTTGGAATTTGCTAAATTTCAGGCGGACTATCAATCATTTAGATTGCCTCCGAACTCAACATTTATAAATTACTACTTTTTATATTTTCAGTAAATCCGTAAATATGCTGATTTACTTTTTTCTTAATTTGTAAGAGGATTTTAATGATCCTTTGTTTTTTATAGATAAATATAAAAATTAAAGTCTATGATCCCTTATTTATTCAAATTCATAGAGCAAAATAGATTCAATTATTCTTTTATCACTATCAGAAAGTTTATAATCTTCTAATTTCCACTGAACAAATTTTACACACTCATCAATGGAAGGATTCTTATCCCGGCACTTACGCCACTCTCTAATCCAATCTGCCAAAGCAAAAGTTATTTTTGTAGTAAGCATATTTACCAATCAGGTTAATTAAAATCTTGACCAATAGGTTCTTCATAAAATTCCCCTTCTTTTATACCTTTATCATATTTTTCAATTATCTTTTTAGAAGAAGCTATTGAAGGATTTAAATCTTCTAAATATATTGGCTCCATCATAATTGATATAATGTTTTTAATTATTTATTATGTATAAGAATTTAATAAATAGATTATTCATATTCATTATGGATTTCATCAAAAAGAACAAGATCTTAACACTAATGGCGGTAATTGCAGTTTTATCATTTGCATTAGAAAAAGTAGGCATAATACACCCTTAAATTAATTAATTTTATTTGATAAATACTTCCTAATTAAATAAGTAAACTGATACTAATACTGCAAAAATAAGCAATGGAGATAATAATGTAAAAATTAAAGTTGAAAAATTAATCAGCATAAATTTTAAATAAATACACAAATTTAATAAACATCACTTTTAAGCATTTGCAATAAGTAAACTTTTAATTATTACGATATAAAAAAAATTTGATTAAAGAAAGATACAAAGAAGAATATGAAGAGGGCTTAGACTTACTATGGCCTAGTGATAAAGAAGATAAAATAACTCGGCAATTTTATAAAGATTTATCTAATTTTTCTAAAAACATAAACTATAGTAAAAAGAAAAAGCTAAAACTTTTTGAACAAGTAGTTAGAATAATTAGAGGTAAAGGCTGAGGTTAATTAATATTAAAACTAAAATGAAAAATGTAATGATACTAATTAGAAGTTTTTTTCTTTTAAGACCAAGTTTTTTATCCACTATATTTTTTATTCCTATTCTTTATAGCATCGGATGGGCTTTATCTCAGCCACTTTTATTGTTTAATTTTGAAAAAGAAAATTTATCCTTAATTGGTACAATTATTACTTTCTTACTTTTTATCTTTTTACTCCCATATTGGTTTTATATCAAACGAAACAAATCAAGTGCTTGGATACTTCTTGGGATAACAAAAGACAAATTCTTAAAAAACTTTGTCAATTTTTCTCAAGGTATTTTATTTGCTTTAGTTTTAATAATTCTAATTCTGGTACCACTATTGCAAAAAAATTATATTTCTTGGATAGGTGAATTATCGCCAATAATATTGTTAAATTCTATTGTACTGGGATTAGGTGTTGGATTCGCAGAGGAAATAATTTTTAGAGGCTGGTTACTAGAAGAATTAAAATTTGAATATGGTACAAAAATATCAATAGCTTTACAAGCTATAATTTTTAGCTTTGTTCATAATTTATCAAATGAGATTTTTTGGAACATTGTAGGATTACGTTTGGGATTTATTTTACTTGGTATATTTCTATCATTAGTAAAAATTAGAGATAAAGGTTCTTTATGGAATTGCATAGGAATTCATGGAGGACTTGTGGGTATTTGGTTTTTATTAAATAACGGATTAATAGAATTCAAAGAAAATACACCTTCTTTTTTAGCAGGGCCTTTTACACAAAATATTCCAAACCCAATCGGAAGCTTTAGTGCAATTTTAATATTACTTTTGTTATGTATTTTTTATACAGTAAAATCAAAAAAGATTTTTACTAGACGTTTTAATTAGATATAAATACCGATTGATTTTTGAATAGTAATTGTCAGATTAAAATAAAGCTTAATACTAATATGAACTTTGAGGCAGGAATAAGATTTATTGTATTTTTAATAATTTTTGGAGTTACAAACTATCTAATGATGTTGAGAAGATATGAAAACGACATCAAAAAAAAGAAATATTTACAACAGGAAAAAATTTCCAGGCTATACCCTAAAGGTTCATTTATTTTCTGAAATTTAAAAAAGTTTTTGTAGAATTTCCTCACCATTTTTTATTAGTTTTTTGCCAACCTTCATTTAACAATTTTTGCCATAATAATCTTGCTTCTTCAATAACAATTTTTTTTCTAGTTTTCATTAATGGAGGATTTTCTCCATGAATTCCCATAATAATTCCTTCTTCAACAAACATATAATCAATAGATTTATCAGAATAATCTCTATCTTTGTAGAAACGCATCACCCCTACATAATTAGAGTCAATTAACCAGAAATCATTAGTTGAATTCAATAAACCAAAATGAAATTAAATTAATAATATGATTTCATTACAATTTGCGAGGGAAATATTAATTTAGTTTATTCATATTTGATATGTTTTTTCTTTTTGTCTACTTTTTTTCAATTCGCCACGTTTTTTCTTAACCTCAACTCTTTTCTTTTGTGATGCTTTAGTAGGTTGTGTAGATTTTCTTAATTTAAATGGTTTATTTAAAGCATTTTTTATGATTGAACTAAATTTCATTAAAGCTAGCTGCCTATTTAATAACTGATTTCTGTGTTCTTGAACCGCTAAACGTAAGCTATTATTTACTAATTTTTTTTTCAAGTTTCTCTTAAGAATTTCTTTCTGATAATCATTTAATACTTTGGAATCTTCTAAATCAAAAATAATCTCTACTCTACTTTCAATTTTATTTACATTTTGCCCTCCAGGACCGGAGGATCTGGAAAATCGCCACTTAATTTCGTTGGATGGGATTACTAATGTTTTAGTAATTTTTAAATCCATTTTTAGTTCTGTTTGATTTAGATTTTAGAATCATCTCTTTAATATTTTAAAACATACCTTAAAATTCGATCGGTAAATACTGGGCGGTTATGTTAGGTAAACCGAAATTCGGTGTATTTGCCGTATCAATATCTTCGGTATTTATCCTTTCATATTCCAAAGAATTATCAGATATTGAATTTGTACTATTCCAAAGGTCACTTATGTATTCAATGTTTGATCTTCTTTTTGAAACACCTTCATATCGCCCTGTATATGTTATTTCCGATAGTGAAATGAAGGAGTTAAAGAAAAACCAACATCAAGAAGAGCTTGATGAAATTACAACACAAAAAGTAAGACTTAAAGATGCTTTTAAAGCTCAACTAAAACATCTTGAAGAGAGAGAAAAAGAAGTAAAAAAAGAACTTAAAGTACTCTCAGCCTCAAAAGATAAATAATTTATTTTTAGAGATATTACTTTTTTCAAAGACGGTTAAAAACCGTCTTTTTTAATTCTTCTATTTTTAAAGTATCTATTAAATCCACAGATTTTAAAAATATTTTCCATAATTAAAAAATGAATAACAATAAAGAAAAAATAAGAATGTTCTTACCCTTTAGTTGGGTAATTTGTGCAGCAATATCTTTTGCTTATATTAATTCACATTTAATAAATACCTAAAATAAATGTCTTATCCCTCAAGAGAAGAAATACTTGCATCTTCAAAAGGGTGGGTAGCATCTTTTTTAAATTTTCTTCCTGGTTTAGGATCGGGTTACTTATATCAAAGAAGATGGAAACCTTATTTTATTACCATCACTGCTAGCACTGCATGGTTCGCTTTAGGTATTTTTTTACAAGGAGATTCAGAACCTTCTCAAAATGAACAAATAATTGGCATTTCTGGTCTTTTTTTCATATCAATAGTTACAGTTATAGAAGCCAACTTGGCTTTCAAAAAAGCAAGTAATAAAACAAAAGCTCAAAAAGAGAAAATAATCTCCTCTAACAAAAAAGGATGGTTTAAATAATTCAAAAAATTAGATCAAAAAAATATGTAATTAGATCTCAGTTTTTAATTTAAGTAAAAATTACCATATATAATTTTTAAGATAATTAAAAAATTTTTTTAGTTATAAAAAAATAAAATTTCCTTTTCTTTGAGACCTTCCCATCCCGAGTCTATTAATAATTGATTCAATGTTTCTTTTTCAAAATGCTTAGAACCCGTTTTGACGCATCTATTTCTCATTGATTTTTTAACACCACTCCTTTGTCTTTTATTCTCCTTATCCATAATTCTATTGTATAGATCTAGCATTTTTTGAGGAATTGGAGTACCGTCAAGATCCACTCCATTTTGAATAGCAAGATCAACAGCCTGCATTCCCATTTTCTTCATATATTAAAAAAAAGCTGAAACTATAATAAAACAAAACTTATTAATCTAAAAATCTTTGAATAATAAATTTATTGATTTTGAATTTCCTTTAGTACTCTAATAGCCTCTTTAATGTGTTCAGGACCATTCAATAAATCTCTAAAAATATGCCTAACTGTCCCTTTGCGATCAATAACGTAAGTTACCCTACCATCCATAAAACCTAATACTTTAGGAACTTTAAAAGTTTTCCTAAGAGAGTCATTCGTATCACAAAGTAATGGATATTGTAATTTATTTTTATTAGCAAATGCCAAATGACTCGAGGTACTTCCATTACTTACTCCCCAAACTTGTGCACCTAATACTTTAAATAAGTCATATTTATCTCTAAATCCGCAAACTTCTATGGTGCAACCCGGCGTATCATCTTTTGGATAAAAAAACAAAACAAGGGGATTTTTTAAACCCTTATTTGATCTTTTAACTCCATTTTGATCCAGTAAAGAAAATTCTGGAATTTTATCTCCAATCTGCACAATGATTCTTATAAAGTTCCATATTAGAGGTTAATATGTTTTTATTGTGGCCTTAAAGTAAATAACTGATATTAAAGTCAGTTTTTTTGTTTTAAAAGATACTAAAAAATTATTGAAATAAACTAGGGTTAATTTAACTAGGATGGATTTATTAATTCAATAATATGGAATTAATAATTTATATTTTTTTATTTCTTATTCTTTTTTTGGGAGTTATTTTTAACTTAAAAATAACTAATTTTAAAAAAGTTAAAGAAATACGAAACAAAGCTAAAGATTATTCAAAAAAGAATAATTAAATATGTATTGCTAAGATTAAAATTCAATTTTTTCATTTGGAGTAAATACTGAGCAATATTTTTTTACTAGGTCCTTTGGCTGACTAGAGGAAGAATTCGTTAATTTTAATTTTAGTTTTTCTATAGCCTCATTAGCATTAATCTCACCGAGTCGATATCTTGCACACGTATCCAATACTTTAAACATTTTTGTGGTAACGGCTTCAGCTGGATAAATTATAAAAAAAAGGTAAACAACAACAAATAAGTACTTCATTTTTTTTTCAGATAGTAGATATTTAGCGAATAGTTTCAATAATTTAGAAAAAAAATTAATTTAGAAAAAGATTAAAATTTAATAGAATAATTTAATCTAGGATTTCTATAAAATAATAATAAAAGAAATTAAGATAAAATAAGTGATAGTAATAAATAATCTCGGTGAAAATGAGAAAATTAATAGATAGACATAAAACTCTTATAAATTGGTACCAAAAAAAATTCAAATTGAGTGATTATCAATTACTTTGGTTAGTTTTCTTTAAAGGAGTATTAATAACAATAATATTTTTCAAAATTTTTTAATATTAATAAAGCTTTTCAGAGAATGAAATTTTCACATGATTTGACTATATTTAATAGTAGATTTCCTAATTAGTTAAATAGTTATCAGCTATGAATATTTTTGGTGTAGGTTTGCCTGAAGTTACTGTAATACTGATCTTAGCTCTTTTAATTTTTGGTCCCAAAAAGCTTCCAGAATTAGGAAAACAGCTTGGTAAAACTTTGAAAAGTCTTAAAAAAGCATCGAATGAATTTCAAAATGAAATCGATCAAGTTATGAACGAAGAAGATAAAGATAAATCTCCTAAATCTATAGAAGGCAATCAAACTAATGAAATTAATCAAGAAAAAATAGATTTAGAAAACAAGAATTTTTCAAATAAAGAAAACAGCAACAACTAATATCTTGGATAGGCCAATAACACCCATAGACGATTTTGAAAGAGCATTAGATAAAGCTGCTCTTTCTAAAGAAGAATATGAATTGATAGACTACATCCGCTATACAAGTGTTTTTACACAACCTAGTCTTATTAAAGATTTAAAAAGGCCATCAAAACCTCCTCTTTTGTCAGTTCTATGTCAAATTTGCAGAAAAATTGGTTCGGAGATGCCAGATCATTTCAAAAAAGTAATTGAGTGGTCAATTGAAATAAGTGATCACGATACAAAATGGGATGCTCATTTAATTTGCGCAGAAGCATTGAATATAGACAAAATCCCATTAAGTCCTATTCATGGAACAACTTTATTTGATGTTCTTGTTGTACACAAAGAATTATTTCTTGGATTTGATTGAATTAATTTAATCATCTAAAGGCACGGAATCAGTATCTATAACTTCCGAATCATCATAATTATTTATTTTATTTTCAATCCAGTTATTTATATAACTAACTAAAGGCAATGAACCTCTAAAAATAAAAATAGAAGTAGGCAAAGCACTTAATAAACCGACTACAGGACTTTTAAAAAGTAATCTTCCGGCTTTAATGTTAAATAAAATAATAAGCGCTGAGGGAACTATAACTTTAACTACTGTTTTGAGGGCCTCAAGCCAGCCAACACGATATGTCCACCATATTACAATTACGCCAACTATATAGAGGAATAAGTAAGTCATAAAAATAGTATAATAATTATCTATTTATCTTGTTCTTACTAAGAAAAAGATTTTATAAAAATTTTTTTAAACATCAATCAACCAAATTCTAGTAATGAGTTTTTCTGAAATAAGAAAATTCTTAATTAAGATGCAATCTGATGAAGAATTAAAAAAGCAGGTTACTTCATCTTCTACAGCAGATGATGTAGCCTTGATAGGTCAACGCTTAGGTTATGACTTTTCAGGAGATGATCTCTTAAGATTTAATGGACAAAAAGTTGATAAAGTTACCGTAAGAAAGGTCGATCATCCAGGAGAATACCACTAAATTAAGACTTAACCCATATTGCAAGACCTCCGCCCCTGCCTCGAGCACATAACCAATTATCTTTAGTGCTAATTCCTACAAGTGAGAAAAAAGGCATTTTTTTATCTTCTGGTTTTTTTAATTCCTTATTAAATATTCGAAGACTACTTATACTAATTTTCAATTCTTCAAAATAAAAAGCCAATAAAGGTCTAAGCCCTTTTAATTCTGCCATCCCTACAAAAGTAATATTTAATAATCCGAAATTAATTGAATTTTTTATTTCATAATTTATTTGATCCTCTTTATTTTTACTTTTTAATTCGAGTCTTGCCGATAATACTTGGAGAATCGAACTGGGTATATTTTTGATTTCATCTGACTCATTTCCCCATACATACTTAAACTTCCATATTCCTAACAATTCCTCATGTACAATTCCGCTACCATTTTTTTGAGAATTTTTTTCTAATAGCTTTATCTCATTAATATCAGGGAAGTGTTTCATAATAGACTTTAATCTAAGAATCAAATACTAATATAACTTCACAAAAAATGTTCTTAGTTAGAAAATCTCTCCAAAAAGATTTCTTTGTTTCAGTATATTTCCAAAAAAATAATTTTTTGGCACACATAAGGAACAAGATCTCGTTATTATGTTTACATAAAGTAACTAAACTTATGGATTTTATTTCTAAAAGCCAAGGATACATACCCTTAAAAGCAGTACCTTACATATTCTTCCTAGCTGTTATATTAAGTATAACAACTTCAACTAATACATTTGTCTAAAACTAATTAGTTTTACGAGAAGACTAAAGTAAATATTTAATGGATCCGTACGATGTTGTGATAGTGGGTAGTGGAATAGGAGGATTATGTTGCGGTTCGATTCTAGCTTTTGTAGGCAAAAAAGTTCTCATATGTGAAGCACATACACAGCCTGGAGGCGTTGCTCACAGTTTCAAAAAAAAAGGTTACACATTCGAATCAGGTCCTTCATTGTGGAGTGGAATAGGTAAATGGCCGACAACTAATCCCTTAGGGCAAATTCTTAAATTACTTGATGAAGAAGTTGAATTATTTCAATACAAAGGTTGGCAAGTAATTGTTCCAGAAGGCAATTTTAATCTTGATGTGGGGGAAGAACCTTTTAAACAAACAATTAAAACTTTAAGAGGTGAGAAATCAGTTAAAGAATGGGAATCATTTATTTCCGGAATAAAACCTCTTAGCCAAATAATAAATGAAATACCTTTACTCTCATTTTCTCCCGAATCAATAAATTTCTTAGATCTAATAAATTTAACCTCAAAATTTTTACCTAATATCAAGCAAATACCAAAAATTAATAAAGGTTTTGGGAATTTAGTAAATAATCATCTAGAGGATCCTTTTCTCAGGAATTGGGTTGATTTATTGAGCTTTTTGATAAGTGGTATGTCCATGCATGATACAAATACAGCTGCGATGGCTACTTTATTTAACGAATGGTTTGAACCAAATTCATACCTTGAATACCCTAAAGGAGGGAGTGAATCTATAGTAAAAGCCTTAATTAAAGGATTTAAAAAAAATGGAGGAGAATTAATTCTATCTTCGAGAGTAAAGGCAATTAACTTCAATAGAAATTTAGCGACAGGCGTAACTCTTGATAATGGTTCTAGTTATAGTTGTGAATCTGTTGTCACGAATACTGATGTTTGGAATTTAAAAAAGTTAATTCCAAATGAAATTTCAAAAAAATGGAATACAAAAGTTTTGAACCCTAATAAATGTGATTCTTTCCTTCATATACATCTAGGTTTTGATGCTGATGGTCTTGAAGATTTGCCAATACATGCGATACATGTTGATGACTGGGAAAAAGGTATAACTGCAGAAAGAAATATAGCTGTATTTTCAATCCCATCTGTTTTGGATAAAAATATGGCCCCTAATGGGAAACATGTTCTTCATGGATATACTCCCGCAAATGAACCTTGGGAAATTTGGGAAAACCTAAATCCAAAGGAATTAGAATATAGAAATTTGAAAGAAGAAAGATGTTCAATATTCCTTAATGCAGTTCGAAAATTTATCCCTGACATAGATGAAAGGATTGATTTAAAGATGCTAGGAACCCCAATCACGCATAAAAAATTCACCAATACCTATTGTGGTAGTTACGGCCCTGCATTATCTGCAGCAAAAGGTCTTTTCCCAGGTTGCAAAACTCCTGTGAAAAATTTATTTACTTGCGGCGCAAGTACATTTCCAGGTATTGGAATTCCTGCTGTTTCGGCAAGTGGTGCTTACGCAGCTGAAAAAATTATTGGTAAAAAAGAATTTAAAACTCTTCTTAAGAAAATAAATTTATGAATCAAGTTATTTTTATAACTCTACAAATACTTAGTTAAGAAATAAGAATAAACAAAGCAAAAAGGTTCAATAATGATAATCTTTATCTGAACATAAACTTAACTTATAGCTCTTATATGTTTTTCTTATCAATTCCTCAAGCCTGGCATTTAGTTGGCACTTGGTCAGAACAACTTCCAAGCGAGTCAAATCTTATAGGAATGGGCCAAACAGAATTAATGATGACTTTACATTCAATATTTGTTCCTCTCTTAATTGTAATTTCATATTACCTATTCAATAGACTTAATAAAAACGAATCAAAGAATATTAAAGGATGATAGTTTAAGGTTTATTTAGCTGAACTTCTTCTAACTACTTTTCTGCCTGTAGAAGTATCAACTCCGCTTGAATCTTTAGTTTGTGAATTAGTTTCAACATTATCAACATCACTCTTATCCATTTCTGCGCAAACACCTACTACCATGGCAGCTTGCATTTGATCTGGCAAATCTCCAATAGTTAATAAAGCCTTTAAAACTAATTGAAGTCGAGTTTGCCGATCAATTTCAGGTCTTAATTTTTTTACGGTATTCCAAAGTTCTTGGGTAACTTCTTTTAAAAGTTCTTGATCTACAGCCAAATTAAATCCTTCTTGTATTTCTACTAATCTAACAAAAAATTGGATCTCATAAAATAATATTCAATAAAAAGATTGTTAGTTAATATTTTTCTATCCGAATACAATTTGCATTTGTTGATGCAATTCATACTTCTCTTGCAAAAGTTCATCTTTTTCAATCTTTTTTAGAGTAAAAGTTCTATAAAATTTTTTTTGAATTTTTATTGGAGTATTTTCAAACTTTGCATTTTTGCTTATTAGAGAATTCCACTCTTTTGAATTAAAAGGGGCATAAGGAGAAGATGAAATCACTTTCATATCTTAATAATACATCTGTACTAATATTAGTACATTTTTACTATAGTGCAACAACTTTGTCCAGTTATCTTAATTTCAAAGTATCCTTGTGAATGGATTGATTTTCTTTATCTTTTTTGTAGGAATTATAAGTTTGATAAATGAATAAAAGTATCATGCGTAACTTATTGATCCCTTTTTTTAGTGAGTTAAAACTTTTCTAGCTTAAAAACCTTTTGAAATAGTTAATTTGTTGAAATAAACATTGACAAGATATTTTTAGTGATCCTTCCTATAAAAAGAATAATGAATTAAACAAAAATGCTTCTTAGTAATGCAAAAAGACTAAAGATCCAGGGAATAATTAAAAGAATTGCTCAAGATAAATCAATTACATTAGAAGATAGGATATATGTTGAGAAATTTGCACACCATAATTCGACAATTTCTCTTTGGCTGAAAAAAGCTAACAGCTTTAGAAGGAATGGTACAAAAAATGATGGGGGTATTGATAACCTCTTACAATCATTTGGGATAGATGGACTAGACAAAGAAAATCATTTCAACCCAAATGAAGATGACATATCAGATTGGTTTGGCGGTGCTCCTGGTTGGCTAAGGAGAAGCTAGATTCTTTAGTTATTCAATTTATCCAGGCTATCTTACACAAATATATACTCATAAAAGATATTAATACCCAAAAAACCAATGGTATAAATTTAATTGGAACTAAATATTTTTTTGAAAAGGTTTTCATAATATATTTTTCTTTTAGATTATTTCTTCCTTACCGTTTTTGAGAATAGGTTTAATTGCTCTATTTATAAATTAAACAATATTCGAAACCTCAAAGATATTAAGTCACTTTAAAAAATAAAGTTAATCAGCCTTAATCGTCACAATCTAAGCGACTTTATTTTCAATGGTCCTTGTAAAATTTACTATTTTTGCCTCATCATGGTCTGAATCATTCCAATATTTTATAAGTCTTTCTAATTCATCAATCCTCTTTTTCGCATTTGCAATTTTTTCAGTAGTTGTCATATAAAATTTTTATCTATCCAATTAATGCATGAAAAAAAAATATTTCAATGGAAGTAACAATTTTTAGACTATAAGTATTAATTTTTTGTTAATTAATTCAATAAATTATGGCCCTCGAGCGACTGAGTAATTATACTTAAAGTAAAAAGAAATTTATGAAGAAATTAAATTCTTTGATCTTGAACAGTACTGTTAACTTCTTAGACTTCATATACTCTGGTAGATCTTTACAAAGATTTTGGGTTTTAGAAGTAATAGCTAGATCACCTTATTTTGCATTTCTTTCAGTCCTTCATTTTAAAGAATCCTTAGGAATTAAAAATGAAAAAACAATGCTTTTAATGAAAGAACATTTTTATCAAGCTATTAACGAAACTGAGCATCTTAAAGAAATGGAGAAAAGAGGAGGAGATAAGTTCTGGATTGATAGATTTTTTGCGAGACACCTTGTGCTTGTCTATTACTGGATCATGGTTTTTTATTATTTCTTCTCTCCAGCCAATGCTTATGATGTCAACATAAAAATCGAAGAACATGCTTTTGAAACTTATTCCAAATATTTAATAGATAATCCAAATGATCAAAAAATAAAAGAAATTGCTCAAGATGAATTAAATCATGTCCAAGAACTTAACCAAGCTTTGTCGATGCTTACTTCAGTTTAGATTAGTGCTGAGAAATCTATTAGCAATATTGAGAGCATCATCGAAGAAGATATTAATCCTAGGCTAATCATCAATGAGACGTAACCATTTTTTCTAGGCAATTTATAAAAAGATATTCCAATAATTAATATCATTATTAATGAGAAAAAAATTATAATTCTTTCATTTACTAAATTGAGATGTATAACTAAATTTTTTTCTTCAAAAAATTTGAGAAATTCAGATAAAACTAATTCTTCTTCTATTTTCTTAAAATAGTCGAATGAGCTTATAAAAGCAGAACTTAATAAAGATAATGCAACCAGTGCAGTAACTGGTTTTGTTAACCTGTTGAGTGTTCTGTTGAAACTTATCAATAAAATAAAAATTAATAAAGAGGTTATTAAAGGTATTAAAGGTATAAGAGTTGTTGAATTTATGAAATTTCCCACGAAAATAATATGTATCTAACTTAAAATTTTATATTATTTCGACGCGTTATTTTTATTAAATAAGATTTTTTAAAATCTTAAATGTAATTAGTACCTATTGCATTCTGTGTAAATTGATACCAAAATTAAATTAGAATTGAAAAATAAAATGTTAGCCATTTCTGAAATTATTATTGCAAGTGCTATTTTTCTAGGAATTGTATATTGGGAAGTTAAATTTCTATACACTAAAACTACCGTAGCGAAATAACTTCACTCAAAAGAGGAAAATTAAAAACGTATAAAATTTAAATAAAATTTAAGAATTTATTTTGACAAAAAAAGCTCTAAATATGAGAGAATAAACACAAACAATTTATTCCTCTAATGAGCGAAGTCCAAAATCCTGATACTAACTCAACTCAACAGCAACAGCAGCAACAGCAACAATCCTATTCAGAAAGCAAAATTAATTCTGCTGAGAGCGAGAGGCTTTATCTTGAGATGAAAGAGGCTTGGCTTTAAATTTAATTCGTGCTTGAAATAATATTTCTATAAATTTGTAAAAAACTTCTTTTTAATTTTGAATTAATCAATACTTTTTTATTTTCTATACCCTTTAAATTTTGTTTAAGAGCGAAATTAATCTGTTGAGAAAACTAAAGCAGTTAGAGAAAATTAACGGAAGACTCGCTATGGGAGGGTTGATATATTTAGTTTTTACAAAATTAGTTTCCAACCGTGCCGATATTTTAGACCAGCTTAAATCTTATTTAATTTAAGAAATGAATTGGAAATATCATCCAGGAATATTTCTTTCTATATAAGCGTCAGTTAAAGCTAAAATTAACCCTAATAATGTTGAAAATATAGCAATTTCAGTTGATTCCATTTTATTTTTGAATTACCCCTAGTTTGCGAAATAATTCAAAGTTCAGCAACAAAACTAATAACTTACTATAGTATATATATACTATTAGCTATTTATTGTGAGCTCGGTAACTCCTGAGTTTCTTTTCGTTAAGCCTGGTGATCATGTCGCAATTAAAAAAGAAAATTGCGAAAATACCAAGGATAAGAATAAAAATTATTGGGTCGGTCAAGTTATCGACTGTATTGGAGGAGCTAGAAATCCAAATTCATGGACCTTGTTTCAAGTTGCCAATATTGATAATGGAGAGATCACTATAATCAACGCCGATATTGTAGAAAAAATTTTGAAACCTTCTGAAAGTTAAGCTTATTGATAATCAAACAAACTTCTTTCAGTATTACATAAACATAAAGTAAATTGAACGCTTTAAAGGAAATCACCCCAGTTCCAAGCAGGCAAGTCCGTATACTTGATTCATTGGGCAGGGAGGTTGAATGCCTTTATACATTCTGTAAGTTTTTGATATTTCCTCAAACCCCAAACTTGACAAAAGATAATTTGCATAAGGATTCAGATTAGAGCAATCCAATAAGATTTGGGCATCTAAATCACCAACTAACTCCCTTATTAACAGTTCAGCAAGTGGTGGAGTATCCGCTAAAAGAGGTCCGATTCTCCAGCCTTGTTCATTATCCTCCAATACACAAGGTCTTATTCTTCCAAATCCATGGCACATCCCATTATTATCGACAATTGCACTGACATTACCATGAGAATTTTTCAACCAGTCATTTAGAAAATGTGGTCTAGGACTAGGTTCTCTTTGATCATCATAAATTAAGACTGCTTCAGAAGAAATTTTATTACCCTGAACAACTTTAAAAGAATGAAATTGATCTTTATAGAAATTTCTCAATGGAAAATCTTGAGATCCATTTAATTTCCATCGATTTGTAATGGAAGATGTTCTAAACCCCCACTTTGCATAATCATTCAATCTATCTGGGGCAGCCTCAAGACCAATACAATCAACATTTTTTAAATATCCCAGAGCATGTTTCCATAATCTCACTCCATATCCATTATTTCGGAATTCTTTTTTAACGATAAATAAACCTATAAAACCATACGAGGAATTATATTTTATACACGCAATAGAGCCTACGGGATTATTGTCGAGACAAGCTACCCATACCCCTTGTTTATCTGTATTTCTATAAATTGATACATCATCCATTCCAGGAGAAAATCCTTCTAACCTTGCCCAGTTTGTGACTTCTGGTATTTCATTTATAGATATCAATCTAATTGAAAAATTTTCCCTCATAGAAATATACTAACCAAGAAAAATTTGAATTTTTTAAAGGGAATATTAATAAATTTGATTATTTCTCATAAATCATTCGCTTTGATTTAATTGGCTAAAAACCTTAGTTATTTCAATTTATCCTCTGATATATTTAATACTATTCAAAGGTAAAAAATGAAAATTTCTGATAAATTTCATTTAGAAGACATTTATAAATTAAAAAATACAGTTCTCACTGGTAAAACTGAAGATATAAAATGGCGGATCGATCATATCAATATAGTTTCTAAACTTTTGGATGAAAATAAAAAAGAGATAATAAAATCACTTTTTGTTGATCTCGGTAAATCTGAAATTGAAGGGCTTTCAGAAATCCTTTTAGTGAAAGAAGAAATTTCACTCATAAAAAAGAAACTCAATTCTTGGATGCGACCAAAAAAGATTGATACACCTTTTTATCTATTTCCATCATCATCCCAAGTTATTTATGAACCTCTTGGGTGTGTCTTAATTCTTGGTCCTTATAATTATCCATTACTTTATGTTTTAAAGCCATTGGTAAATATTTTCTCAGCAGGAAATACTGCAGTTATAAAACCATCAGAGAAATGTCCTGCGACCTCAAAACTTATTAAAAAACTTACTTCTAAATATTTCCATAAAAATGTCCTAATGACAGTAGAGGGTGATAATAAACAATCCATAAAATTAATTGAACAAAATTTTGACCACATTTTTTTTACAGGAAGTACTGAAACTGGAAAATCTATAATGAAATTAGCTTCAAAAAACTTAACTCCATTAACTCTTGAGTTGAGCGGAACAAATCCTGTAATTGTTTTCAAGAATGCAAATTTAGAAGTTGCTGCCAAAAGAATTGTTTGGGGCAAATTTTTTAATTCTGGTCAATCCTGCATGGCTCCGAATCATATCTTTGTAGATAAAGAAATTGAAAATATTTTTATAGAAAAATTAAAGAAATACATCATAAGTTTTTACGGAGATAATCCAATTATTTCCGAAAACTTATCAAAATTAGAGAAAAAGCAATTTACATCAACAATAGAAATTCTCAAACAATATAAAAAAGAAAAAAGAATTTTATTTGGGGGGACTTTTAGTAAAAAAAAGTTGAAAATATCTCCTACAATCTTGAGAACTAAATTAAACGAAACAGATATTTTGCAGAAAGAACTTTTCAGTTCACTACTTCCAGTAATTGGAATCAATGATAAGGAATCAGCTTTAAAACAGATTAGTCAAACATCAAAACCATTAGCAATCTACTTATTTGGAGGCAATAAAAAAATCCATAATCATATTTCAAAAGTAACCAGCTCAGGAACAATTTGTATAAATGATGTGATGTTACCAGTCCTTATTCCAAATTTACCGTTTGGAGGCGTTGGGCAAAGTGGTATTGGTAAATTTCATGGAGAAACGGGGTTTCGCAATTTTTCAAATCAAAAATCTATTACTTTTAAAGGTTTTTTATTTGATTTAAATCTGCGGTATCCTCCCTACGAAAGAGTGAAGAAATTTTTAAAGTTTATTTTTCAGGTTTAAATTACTTAAATTGTTTTCAAAAACCTAGCGATTTTAAATTTAAAGATTATCTTTAAATAAATAGTGAGTTTTATGAAATTTGCATTTTTAGTAATTGCCATTTTTATTAATTTTTTTAATCACTCATTGATAAAATCAGAAGAACAAATATTTTCACCAAAAAATAGAATTGCGAAAATTGCTAAAAACGAATCAATTACTGAAGAAAAAACTGAAATAAAAAAAATTCATATTGTAAAAAGTGGAGATACATTATCAAGTATTTCAAAATTCTATTCGATAAATAAAAATTTAATTATTAAATTGAATAACTTAAAAGATGAAAATTATATCTTTGTTGGCCAAAATCTTATTATTTCCGAATCTACTGAAAATCTTACAAAACAATCTGATTTAATAAATAATTATCATATTGTTCAAACTGGTGAAAATCTTACTGAGATATCAAAGGTAGAAATTTTTTAAACGTACTAAATCAAGAAAATAAAAAACTTATTCTTTCAATCAATTGTGATACGAATGAATTAGATGTAAGAATACCTGGTAGGAAATGGATGGGAAGTAAGCCTGCTAAAGAAGAATTCGAAAATAATTTAATAAATGATTTTTGTTAAAACTTTTAATTAATATGTGTGAATAATTTGTCTAAGAATATTAATGATGAGTTATTCTACAAAAAGTTAAATTTATAGTAATGGCAATTTCAAGAGGTGATCTAGTAAGAGTAAAAAGACCAGAATCATATTGGTACAATGAAATAGGTAAAGTTGCTTCAGTTGATACCTCAGGTATTAAATATAACTGTGTAGTAAGATTTGATAAAGTAAATTACGCTGGGATAAGCGGAACTGATGGTGGAGCAAATACAAATAACTTCGCTGAAAGTGAATTAGAGAAAGCTTAAATAATTGCCTGAATTACCTGAAGTAGAGACTGTTCGCAGAGGTTTAGAGCAAAAACTTAATAACTTTATTATTAAAAAAGTAGAAGTCTGTAGGGATTCAACTGTTGCATTCCCATCAAACAAAGAAGAATTCATTAAAGGACTTCAGAACTCACTTATTTATAAATGGGATAGAAGAGGAAAATATTTAATAGCTCAATTAAAAGAAGTTCAAAATGAGAATGCTCAATTTCCTCTAGAAAATTTACAAAATAACGGATTTCTTGTAATTCATCTAAGAATGACTGGATATTTCAAATTCATTGAAAAATCAACTCATCCTTGTAAACATACAAGAATAAGATTTTTCGATAAAAATAATAATGAGCTTAGGTACGTTGACGTAAGAAGTTTTGGTCAAATGTGGTGGATTAATAAAAGTCTATCGCTTAACAAAATAATTAAAGGATTAGGTTCATTAGGACCAGAACCATTTTCTAAAGACTTTGATGCAAATTATCTTAAGAAAGTTATTACAAAAAGAACAAAATCTATAAAAGCTATCTTATTAGATCAAACAATAGTGGCAGGTATAGGTAATATTTATGCTGATGAAAGTTTATACTCTGCTGGCATCTCACCTTTTAGGGAAGCTCGAACAATAAAGAAAAATGAATTAATCAAGCTCAAAGACTCAATCGTAACTGTATTAATAAAAAGTATTGGTTCTGGGGGGACTACATTTAGCGATTTTAGGGACTTGGAAGGAGAGAATGGGAATTTTGGTTTACAGACAAATGTTTATAGGAGAACTGGAAAAGAATGTCGTAAATGTGGAAATTTAATTGAAAGACAAAAAATTACTGGAAGAAGTACCCATTGGTGTCCAAAATGCCAAAAATAAAAAAGGGCTTACTCAAGAAAAGTAAACCCTTTTAAATATTTTTACCTGGCATTGAGCTATTTTCTCAAGGGGCTACCCCCTAAATATTTTCGCCGCTGATGCGTTTCACAACCGAGTTCGAGATGGATCGGAGTGGTTCCACATCGCCATGAACACCAGGATAGGATGAACCTTGAGAACTGCATAGAAAATTATATAAATTAAAAACAATAAATTAAGTTTATTTGGTCAAGCCCTCGGTCTATTAGTACTCCTCCGCTGCACTTGTTACCAAGCTTCCACGTAGAGCCTATCAACGGGTGTTCTTCCCGTGACCTTACTGGCTTAAGCCATGGCAATACTCATCTTGAGGTGGGCTTCCCACTTAGATGCTTTCAGCGGTTATCCACTCCGCACATGGCTACCCAGCGTTTACCGTTGGCACGATAACTGGCACACCAGAGGTGCGTTCCTCCCGGTCCTCTCGTACTAGGGAGAAATCCTCTCAATATTCCTGCGCATACACCGGATATGGACCGAACTGTCTCACGACGTTCTGAACCCAGCTCGCGTACCGCTTTAATGGGCGAACAGCCCAACCCTTGGGACCGACTTCAGCCCCAGGTTGCGATGAGCCGACATCGAGGTGCCAAACCTCCCCGTCGATGTGAACTCTTGGGGGAGATCAGCCTGTTATCCCTAGAGTAACTTTTATCCGTTGAGCGACGGCCCTTCCACGCAGAACCGTCGGATCACTAAAACCGACTTTCGTCCCTGTTCGACTTGTAGGTCTCACAGTCAAGCTCCCTTCTGCTTTTGCACTCAACGACTGATTTCCAACCAGCCTGAGGGAACCTTTGTGCGCCTCCGTTACCTTTTAGGAGGCGACCGCCCCAGTCAAACTGCCCATCAGATACTGTCCGCTTCCCGGATAACGGGTAAGCGTTAGAACCCTAGCTCTAAAAGAGTGGTATCTCACCGATGACTCAATAGTACCCACAAGCACTATTTCAACGTCTCCCACCTATTCTGCGCATTCAGAGCCCGAGCACAATATCAAACTACAGTAAAGCTTCATAGGGTCTTTCTGTCCGGGTGTATGTAGTCCGCATCTTCACAGACAATTCTATTTCGCCGAGCCTCTCTCCGAGACAGCGCGCAAATCGTTACACCTTTCGTGCGGGTCGGAACTTACCCGACAAGGAATTTCGCTACCTTAGGACCGTTATAGTTACGGCCGCCGTTCACCGGGGCTTCAGTCGCCAGCTTCACTAAAAGCTAACCAGCTTCCTTAACCTTCCGGCACTGGGCAGGTGTCAGCCCCCATACATCGTCTTGCGACTTAGCGGAGACCTGTGTTTTTGGTAAACAGTCGCTTGCGCCTCTTCACTGCGACCAGCTCTCGCTGGCACCCCTTCTCCCGAAGTTACGGGGCCATTTTGCCGAGTTCCTTAGAGAGAGTTATCTCGCGCCCCTCGGTATTCTCTACCACCCCACCTGTGTCGGTTTCGGGTACTGGCATTTGTGTCTTAACGAGTATAGGGCTTTTCTTGGAAGCATGACATCACCAACTTCGCTGCCGTAGCAGCTCGTACTCACGTCTTAGCTCAAGATGTTTTCTCCATCTCTCAAAGCCTCGAACGCTTGAACCAGTAACCAACATCTGGCCTGGTTAGCCTTCTCCGTCCCCCTTCTCAAAACACACCTGGTACAGGAATATTGACCTGTTATCCATCGACTACGCCTTTCGGCCTCGCCTTAGGTCCAGACTAACCCTCCGCGGACGAGCCTGCCGGAGGAACCCTTAGGGTTTCGGGGCATGGGATTCTCACCCATGTTTTCGCTACTCAAGCCGACATTCTCACTTCTATGCTGTCCACGTCCGCTTACGCTAACGCTTCACCCTACATAGAACGCTCCCCTACCATAAATAAATTTATCCGCAGCTTCGGTATAACGCTTAGCCCCGTTCATTTTCGGCGCAGGATCGCTCGACCAGTGAGCTATTACGCACTCCTTTGAGGATGGCTGCTTCTAGGCAAACCTCCTGGTTGTCTGGGCAATCCCACCTCCTTTATCACTTAGCGTTAATTTTGGGACCTTAGCTGGCGGTCTGGGCTGTTTCCCTCTTGACTATGGAGCTTATCCCCCACAGTCTGACTGCCTAGTTACACACAGGGTATTCAGAGTTCATATCGATTTGGTACCGCTTTCGCAGCCCGCACCGAAATGGTTGCTTTACCCCCCTGCTGGAGCACTAGACGCTACGCCTCAACGTATTTCGGGGAGAACCAGCTAGCTCCTGGTTCGATTGGCATTTCACCCCTAACCACAGCTCATCCGCTGAATTTTCAACTTCAGTCGGTTCGGACCTCCACTTGGTATCACCCAAGCTTCATCCTGGCCATGGTTAGATCACCAGGGTTCGGGTCTATAAACACTGACAAACGCCCTATTAAGACTCGCTTTCGCTGTGGCTCCACCATTTCCGGTTTAACCCGCCAGTGCCTATAAGTCGCCGGCTCATTCTTCAACAGGCACACGGTCACCCGATTAGTCGGGCTCCCATTGCTTGTAAGCTCACGGTTTCATGTTCTATTTCACTCCCCTCCCGGGGTTCTTTTCACCTTTCCCTCGCGGTACTGTTTCACTATCGGTCACACAGTAGTACTTAGCCTTACGAGGTGGTCCTCGCAGATTCACACGGAATTCCACGTGCTCCGTGCTACTCGGGATACAGCTAGGTCAACTTATCTTTCGATTACGGGGCTTTCACCCTCTGTGGCACGCCATTCAAACGTTTCTTCTAGACTTATTGATCCATATTGCTGTCCCACAACCCCGATAGTCAAGACTATCGGTTTGGGCTGTTCCCCGTTCGCTCGCCGCTACTGAGGGAGTCGTTATTTACTTTCTCTTCCTCCAGCTACTAAGATGTTTCAGTTCGCTGGGTTAGCTCGCACCAACCTATATATTCAGTTGGCCGTACATGGGGTTGCCCCATTCGGAAATTCCCGGATCAAAGTGTGCTTCCAACTCCCCGAGACTTATCGCAGGTAACCACGTCCTTCATCGCCTCTGTGTGCCTAGGTATCCTCCGTGAGCCCTTTGTAGCTTGACCAATAACTTCAAAATTGAAGCATCAGCTTAATAGAATTGTTATTAATGCATTTGCACGAATAATAAATCTGCATCATTAAAAATGCTTATTGTCTTTAAAAATAATCTATGCAGTTGTCAAGGTTCTCTGAAAACAATGAAATTAATTCAATGAATCCAGCATCTTAATGATTTCATTAGGAAGCTAGATTCTTTCAGAATTTGATCACAACTCAAAAGATTTCCTTTCTACAGATTATGGAAGAGGTGGTAATCAGTGGAGGTAAGCGGACTCGAACCGCTGACATCCTGCTTGCAAAGCAGGCGCTCTACCAACTGAGCTATACCCCCAACATAGAGATATGGGCCATCCTGGACTTGAACCAGGGACCTCACCCTTATCAGGGGTGCGCTCTAACCACCTGAGCTAATGGCCCAGGAAAAATAATGGGTGTGACCTAGAAAAACTTAGGAAATGAAATTCTTAATTAATCAAGAACGTGAGATACCGATCGACCTAAGGTGACAAAATAATAATATTAAACATTTTGTTGTCTCCCTGTTAGGAGGTGATCCAGCCGCACCTTCCGGTACGGCTACCTTGTTACGACTTCACCCCAGTCATTAGCCCCACCTTCGGCGTCCTCCTCCACAAGGGTTGGAGTAACGACTTCGGGCATGGCCAACTTCCATGGTGTGACGGGCGGTGTGTACAAGGCCCGGGAACGTATTCACCGCAGTATGCTGACCTGCGATTACTAGCGATTCCTACTTCACGTAGGCGAGTTGCAGCCTACGATCTGAACTGAGCCACGGTTTATGGGATTTGCTAGCTCTCGCGAGTTTGCTGCCCTTTGTCCGTAGCATTGTAGTACGTGTGTAGCCCAGGGTGTAAGGGGCATGATGACTTGACGTCATCCACACCTTCCTCCGGTTTATCACCGGCGGTCTTTCTAGAGTGCCCAACTAAATGCTGGCAACTAAAAACGTGGGTTGCGCTCGTTGCGGGACTTAACCCAACATCTCACGACACGAGCTGACGACAGCCATGCACCACCTGTCACTGCATTCCCGAAGGCACCCTCAAATTTCTAAGAGGTTCGCAGGATGTCAAACCCTGGTAAGGTTCTTCGCGTTGCATCGAATTAAACCACATACTCCACCGCTTGTGCGGGCCCCCGTCAATTCCTTTGAGTTTCACACTTGCGTGCGTACTCCCCAGGCGGAACACTTAACGCGTTAGCTACGACACCGAAGGGGTCGATTCCCCCGACACCTAGTGTTCATCGTTTACGGCCAGGACTACAGGGGTATCTAATCCCTTTCGCTCCCCTGGCTTTCGTCCATGAGCGTCAGTAATGGCCCAGCAGAGCGCCTTCGCCACTGGTGTTCTTCCCGATATCTACGCATTTCACCGCTACACCGGGAATTCCCTCTGCCCCTACCATACTCAAGCCTTTCAGTTTCCACTGCCATGATGGAGTTAAGCTCCACGCTTTAACAGCAGACTTGAAAAGCCGCCTGCGGACGCTTTACGCCCAATAATTCCGGATAACGCTTGCCACTCCCGTATTACCGCGGCTGCTGGCACGGAATTAGCCGTGGCTTATTCCTCAAGTACCGTCATATCTTCTTCCTTGAGAAAAGAGGTTTACAGCCCAGAGGCCTTCATCCCTCACGCGGCGTTGCTCCGTCAGGCTTTCGCCCATTGCGGAAAATTCCCCACTGCTGCCTCCCGTAGGAGTCTGGGCCGTGTCTCAGTCCCAGTGTGGCTGATCATCCTCTCAGACCAGCTACTGATCGAAGCCTTGGTGAGCCATTACCTCACCAACTAGCTAATCAGACGCGAGCTCATCCTCAGGCGAAATTCATTTCACCAGTAGGCATATGGGGTATTAGCGGTCGTTTCCAACCGTTATCCCCCTCCTGAGGGCAGATTCTCACGCGTTACTCACCCGTCCGCCACTAACCCGAAGGTTCGTTCGACTTGCATGTGTTAAGCACGCCGCCAGCGTTCATCCTGAGCCAGGATCAAACTCTCCGTTGTGTTCAAATCCTTTTGTAGATAAATCTACTCAATTTGAATTGCTGTATCCAAATAAAAAATTCAGTATTTGTATTTAGTTTCAGCCTCCTTAAATTTTAAGGATTACATTGAGTGCACATTAAATATTTCTAAAGTGACTTTCCAAGATCTCAGATCCGTTTGCATCAAAGCTATAAGTTAGCAATTGATGACATTTTTATATATTCTTGACGGGACCTCACACCTTTATTGCATGTACATCTTGAAATAACTAAAAGAATTTAATTATTCTTGACGCAATAAAAGCATCAGTTCCTAAGTTTTTAAATTTTCTAGGTGCAGAGTCAAACAACAAGTGAATAACTCATTTCGAAGGTAAAACCCTTCTTCTGGCTGAAAATAATGACCGAAATCAAATGTCCAAAAAATTCATTAATTAACCAAAAATCAGATTTAAGGTAATTTCTTGAATAATGCAAAAAGTATATTTCTGCCCAGAAGAAAATACTAAACCATCCAACTGTAATTATGCAACCTTTTATACAAAAATTTTTTATTAATTTTTTATTTGTTCAAAGTCTCATTAAACAACTAGGCTTAAATAAAGGGATATAAATGAAATGGCAGAAAGATTTAGTCAAAAAAATTTAAGAGTAAGACCAAGTTCTGATGAGGAGAAAATTGTAACAAATGCAAAAAAACACTTCGAAAAGACTTTGGTTGAAATATCAGGCGAGTTAGCGGGAAGCGTTGCTGCACTAGAACACCCAACAAAAAATAAAAAATTAAATTACGGAGAAATATTTTTAAGAGACAATGTTCCTGTAATGATTTACCTCATTACCCAAAAACGGTACGAAATTGTCAAAAAGTTCCTAACTGTGTGTCTTGAATTACAAAGCACTAATTACCAAACACGTGGAGTATTTCCTACTAGTTTCATTGAAGAAAATGGAAAGCTCATTGGAGACTATGGTCAGAGATCAATAGGGAGGATTACTTCAGCTGATGCAAGTTTATGGTGGCCCATTTTATGTTGGTATTATGTCAATAAGAGCGGCGATTATGCCTTCGGAAAAAGTCAAAGTGTTCAAAGAGGTATTCAACTTCTACTAGATCTTGTTCTACACCCAACATTTGAGGGTAATCCAGTACTTTTTGTTCCAGATTGCGCATTCATGATTGATAGACCTATGGATGTATGGGGAGCACCCCTAGAAGTTGAAGTTTTACTTCATGGATGTTTAAAAAGTTGTATCAATTTAATGGAATTAAGTAGAGCAGATCATGTTAGTAGACTTTTAGACCAAAGACTTATTCTTACAAATCAATGGGTTAAGGATTTAGGTAGTTTTCTTTTAAAACATTATTGGGTTACCAGCCAAACAATGCAAATTTTAAGAAGAAGGCCAACTGAGCAGTATGGAGATGATCAACACTTCAATGAATTTAATGTTCAACCTCAAGTAGTTCCCTCATGGCTACAAGATTGGTTAGAGAATAGAGGTGGTTACTTAATTGGAAATATAAGGACAGGAAGGCCAGACTTTCGATTTTACAGTTTAGGGAATTCTTTAGCATGTATGTTCGGAGTGCTGCCTCCTGAAGAGCAAAGAGCTTTATTTAGATTAGTTTTACATAACAGACAGGATTTGATGGCTCAAATGCCTATGAGGATTTGTCATCCTCATATGGATGTTGAAGAATGGCAAAACAAAACTGGATCGGATCCAAAGAATTGGCCTTGGAGTTACCATAACGGTGGTCATTGGCCAAGTTTACTTTGGTTTTTTGGTGCAGCTGTTCTATTGCATGAAAAAAAATATGGTTCTGATGATGTAATTCTCATGGAAGAAATGAAATCTTTAATAGAGGAATCATATTGGTGTCAACTTAATCAATTACCTAAGCAAGAATGGGCAGAATATTTTGATGGACCTACGGGTACTTGGGTTGGACAACAATCAAGGACGTATCAAACTTGGACAATTGTTGGATTTTTATTAATGAATCATTTCCTAAGGAATGAGTATAACGATTTAGATATGTTTAAAATTTAAACTAAAATAATCCTAGAGTAAGTGATTTATCAATTGGCAAACATGCTCCAATACCAAGATAGATGGTTAAAAAAGTCCCGAATAAGAAAACAGACATTGCTATTGGTCTTCTAAATGGATTAGAGAATTTGTTTACGTTTTCGATGAAGGGTAAAATCATTAATCCAAGTGGAATTAATGTTTGAAGCGCGATACCCAAAAGTTTGTTAGGAACTACTCTAAGTATTTGAAAAACTGGATAGAGGTACCATTCAGGAAGTATTTCCAGAGGGGTTGCGAAGGGATTAGCTTTGTCTCCCAACATTGCTGGATCAAGAACGGCTAATCCAACTACGCAGGCAATAGTTCCTAAGATAACTACTGGGAAGATATATAGTAAATCATTTGGCCAAGCTGGTTCACCATAATAATTATGGCCCATACCTTTAGCTAACTTTGCTCTCAATTTTGGATCAGAAAGATCTGGTTTTTTTAACGTAGACATATGGAGGACTAATGATGATTTAAGTATAAGAGTTTATAAAGGACCTGAAATACCCTGTTTACGAATCATTAAAAAGTGCATCAACATGAAAACTGCTAATGACCATGGCAATACAAAAGTATGAAGACTGTAAAATCTAGTTAAAGTAGATTGTCCAACACTCTCTCCACCTCTAAGTAGTTCAACCATAAAGTCACCGATTACCGGTATTGCAGCAGGAACACCTGAAACAATTTTAACTGCCCAATAACCTACCTGATCCCAAGGTAGGGAGTATCCTGTAACTCCAAAAGCTACAGTTATGACAGCCATTACAACACCTGTAACCCAAGTCAATTCTCTTGGCCTTTTAAAACCTCCAGTAAGATAAACTCTGAATACATGCAGGATTAACATCAAAACCATCATTGATGCACTCCATCTATGCACAGATCTTATTAGCCAACCAAAACTTACATCGGTCATTAAATAACTGACTGAACTATAAGCTTGAGTAACTGTTGGCTTATAGTAAAAAGTCATTGCAAAACCTGTTGCAAATTGAATTAGGAAGCATACTAAAGTTATGCCTCCTAAACAATAAAAGATATTTACGTGAGGGGGTACGTACTTGGAAGTTACGTCGTCAGTTATGTCTTGGATTTCAAGCCTTTCTTGAAACCAGTCATAAACAGATGAAGAATTCGCCATCCAAAAAAAAATTAGCTTTGATATAAAGAGCTTACTTAAAATTCTTATACTTGGTGTTAACACTTAACCCAATGAATTCATCTTTTAACAAACTTTTAACATTCAAAAATGTGATCACTGCATCAATGATCATCGTTTTTTCTATCAATATTTTGTTGATTGAAAGAGTGTATGCTCTCAGTGATAGCAGGCAAATAGTACTTGACGCTTGGACCTTGGTAAACGAAGGTTTTTATGATCCAGAAAAGTTTGATGAAATTCAATGGAAGAGAATTAGACAAAAAACATTACAGAAACAAATTGAAACAAGTGAAGAGGCTTATTCTGCAATTGAAGACATGTTAAGACCTCTAGAAGATCCCTATACAAGAGTTTTACGCCCAAAAGATTATGAACTACTAAAGTCAAGTAATTTTGGGAGTGAGATTAATGGTGTTGGGCTTCAATTAGGTGAAGATGATGAGAATAAAATTAAAGTTATCTCTACTCTTGGAGGTTCGCCAGCTGAAGAAGCTGGAATATTAAGCGGAGACTTGATAGAGACAGTGGACGGAATCTCATCAGAAAAATTAGGGCTTGCAAGTACTGCGTCTAAGTTAAGAGGTGAATCAGGGACAAAAGTTTTAGTTGAAGTATCTTCGAAATCAGGAGAAATTAGGGAAGTCGATCTAGAGAGGAGATCAGTAGATCTGAGACCAGTTAGGACAAAAAGATTAAGAGACGATTCTCACACAATAGGATATTTAAGGATAACTCAATTCAGCGAAAGCGTCCCCAAACAAGTTGAAGAGGCACTTCAAGAGTTAAAAGAGAAAGAGGTTGAGGGCTTGATCTTGGATCTTAGAAATAATTCAGGGGGACTAGTAAGCTCAGGTATAGCAGTTGCAGATTCATTATTGAGTGAGAAACCTGTAGTAGAGACAAAAGATAGAAATGGAATCAAAGATGCAATTATTTCTCAAAAAGAGACATCTTTTGATGGACCAATGGTGACTTTAGTAAATAAAGGGACTGCAAGTGCCAGTGAAATACTTGCTGGTTCTTTACAAGATAATGAGAGGTCAATTCTTATGGGAGAACAAACTTATGGGAAAGGTTTAATTCAATCCCTAAAAAGTTTGGGGGAAGATAGTGGTATTGCTATAACAGTCGCTAGTTACTTAACCCCCAATGGGAATAATATTCAAGGCCAAGGTATGACTCCTGACAAATTACTTGATCTACCGGATGCAAGTAATTATGGAAGTAGTGACGATAAATGGGTGAGGAATGCAGAATTATTTCTGGGGGCGCTTCTAGAAAAAGAAGATGTTTCAGTTCAAACAATGGAATTAAACAATGAAGAAATTAAATCTTTAAATAGCTAAAGATTGAAAATAAAAAATTTTATAATTATGAGTATTAAAAGAATTTTTCATGACCCTATTCATAAAGAAATAGTATTTGATGCAGGAAAGCCAGAAGAATTAATGATTATGGAATTAATTGATACAGTTGCTTTTCAAAGACTAAGAAGAATAAAACAACTTGGAGCGGCATCATTACTTTTTCATGGTGCAGAATCGAGTAGATTTACTCACTCAATCGGTGTTTTTTGTATAGCTAGAAAAATTTATAAGAGATTAATTGAAAGTAAATCTTCATTTTGTGAAAATAAATTTGTTCTTTATGGAGCAGCTCTACTACATGATTTAGGTCATGGACCTTTGAGCCATACTAGTGAAGCAATATTCGAGCATGATCACGAACAATGGTCAGAAAACTTAGTTTCAAATTATTCTCCAATAAATTCAATACTCAAAAAGTATGACAACGAGTTACCCAGAAAAATTGGTGAATTATTTCAATCAAAACAACTATTTTCAAAACCTTTAAAAACATTGATAAGTAGTGAGATAGATTGCGATCGTCTCGATTATCTTTTACGCGATAGTTACAACACAGGTACTAATTATGGCTTAGTAGATTTAGAGAGAATAATTTCAGCTTTTACCTTTTCACCTGATGGTAATATCGCAATTAAACCAAAAGGAGTGATCGCTATTGAGCATTTCCTTGTGCTTAGAAACTTGATGTATAGAACAATCTATAATCACAGGATAAACGAAATATCAACATGGATTCTGGAAAAAATATTACAAACAATAAAACATAATTATATAAAGAATATTTGGTTAGATAATTCTCTATATAAATGGATTTTTTCACCTTCAAAGGTTGATTTTGAAGATTTTATAAGAAATGATGATGTAACCTTTTATTATCATTTGATTAGATGGAAAGATGAATCTTTTGAACCACTTTCTACACTATGCAAAATGTTTATTGATAGAGATTTATTAAAGGCATCAGACATAAGTTTTTTAAGTAAGATAGATAGATTAAAAATCCTTGCATATGCCTCAAAATTATGCGAAAAGAATGGTTATGATTCAAAAATATTTTGCGGGATTAAGGAAAGGTCTTTTAAAGGTTTTAAATCTAATAATGCACTAAAAATATGGGACGGCACTTATCAAAGCGCATTAGAAAATAGTTCTGCATTAATAAAAACTTTAATGAGGTCCGAAGAAAGTTCTTTTATTATTTATCCAGATATGATCAAAAATGAAATTAAAAATGAAATTTTATTAATAAAAAACAATACCTAGATTTAATTCAATGGAAATCGTTTTAAAAAACACTAAAAGTAAATATTTAGAAATATTTTCTTTGTTAGATTTAGATAATATCCATGAGACTTTCAAAAGTTTTTCTTCTTTCAAGGAACCTTTAGAAGCAAAAATTTTTGCAGTAAATGAATCAATAAGTTCTCATCAATTATCAAAATTAAAAAATCATTTTGATAAAATTAATATTTATTCCTTATGCATTTACTCAAATAATAGAGATACAATATTAAGTGGAAAGTCTTTAAAAATAGATTCAGCTTTTATAAAAGAGCAAGAGATTAAAAATAAGTTACTATTATTCAATTCAAAAAAGAAAGACGATATTCTTCACAAAGGAACAGTTCGATCGGGTGAAAGAATATCTTCAAATGGAAACCTATGCATTATTGGAGACGTTAATCCAGGAGCAATAGTTTCCGCCAAGAAAAATATTTACGTTTGGGGCAAATTACTAGGGATTGCTTTCGCAGGGAAAAGTGGAAATAAAAATGCCTCTATTGCATCACTTTATCTAAACCCTCTACAGTTAAGAATTGCAGATGTGATAGCTGTTGGACCAAAGGATAAGCCCAAAAATTGTTATCCAGAAATTGCGGTAATAGATAAAAAAACGATAATTATCAAACCACACATAATCGAAAAAAAAAATTAATCAATAATTTGCAATAAATTAATTCAAACTAGATAAATTTAAGAATTACTTAATCTTTAAAATATTTAACTTTCTGCAAGTGGCTTTATTATTTGTAAAATCTCAAAAATCGTGGGGAAGATTACTCGCACAATATTAATTTGTTCAGGCAAAGGGGGGGTTGGTAAAACAACTTTAACTGCAAACCTAGGCATAGCACTTGCTAATAGCGGAGCAACAACTGCTGTATTAGATGCCGATTTTGGCTTAAGAAATTTAGATCTTCTTTTAGGACTAGAAAATCGCATCATTTATACGGCTCAAGATGTTTTAGATAAGAATTGTCGTCTTGACCAAGCGTTGGTTAGACATAAGAAGGAACCTAATTTAGCTCTTCTACCTGCTGGAGATCCAAGGATGTTGGATTGGATGAAGCCCGAAGATATGAAAAAAATTAGTGAGCTACTAAGTGAGAACTTTGATTTTGTCTTAGTAGATTGTCCTGCTGGTGTAGAAGATGGCTTTAAAAATGCTCTTGCAGCCTGTAAAGAAGCTATTGTTGTTACTAACCCAGAATTATCCGCTGTTCGAGATGCAGATAGAGTAATAGGTATTCTTAATACTTCAGATATTGAGCCTATCCAACTCGTAATTAATAGAGTTCGCCCTAACATGATGGCTAGTCAAGAAATGTTATCCATCGAAGATGTTCAAGGGATCCTTTCTTTGCCTTTATTAGGTATTGTTTTAGAAGATGAACAGGTAATAATAAGTACAAATAGAGGAGAGCCACTAACACTTTCAGATAGTAGATCTCCTGCAAAAAAATGTTATTTGAATGTTTCTCAAAGACTTACAAATAAAGATGTTCCAATTATCGATCCAAAAAAAGAAGGCAAAAGTCTTAAAGATAAATTCATGAGATTAATGCAAACAAAGGTTTTTTAAAATGATGACTCTCAGAGATCTTATAAATAAATTACTAGGCAGAGAAACCTCTAGTGCAAATACAGCTAGAGAACGATTACAACTTGTACTTGCTCATGACAGAGTTGATATGAGTTCTTTAACAACTGATCTTTTAGATAAAATGAGGAAAGAGATTCTTGATGTTGTTGCTAAATATGTTGAAATTGATTTTGAAGAGGTGGCAGTAAGTTTAGAGACTGAGGATAGAATGACTGCATTAGTTGCAAATTTACCAATCAAAAGAACTATTTCAGGAGAAATAAAATTCAAAAAAACTGATAAAACTGATAAAGCTAATAAAGATATCAAAAAGTAATAAATTTAAAAAAAGCAAAAAAATACTGATAATTGACCCTCCCTAATTGTAAGATGAAGAGATTGCCGGCTTAGCTCAGCGGTAGAGCAGCGCTTTTGTAAAGCGAAGGTCATCAGTTCAAATCTGTTAGCCGGCATTTTGATTTATTTAATTCTGTTCAATATTCTTTGCTGAAAATAAAAAGACTAAACCTATCAGAGCAATAATAGGAAAAAATCTAATTTCGAGAACATACTCTAAAAAAGATGCAAGTGGTTCAAATATCCAATAAGTAAAAAATTGAATTAATAAAACAAAAAATAATAATAAAAACATTAATACAATTCCCTAACTAATACTTCTCCTTCTCTAATCAGTCTCCAATCTCCACTTTTCTTCCAAAATATAATAGTACTAGCTTTTCCACTTCTTTTTCCCCAAGGGATAGGACCTAAAATTTTTACAGAAGGGAAATCTAGCGCAATACCTTCAACTGTAGTTGATCCTTTAAAACCTGAAATATTTGCACTTGAAGTTAATAATGGGCCTGTTTCTCTCATGAGAGATTGAGCCATATATGAATTTGGAATCCTCAAACCAAGAGTAAGATTATTGCTTGTGAGGATTTTAGTCTGCTTTTCTGCAGCAGGAATAACCATTGTCAGAGCTCCAGGCCAATATTTTGAAGCTATATTTTCGTAATCTTCTTTAGCTGATTCGTGAACATAATCAATTAATTGTTTATGTTCTGATCCCATAAGAATTAAAGGTTTATCTCTATCTCTTTTTTTAAACTCATAAATAATATTTGAAAATTTTGGCAAACATCCAATCGCAGGTAATGTGTCAGTTGGGAAGATTATAGGTAAACCACTTTTAAGAGATTTCAAAGCGGATTTGCAGTCTACTAAATTCATTTAAATTATGAACCTGTAATAATTTATTTATATCTTCCAATAGTAAACCTACCAATACCTGAAAGATCTTTCACAATTTCTATTGATGTAAATTTATTATTAATAAGAAGTTGTTTTACTTTTTCGCCTTGATCAAAATGATTCTCTAAAATTAGCCAGCCCTTCTCTTTTAAGAATAATGGTGCTTTTTGTATTATTTCCCTAATGTGTTTTAAACCATCTTCGCCACCTAATAAAGCAACTTTAGGTTCAAAATTTTTAACTTCTTTGGGTAATTTTTCATAAGTATCTTTAGGAATATATGGCGGGTTTGAAATAGCAAGGTCTAATTTTCCTTTAAAACTCTCAAGAGGTGACCACCAATTTCCACAATAAAATTTCAAATTTGATTGTTTAGAAGAATTTATAAAATTTTTTGTAGCTATTTCTAATGCATCTTGATCTATATCAGTTGCTACTCCGTCGCTGAATGGATAAGCCAATGCCAAAGCAATACTTATAGCTCCTGATCCAGTTCCTAATTCAACAAAAAAAAATTTTTCTGACTTCTCTCTAAATAATTTGCTGACTATATCAACTATTATTTCTGTTTCTGGTCTGGGAATGAGTACTTTATTTGAAACTTTTAATTTTAAGTCTCTCCAAAAAGTTATTCCACAGAGATATTGAATTGGGCAAGATTTTAATAAATGTTCGTTCCAAATAGACTCTAAAAATTCTAAGTTTTGTTTTAAATGTAATTTTACATTTGGATTTATACATATCAGGTTTAGATCACTAGTCGATATACCGCCTACGCAATCAAGTAAAAAAGCAAGAGATTCTTGATCGCCGCCTTTAGAAAGTTGCTTTTTTTTCCAAAATAAAAATTCTTCTAAAGAAATGCTGAGCATTTATTAAAGCATTATCTTTTTGGGCCAAGCCTACCTTTACTAGAGTCAGAGTAGAAACTTGATTTTTCTCCATCTTGAGTAGAGATAAATAAACCTATAAGGAATATTGTTGGCACCCCTACAAATAAAAGACTAGCTACGAATCCAAAGTTAGTTGTTTCCATTTAATTAGTAGTTCTATATTAGGTAATAAGACTATAGACACATAACTTGGAATAAAGTGGAAAAATAAACAAATTTTATAAACTGATTAACAGTCTTAAACAATTTAGCGAGGTAATTTTTTATTTTCACTAATTTTTTTTAGTTCTTCCAAATTGGGTGGTGGGGATTGTGGTTTTGTTAAAATTACTGAAGAGGATTTTATCAATGTTTGGCATGCAAGTCGCCAATTTTCTGGTCGATTTTTGAGTTTTTCTTCTTCAACAGATGTAAGAGGGCTCAAAGAATTTTTGTTTCCACCTTCAACCGAAATAAAACAAGTACTGCATTGTCCTGCCCCTCCGCAATTTCCTAAAATACCTTTTAAACCATAGAGTTGTAAGTTTTCTTTCATTACCAATTCCCTTAAATTTTCACCAGGATTACATTGGACCTCTAAATCCTCACGGATAAATCTGATAGTTGCCATTTTTTTAGTTATTTTTCTTATTTTGGCGTTTTACTTTGAGAATTGTGACCAAAATATTAACAATTTTTAGCTAAAAATTCCTTGTAAATTCAGTCCTGCAAATTGATTTGCCCAATTTTTTCATGAAAATAAATTTATTTACAAAAATCCCTCAAAGACTAAAAAACCCTTACTATCATGATGTTTAGCTGTTTATTCAGCATAGTTACTAGAAATTAACCGATGGGATTGCCTTGGTATCGAGTTCACACGGTAGTTATTAATGACCCAGGTCGACTACTCGCTGTGCATCTTATGCATACTGCATTATTAGCCGGCTGGGCCGGTTCTATGGCTCTTTATGAATTAGCCATTTTTGATCCTTCTGATGCTGTTCTCAATCCAATGTGGAGACAGGGGATGTACGTTATGCCTTTCATGGCAAGACTTGGTATCACAAGTAGTTGGAACGGATGGGATATTACAGGTGCTACAGGAGTTGATCCTGGATTCTGGAGTTTTGAAGGTGTTGCAGCAGCACACATAGTATTCAGTGGACTATTGATGTTGGCTTCCATCTGGCATTGGACATATTGGGATCTGGATCTATGGGAAGATTCAAGAACTGGTGAGCCTGCTCTTGATTTGCCAAGAATATTTGGAATTCACCTTCTCCTAGCTGGACTTACATGCTTTGGTTTTGGAGCTTTTCATTGTGCAAACGTGGGGATTTGGGTTTCAGATCCTTATGGTTTAACTGGCCATGTAGAGCCAGTAGCCCCTTCCTGGGGAGTAGAAGGATTTAACCCCTTTAATCCGGGAGGAATTGTTGCTAATCATATTGCTGCTGGACTTATGGGTATTATTGGAGGAATTTTTCACATTACCAATAGACCTGGAGAAAGACTTTATCGAGCATTAAAACTTGGAAGTCTTGAAGGAGTTTTAGCTAGCGCACTAGCTGCTGTTTTATTTGTTTCTTTCGTTGTTGCAGGAACAATGTGGTACGGTTCAGCGACAACACCAGTCGAATTATTTGGTCCCACCAGATATCAATGGGATTCCGGATATTTCAAAACTGAAATCAATAGAAGAGTTCAAGCTGCTATTGATGAAGGTGCCACTAAAGAAGAGGCATATGCATCGATTCCAGAGAAACTAGCCTTCTATGATTATGTTGGGAATAGTCCTGCAAAAGGTGGCCTATTCAGAGTTGGAGCTCTTGTTAATGGAGATGGCTTACCAACTGGTTGGCAAGGTCATATTGCTTTTCAAGACAAAGAAGGTAACGAATTAGAAGTTAGAAGAATACCTAATTTCTTTGAAAACTTTCCTGTCATCCTTGAAGACAAAGAGGGTAATGTAAGAGCAGATATTCCATTTAGAAGAGCTGAAGCAAAGTATTCATTTGAACAAACTGGAATTACTGCAACTATCTATGGAGGAGATCTTAATGGTCAAACATTTACTGATCCTGCAGTAGTTAAAAGATTAGCTAGAAAGGCTCAACTTGGAGAGGCCTTCAAGTTTGACAGAGAGACTTATAAATCCGACGGCGTATTTCGAAGCTCACCAAGAGCGTGGTTTACATACGCACATTTATGTTTCGGATTGCTATTCTTGTTTGGCCACTGGTGGCACGCTTCAAGAACTCTTTACAGAAATTCCTTTGCAGGTATTGATGCTGAGATTGGCGACCAAGTTGAATTTGGTTTATTCAAGAAGCTTGGTGACGAAACCACAAGAAGAATCCCAGGAAGGGTTTAAACTAAACTTTATTACTTAATCTTTAATCTTATGGAAGCTTTTGCTTACGTTCTTATTTTAACTCTCGCAGTTGTTACCTTATTCTTTGCTGTCGCCTTTAGAGACCCACCTAAATTTGATAGAAAATGAACTAAGAAAAAAAACCTCTTGTTAAAGAGGTTTTTTTTTTACTTTTCATAATTAAGATATTACTCTACTATTAGAGTTGAAGTGCAGCTTATTTCACCACATGCAGTGTCCAACCTGTCAAAACACAGATAGCAGAGTTTTGGAATCAAGATCTGCGGATAGTGGTAAAAGTGTTCGAAGAAGAAGGGAGTGCTTAAATTGCAGCTTTAGATTTACAACTTACGAAAGAGTGGAATCAATGCCAGTTTCAGTTATAAAAAAAGATGGCGGCAGAGAATTATTTGATAAACAAAAACTATTTACTGGTATATCAAGAGCTTGCGAAAAGACTAACTTCAGTAGTGAAGCCATTATTAATTTCGTAGATGGAATTGAATCGCAAATCGTACAAGACTCTAATAAAGATATCAAGTCTTCACATATCGGAGAATTAATACTTAAAAATCTTAGGAAAGAAAACGAGGTCGCTTATATAAGATACGCCTCAGTTTACAGAAAATTTAATGGGGTAAAAGATTTTATTTCTACTCTTGAATCTCTAAAGGGAAGTTCTAAAAACCAATTAGCTTCAATTTCATAAAATACAGCATCTTAAAGTGTAGAATACATATCACAAATGTTTTTTGCTATTGGTTTGCAGGCTAGTAGCATTCCTTTCTAACTACCTTAGGTAGTCTGCGATACAACAAATGAACGAAAATTCTTCCCAAACCATTAAAGAACTTTCTGAGGATCAAGAAATTAAAAATTCGTCTGAGTTAAACAATGATTCAGCATCCCAAAATGAGGAAGATTTATCATTCGAGAAGAGCGATATCCCTTCAGCAGATTCTTCCTCTAGCAGAACAAATACGGATTTTGAGAACGCAGGATTCACACAAGAAGAATTTGCATCACTTTTGGGTAAGTATGACTATAACTTTAAGCCTGGCGATCTAGTTAAAGGTACCGTTTTTGCTCTAGAGCCCAAAGGGGCCATGATAGATATAGGGGCAAAAACAGCTGCTTTTATGCCTGTTCAGGAGGTCTCAATAAATAGAGTAGAAGGACTTAACGATGTTTTACAACCTTCAGAAAGTAGAGAATTTTTCATAATGAGCGAAGAAAATGAAGATGGCCAATTAGCACTCTCCATTAGAAGAATTGAATATCAAAGAGCATGGGAAAGAGTAAGACAACTCCAAAAAGAAGATGCAACTATATATTCTGAAGTTTTTGCAACAAACAGAGGAGGAGCTCTTGTGAGGGTAGAAGGCTTGAGAGGTTTTATTCCAGGCTCTCATATAAGTGCTCGAAAAATTAAAGATGACTTAGAAGGTGAATATTTACCTTTAAAATTTCTCGAAGTGGATGAAGAGAGAAATAGATTAGTACTAAGTCATAGAAGAGCTTTGGTTGAGAAAAAAATGAACCGTCTTGAGGTAGGCGAGGTTGTTGTTGGTTCTGTAAAAGGTATTAAACCATATGGAGCCTTTATTGATATTGGTGGAGTTAGTGGGCTATTGCACATTTCTGAGATTAGTCATGAACATATTGAGACTCCTCATAATGTTTTAAATGTTAATGACCAAATGAAAGTTATGATAATTGACCTAGATTCAGAAAGAGGACGAATTTCATTATCTACTAAAGCACTTGAACCTGAACCAGGCGATATGCTAACTGACCCTCAAAAAGTCTTTAGTAAGGCTGAAGAAATGGCTGCAAAATACAAACAAATGCTATTTGAACAAACTGACGATAACGAAGAAATTCCCTCATCTTCAGCTGAAACAGTATAAATTCACTTTTTTATTTTGTTTAGGGATATCAATACTTAAGCCTATTTATCCTTGTGCAAGTATTATTTAATTTACAATAATTGATTTATAACGATAATCTAATTTAGGATACACCTTAATTTTAAAACTATTTGTAAATGAGTGATTTCATTTTCACTTCAGAATCCGTAACTGAAGGTCATCCGGACAAAATATGTGATCAAATTAGTGACGCTGTTTTAGATGCTTTATTGACAGAAGATCCAGAAAGCAGAGTTGCATGCGAAACTGTTGTCAATACTGGTCTTTGTTTACTTACTGGAGAAATAACTTCAAAAGCAAAAGTCGATTACATAAAACTTGTTAGAAATGTAATTAAAGAAATTGGATATGAAGGCTATAAAGCAGGTGGTTTTGATGCAAATAGTTGTGCTGTTTTAGTAGCACTTGATGAGCAATCACCAGACATTTCACAAGGAGTAAATGACGCAGATGATGTTAACGATGATTTGGAAGACAATACCGGAGCTGGTGATCAAGGCATAATGTTCGGCTATGCGTGCGATGAGACGCCTGAATTAATGCCCTTACCGATTAGCTTAGCTCATAGATTAGCCATTCAGCTTGCCAAAGTGAGGCATGAAGAAGTCCTTAATTATCTACTACCTGATGGTAAAACTCAAGTAAGCATTGATTACGAAAAAGGTTTACCAGTTTCTATTAATACAATTTTAATTTCAACTCAACATAATCCTGAGATAGATGGGATAATAAAAGAAGAAGAAATTCGTCAAAGAATAAAAGAAGATTTATGGAGACATGTTGTAATTCCTGCCACTGAAGATTTAGAAATCAAACCAAGCATTAGCCAAACAAGATTTCTAGTCAACCCAACGGGAAAATTTGTAGTAGGAGGGCCACAAGGAGATGCGGGGCTCACTGGCAGAAAAATTATTGTAGATACTTATGGCGGATATGCAAGACACGGAGGAGGAGCATTTTCTGGTAAAGATCCCACTAAAGTAGATAGATCAGCCGCTTATGCAGCGCGTTATGTAGCTAAAAGCATAGTTAAGGCAAAATTAGCAAAAAAAGCAGAAGTACAATTAAGTTATGCTATTGGAGTTGCAAAACCAATTTCCATTCTCGTGGAAACTTTTGATACAGGTGTTATTTCACAAGCTAATTTGACTGAGCTAATTAAAGAGCACTTTGATTTAAGACCCGCAGCAATAATAAAAGAATTTAACTTAAGAAATCTACCAAAAAAAATGGGAGGCAAATTTTTTAGAAAGACTGCATCCTATGGACATTTTGGCAGAAGAGATCTTGAGCTCCCATGGGAAAATGTAGAAGAAAAAGCAGCCCAATTAGCAGAGGCTTCCAAGATTTTTTAATAAAATAATTTTTTCTATGCCTGAAAATTTTTATGGAGGGTTAGATTTTGGAACCAGTGGTGCAAGAATATCAATAATTAATTTTCATAAGAAATTAGTATATTCAAATTCAGTACCTTATTCATGCAGCTTTAATAATCCAAATTCTTGGATAAATTCTTGTGAGAATCTCTTAGCTAGTTTACCTATTGAGGTGAAAATTAATCTTAATAAATTGGCCATCTCCGGCACCTCAGGAACTTTAACAGCATCAAATTTGCAAGGAGAACCGCTAGGAGAAGCAATACCTTATGACCAAGCATGTAGCGAAAATAAGATCCTTCTTGAATCCCTAACTTCTGGAGAAGATCATCTGAGAACTCCATACAGTAGTCTTGCTAAAGCATTAAAACTAATTAATGAATATGGGCCAAATATACTTTTACGTCATCAATCTGATTGGATCACTGGTTGGTTGTTAAAAGATTGGACTCATGGAGAAGAAGGTAATAATATAAAACTTGGTTGGGATCTAAAAAAAGAATCATGGCCAAAAAGCTATCTCAATACTTCATGGCAAAAATGTTTACCGAAAATAATAAAAAGTGGGGAAATTCTTGGACAAGTTAATTTTGATTTAGCAGAGAGATTTAACTTGAATAAAAAATTAATATTAATCTCAGGAACCACTGACTCTAATGCAGGTTTAATAGCTGCAGGTTTAGGTAAAAAAGATGGTCTTACTGTTTTAGGAACAACCATTGTAGTTAAAAAAATTATTGATAACCCTATAAAAAAACAGGGAATTACAATTCATAGAGTAAGCGGCGATTGGATATGTGGAGGAGCATCAAATTCAGGATGCGGTATCTTGTCTAAGTTCTTTTCTGATTTAGAAATAAAGGAGCTCAGTCGACAAATTAATCCATCAAAAAATACTTCTTTAAATCTTTTACCTCTAAATAGTAAAGGAGAGAGATTTCCTGTTAATAATGCTAATTTAGAGCCGATACTTTATCCAAGGCCAGTAAGCGACTCACTTTATTTACATGCATTATTCGAAGGGCTAGCCAAGATCGAGTTGAAAGGATGGGAAAAACTAGGCGAACTAACAGGTTCACTTCCAAAAAAAATTATTACTATTGGTGGAGGTTCAAAAAACCCACAATGGAGGAAAATAAGAGAAAAAATTATCAAAATACCAATAGTTTCATGTAAAAAAACTACTTCATTTGGCACTGCCTTATTAGCGATTAATGCAAAATAATAGTTTTTTGGGATATTTGATGAAGATATAAAATTTTTAATGAAAAGGGTTTCACAAACTACACATCGTAATTTAAAGTATATAGGTTGGAGCCGGGATAGCTCAGTTGGTAGAGCAGGCGACTGAAAATCGCCGTGTCCCCAGTTCAAATCTGGGTCCTGGCACCTTTAAACCCTGTCTATGACGGGGTTTTATATTTTTTAGGCATGTAGGAAATTTATTTTTTATTTTATTTTTAAAATTCGGAATTTTTAGTTTTCTACTCTGCAGACTTGACCAATAACACCTAAAATCAGTTTATCTCCATTTGGATCTTGCCAATCAGCTAAATCATTGAAATTACTATTTATTTCATTTATGGAGACATCAACATCTCTAAATGATTTTTCAAAACAATTTATATCCATTGTGTAGAGTATATCCTTAGTAATTTCACTTTTTGTTTTGGGAATAAATTTACTCAATACTCTCACAGAACCATCCTCATTTCTTTTAATACTTTGTCTATCCCATAATTGTTCTCCATATTCACTTTTAGGAACTCCAACCCATTCATGAGGCAAGGCATTTGATTGTTTTATTGAGATACTCAAGGAAACTATTATCAAAAGTACTAAAACAAAGCTATTTCTAATGAATATTGAATTAACTTTATTCTTAGAATTAATCATTAATACTTCTGAAATACAAAAATCTTTATAGGGAGTAAATATAAGATTAAAAATTTGTAAAAATTTTTATTGATTAGTATTTCTATTATAGATACAATCAAATATTAAATTAAGAATTTACTTCAAATAAATTTACTAAAAAATAATGAATAAAATACAGAAATTTCTTTCAGTAGTTTTTTTTATCACAATATTTGTTGTATTGATTTATTTAATCCAAAATTATGGGATTGAACCCCTTAGGAACAAAATAGAAAGTATGGGAATTTGGGCTCCTTTTGGAATTTTCATACTCAGAGGAGTAAGTATTATTTTACCAGCTCTTCCAAGTTCAGCTTATTCTCTGCTAGCAGGTTCATTATTAGGATTTCAAAAAGGTTACATGACAATAATCTTCTCTGATATCGTTTTTTGCCAAGCTGCTTTCTTTATCGCAAGAAATTATGGGCGAGTCCCTGTAAGGAATTTGGTAGGCCCCAAAGCAATGAAAAAAATTGAAAGCTTTAATCAAAACCAACTCGAAGAAAATTTCTTTCTCATGACAGGACTACTTATGACTGGCCTTTTTGATTTTCTAAGCTACGCAATTGGTATTGGAGGAACTCGCTGGAAAATATTTACTCCAGCATTATTAATAAGTCTTCTAATAAGTGATTCTATATTAGTAGCTGTAGGTGCTGGTGTTAGTCAGGGAGCAGGATTATTTCTAGGTGTAGCTCTTTTGGGAATGTTTGCATTAGCTACTATTTCAGGATTAGCAAAAAATAAAATACCTAAATAACAAACCAGTTAAAAATTCTGAAATCAAAAAATAGAGATATGACATTTTTGCAAACAAAAACTATATGAATAATAATTCATGCAAGAATAGGAATCGATTAATTTTTTAAAGTTCTTAGATGATTCCATTTAGACCAACTTCACATGATCGACCTGGAGAACAAATATCAACCACTCCTTCTGGATTAAAAGTAACTTCTGCAAAGAGATTAATGGTGGATTCAATGGTAAGAATGATTCAAAAAGCAGAAAATCATTCCGTAGAAGATAAACTTGACGAAGAATCTAACAACAATTAATCAATTCATTGATGAAAGTATAGGAGAGTGGAAATCCATAAGAAGTACTCATACTTTAGCTTTTCAGGAATTTGAAAACTCCACTAGTAAAATATATATAAAACATATCAACTCAAAAAATAAAAAAGTTATTGAAATTTTTAAAAATTACAAGTTAAGTTTAAACCTAGAAAGCATAGCTATTTCTATAAAATGGCAAGCTATTAGTGATTGGGAAGAAAATGATATTAGTAAGGGAGATGAAACTATTTTGATATTTTTACCCAAGAATGATAATTCAGGAATAGTTTTAAGAAATAAAGGTTATACAGAGTCCTTTATTTCATCATCCAATTATTTTCTTGATGAACAAAATAATTTACACATTAAAACTATTTATCAATCAACAGTTTCCGAAGAAAGAATTTCCTTTTTATCCACTCATATAAGATCCAGATTTTCTACTATTAGAAATCTGGAAAATAACGCAGTAATACAGACGTCCCATACTTCAGAGATAAGGAATTTAGCTAGTTTAAAAGATTAATTATCCTTTCAAATTGAAACTCTGTTTCAGTTATTAATTTAGGAAGAAAGCCTTTGTTTCCACGCATATTATTAACTGTTGAATTCAAATCAGAGATAGTTGCATCTCGCATTAATTCAAAAACCCTTCTTGCGTTTCTTAAAGGTACCCCAAGAGCAAGATAAGTATTTTTAAGATCTTTCAAACAACTTTTTTCTAAAACTGATTCGTCATTAGAAATCAAAAGATAAGCAACAATCCTTAGTATTATTTCTCCATCTCTTAAACAAACAGACATCTTGTTAGTTGTATTTAAAGATATTTTTGAATTAACTGAATCTTGATTTTCACAAATCATTGATGTTACAGCGTCTGCTGCAATTGCATGTGAATTTTTGGTAATTGAGCTTATTGCATCTAATCTTGAGTTTGCACTATTAATAAATTCTTTTATATTGCTTAAATCATTTAATTTCTTATCAGCGGAAAATATTGGGTTATTCTTTAAAACTGACATTATTAAATTTAAAAAATTAAGGTTCGAATCTTAGAATAGTACAAAGTTAGTAAATACAAAAAAATTTCAAAATTATCGCAACGCTTCTTAATTAATAACTTCATTCCAAAGAGATAGTTGAAATAATTCAAATAAAAAATTTTTTTCCGCTAGTATTGAAATACATTTTTAATAAAGTTTTGGATCAACAAGATTTAAAATTATCAAAGAAACTTATTTCCTCATATAAAAAGAGATTGGAAAAAGAAATTCTTGACCGAAGTATGAAATTAAGGATGCCTCAAATTAAATTTGAAGAAATAATTAATAATAATAATGAACTTATAAATTTAAAAAAAGCATTAAAAGATCTTGAAACGGAATCTGATCCTCATAGTAAAGTCTGATTTTTGAAAAACCCTTCCAAAAGTGTCTCAAACCAACAATTTCCTTTTTAAATCCTTAAACAATGAGCAACTTCAAGCAGTAAAACATGTTTATGGACCTCTATTAGTTGTAGCAGGTGCAGGTAGCGGAAAAACTAAAGCACTTACACACAGAATTGCAAATCTTATTGAAAATAACTCCATAGATCCCCATAACATTCTCGCAGTAACTTTTACTAACAAAGCTGCTAAAGAAATGAAAGCAAGATTGGAGGTTCTTCTAGCCCAAGAATTAGCTTTTAATCAATTTGGTCAGCCTTGGACAACTCTCAAAGAAATTGATCAAAACCAATTAAGAACAAACATTCACCAAGAGAGGCTTAAGAACCTTTGGATCGGTACTTTCCATTCTTTATTTTCGAGACTTCTAAGATACGATATTGAAAAATATAATGACCCAGAAGGATTAAAATGGACAAGGCAATTTTCAATTTACGATGAAACAGATTCTCAAACATTAGTCAAAGAAATTATCAGTCAAGATATGAATCTTGATCCCAAAAGATATGATCCAAAAAAGATTAAAAGATTAATAAGTAATGCTAAAAATCAATGCCTAACTTCGAATGATCTCTTAGAAAAAGCAGATAATAATTTTGATAAAACAGTTGCAGAAGCCTACAAGAGATATAGGATTTCGCTTTCAAAAAATAATTCTTTAGATTTTGATGATCTTCTACTTTTGCCTGTTTTCTTATTAAGGCAAAATGATGTAGTAAGAAATTACTGGCACAAAAGATTTCAACATGTTCTAGTTGACGAATATCAAGATACAAATAGAACACAATATGAACTTATTAAATTAATTACTGCTGGAAATACTGAACCAAAAAAATTCTTTAATTGGGAAGATAGGTCAATTTTTGTCGTAGGGGATGCTGATCAAAGCATTTATAGTTTCAGAGCAGCTGACTTTAGAATACTCATTGGTTTTCAAGAAGATTTTAAAACTTCATTTAATGATGATACAAAATCATCTTTAATTAAATTAGAAGAAAATTATAGGTCATCTTCTAATATTCTTGATGCTGCAAATTCGCTAATTGAAAACAACTCTGAAAGAATTGACAAAGTTTTAAGGGCTACTAAAGAAAAAGGGGAACTTTTAAAGTTACTCAGCTGTGACGATGAAATTTCCGAGGCAGAAGCAATCACTAATAAAATTAAATCACTCAATAACTATAATCAAAACCCAATTTGGAAAAATTTTGCAATTTTATATAGAACAAGAGCCCAGTCAAGAGTATTGGAGGAATCTCTAGTAAGGTGGCGCATTCCTTATACAATTTTCGGAGGATTGCGTTTTTATGATAGAAGGGAAATTAAAGATGCAATAGCATATTTGAAAGTTCTGGTTAATTCTTCAGATAATGTAAGTCTTTTACGGATCATAAATGTTCCCAGAAGAGGGATTGGTAAGACTACTATTCAAAAACTAAATGAAATATCCAATAGGTTAAATCTTCCATTGTGGGAGGTGCTTAATGATAAGCAAAGTCTTGAAGAAACAATAGGCAGATCATCAAAAGGAATTAATAAATTTACTGAAGTTATGAATGATCTACTTTGTTATCTTGAAAATTCAGGCCCTGCTCAACTACTACAACTAATTTTAGAAAAAAGTGGCTATTTAAGTGACCTGCTAGCTAGTGGTACTGAAGAATCTGAAGATAGAAGAAATAACTTACAAGAACTAATTAATGCAGCTACTCAATATGAAGAAGAAACAGAAAGTGGTGATTTAGAAGGATTTCTTTCTACAGCAGCCTTAACAACTGATAATGATACGAAGAAAAATAATCCCAACTCCGTAACTCTTATGACTTTACATAATAGTAAGGGTTTAGAATTTCAAAATGTTTTTATCACTGGACTAGAACAAGGTCTCTTCCCGAGTCATAGATCAATAGATACTCCCTCACTTCTAGAAGAGGAAAGAAGATTATGTTATGTAGGTATTACTAGAGCTAAAGAAAGAGTTTTCTTAAGTCATGCCAGGGAAAGAAGATTATGGGGTGGAATGCGTGAAGCAACAATTCCTTCAATATTTCTTTCGGAAATACCTGAAGATTTAATGGATGGTGAATTACCCCAAACTGGTGGTGCTTCCATTAGAAGAGATTGGCATCTTGATCGTTTAACTAGAGTTGATCGAAATAATCCAAATGAATTTATTAACAAACCAATAAATGCAGTAAGAAAATTATATTCAGGACCCAGTAAAGGGAAAAGCTGGATAGTTGGAGATAAACTAATTCACTCTAAATTTGGGAAAGGTGAAATTATACATATTTTTGGGAGCGGTGAAAAAATATCCTTAGCAGTAAAATTTGGTGATAAAGGAAGTAAAATTCTAGATCCTAGATTAGCTCCAATTCGTTATGTAAGTTAAAAGTCATGAATGACATCACTGATTACATCCAAGAGGAATTAATCAAAATTCCATTTAATCTATATAACCTAATTACTAAATACATAGAATCCAATAATAATACTAAGGTAGCTTTTGTTGGCGGTTATCTTAGGGATTTATTAATTAGAAAGTTCCACAAAAAATCTTTTTCTGAACCTGTAGATATAGATCTTGTTATTGAAGGTTCCTCTATTTCTCTAGCAAAATTTATAAAAAAAAATATCGTAAATGTAGATTTATGTTTAATCAAGGAATTTAATTTATACAACACTGTAGAAATAAATATTAATAACTATAAAATTGATATTGCTTCTGCAAGAAAAGAAATTTATTCTGCTCCAGGGTTAAATCCCTTAGTAACTAAAAGTACTATTGAGGAGGATCTCAAAAGGAGAGATTTCACTATAAATTCAATAGCCTTCGAGGTCTCAACAAGGAAAATCTATGACCTTTATGGAGGAATTTCTGATATAAAAAGTAAAAAATTAAACTTTCTTCACAGTAATAGTATTTCAGATGATCCAAGTAGATTAATTAGATGTGCAAAATATGCTTCAAGATTAGATTTCAATATTTCAAATAATTCCCTTAAACAATCTCAAGAAACAGTTAGAAAATGGCCATGGAAAATTTCAGAAACTCGTCAGAAAATGATTTACCCTCCTGCACTAGGCATACGAATAAGGATGGAACTAGCTGAAATATGCAAACACGATAATTTGACAAATGTAATTTCCATAATTCATAAATGGGAAATTATCTCAATCTTAAATGAAAATATTAAAATCGATAAAAGATTTTTAAGAGGACTAAATTGGATTAAGAAGTTAAAAGGAAATTATATGCTTTACTTATTAAAAGATTCAGAAGATTTAGAAAAAGCATGTCAAAGATTTTTGGTAAATAATAGTGAGATAAAAATATTAGAAGATTATATAAATATCAAAAAGATATTAAATACAAACCAAAAAAATCTCAATCTTTTTTCTCCATCAAGTTGGACAGAATTTATTGAGGACAGAAACCTTAATGATGAGACAGTTAAATTATTAATTTGTGATGGAGGACCATACTGGCGTAAATTGTTTAAGTGGTTATTTATTTACAAATTCATAAAATCAAAAAAAGATGGAGAGATATTAAAAAAAGAAGGATGGGACTCAGGGAAGGAGATGGGAAAAGAAATCAAAAGATTAAGATATTTGGAAATTGACAAATTAAATAGAAATTAATTACATTTTTACAACCTCTCCAACCTTGTACCATTTATCCTTTAGAACATTTTCATATTTACGATTGCAACTAATCAACAAGGGGCCACATGTTTGAGGATCTAATAGTAATGATATTCTCTCGTTAAAAGTCTCTTGATCTAATGAATTTTCATTTAAAAAATTAATTATTCTTTTTTGCTTATTTACTTTATAAATTTTGTCAAAAATTTCTTTATTAGATTCAAAGAAAGTACTTTTAACATCTTTTCTTATTAAATCAAATACTCCAGGATAAGCTTCAAATGCAAATAAATCTAATAAAACTTTTAATGGCTCCAGATTATTGCTTTGCCTATATAAATTAGATGATTCAACCATTTCTTTAAGATGTCCAATAAATCCATATCCAGTAATGTCAGTCGCAGCATTGACTAATGATTCTTTAAATTGATTTTGAAAAAGATAAATTTCATCAATCAAATATTGCTGACTCTTTACTAAATTATTAATTACTTCAGAAGAACTACCTAGCATATTAATATTTTGCATTTGACCGGCAAAGTAAATCCCAACCCCCAGAGGTCTAGACATCATGAGAATATCTCCAATATTCATTCCAGATTTAAGCCATGGTTTTGCTCCATTTTTTAAAATACCTTGAACTGTTAAAGAAATATCTATTCCTAATGAATAAGGTTTATTTACTAAACTTCTTGCCTCGAAAGTATGGCCTCCAAGTAATTCACCTCCATGATACTCAACTGTTGATTTAATACCTTGAAGTGATTGAGAAAAGAGGTAACTCTGAAATTCCCTTTCAACTTTTGGTAATGAAATTAAAGCCTGCGCGGATGAAAGTTTTGCTCCGCATGCCCACAAATCTGAACAAGCATGCAAAGTAGTAATTTTTGCATTAAGCCAAGGATCACTTACCAAAGCAGGAAATCCATCTACACTTTGCAAGATAATATCTTGACCATTTTGATATATCTCAACTGAATCTTCAGGTGATGAGGCAAAAGAATTTAAATTAGAATTTATTAATGATTTATTCAAAACAAACTGAGGAATTTTAGCTGCACATCCTCTGCAATCATTCAATGAAATATTTTTTTCACTACTCTTCATAATAAGCCTTTTTGATCTGAACTTTTTAATAAAGTTGAGATCAATTTTATGCTTTAAAATCCAAAAAATAAAAGAAGGGCCGAAAACAAAATTGCGATAAATAGCAAAAGCCTTTGGATGATGGCTTGAAAATATATTTACTATTTGCAATCCGATTTTTTGAGGAAACCACTTTTTTAATGATCTCCCTTCTATATCTTTTTTTAGATTTTGTACTAATGTATTTACAACTTTTACTGCAAAAACTCCCGATGCTGGTCTTTTTGCTGAACCTACAACTGCGCAATCACCGACAGCAAAGATTCCAGAAAAACTTTTTATCTGTAAATTCTGATTTGTAATTATTCTGCCATAAAAATCCGAATCTAATAATTTTTTTTGTGCCCATAACGGAGATGTATTTCCAGTACATAAAAGAATCTTGCCATAATCAAAATTAAGTTTTTCAACTAAATCAATGTTGGAATTCCGTAAACTTTTTAGAATTGTATTATTAATTTTTCTTGAATCACATAATAGTTTTAAAGGTCTATCTCGCCATCTTTTTCTCAAAGCATAAGATACTTCAATTGCAGCAAGGCCACTCCCAACAATTACAAATGGAAGTTCATTAAATGAATCAAAAATGTCCTCTTTTAGTATTGAGTCATAAGCCCTTAAAAAAGGTTTAATTGAAAAAGCATTTCGATTTTTAACTAATGATTCAAATTCTTTTGGAATTATTGTTTGACTTCCATAATTAAGCACCAACTTCGAATAATTAACTGAAGGTCTATTACTTAAAACAATTTTCTTTAAATTGAAATCAATATCCTTTACTTCTTCTTCTATAAAAGATACTTTTGCATTTTTTGCTAAAGATTTTATATCAATTAAACTCTCTTCTAAAGTGATTGATTTTGAAATCACCGATGGGAATATAGCCGAATAAACCAAATGAGAATCTCTAGATATAATTGAAACAGGAATTTCTGGCATTAATTTGGGAAACATTAACCATTTCTTCAATAAAGAAACATTTGAGTGTCCTCCTCCAATTAGTACCAGATGATTAAAAGCCATTTACATCACTATGAATAAAGAACATTTATTACCAATTGAAAAATCAAGATTAGGAGTGATTGGTGGAAGTGGATTTTATTCAATGGATCAAATAGAGTACTTAAGAGAACTAGAAATCAATACTCCCTATGGTAAACCTTCTGATTCAATAAAAGTATATAATCTTGGAAACCTAGAGATAGCATTTATTCCTAGACATGGCAGAACACATAGTTTAAATCCTTCTGAAATCCCTTACAAAGCTAATATTTGGGCTCTAAGATCAATAGGAGTGAGATGGATTATTGCTCCATCAGCAGTTGGTTCATTACAAGAACAGATAAGGCCACTTGACATAGTGGTTCCAGATCAATTTATAGACCGGACAAAAAATAGACCTGCAACCTTTTTTAACGAGGGAGCTGTTGCTCACGTAACTATGGGAGATCCCTTCTGCACAAATTTATCACGTATATTAAGTGAAATCGGAGAAAAAAATATTCATGGCGGTAGACAATTGCATAGAGGGGGTACCTATCTAGCAATGGAAGGTCCCGCTTTCTCAACTAGAGCAGAATCTAATTTATATAGGAGTTGGGGATGTTCAATAATTGGAATGACGAACCACACAGAAGCAAGATTAGCTAAAGAAGCTGAAATAGCTTACTCCTCCTTATCTATGGTTACTGATTATGATTGCTGGCATCAAACTCATCAAGAAGTTTCTGTAGAGATGGTTTTGGATAATCTTAGATCAAATACTGAAGTGGCTAATAAAATAATATTTGAAGTAGCTAAATTAATTGAAAAAGAAAGACCAAAAAGTAAATCTCATTATTCATTAAAAGATGGATTGATAACCCAAAAAGAAAATATCCCAAGCTTCACAAAAGAGAAACTAAGGATATTTACTGATTCTTATTAGGCTTGTTTGATATAAGTGATTATCAGGTCAAGGTAAGGATTTGTCAGCCTCCAGCTCCAACCCCTTGGTAGGAACCATAGAAAAATATACCTAAAACGAAGATAACTGCAATTCCACCTGCTGTAGCAACAAGCCATAGAGGAAGAGTTCCTTCAGTCCATCTTCTTTCCCATGCAACAGCTGGTCTACCGTCGGGAAGTCTATCTGGAATTCTTCCATCAGGTCCTTTTAATTTACTCATAGTTTTAATTTAATTGAAAAAGTAACTGGAAAATAAAATTCCCAATACAAAGACTGATAGTAAGCCTAAATAAAGGCTTGTACGATTAAGTTCAACTGGAACTTTGTTAGGATTTTCGTTTACTTGCATGATTGTTAAATTTATCGGGCTACGAATTGCATAGCAGCAATGGAACCCAAAAAGAATACTGATGGAATAGCTAAAGCGTGAACTGCTAGCCAACGAACAGTAAATATAGGATAAACGCGGACTTCAGCAGCCTGCATTGGAGCTTGAGAATTAGACATAGTTATTTTGTTCTTAAATCAAGTTGAGACTTCGCATCAAATCTTTGTGTTACAACAGGAGCTTTTGCTTCAGAAGCCTGAAAATAACTATCCGGACGAGGAGTACCGAAAGCGTCGTAAGCCAAACCTGTGTATACGAATAAGAAGCCTGCTATAAAAATAGCTGGTAATGTTACTGCATGAATAATCCAGTACCTAATACTGGTGATTATTTCAAAGAATGGGCGTTCACCCGTTGAACCTGCGGCCATAATCACAAATGTTTACCATACGATCTTACAGTGTAAAATCATAAGTTCGCGAAGAATTTAACAGCTTGGTTACAGACAGTTGTTAAATTCATCCAAAATTAATATTTTTTTTATTATTTTCTTAAGTTATTACAGATTTAGCCATTCCATTTAAGAATGTAACCACGCTCGCCAAGTATGAATCCTTTTTGATTATCTAAAGACTCCTTATCAAGAAAAACTATTTTTATAAAGTTAGTAGGCAATGCAGAAGCAAGAGGATCTGAATTCCAAGTTTCACCTTGATCTTTACTTACTATTAAAGTGCCATTACCACCGCCAGCCCATATGTCACCATTTGGATCCCATCCCATATCTAAATAATTGTAACCATTAAGAATAGGGATTATAGGCTTTGACCAACTTTCTAGGTTATTAGAATCTTCATTAAATCTAATTTCCGCACCTCTTGAAAGCATCCATAAACTTCCTTCCGGATTGAAACCAATGCTTTGCACTCTCTTACTACTTGCTCTTTGGTGAGCAATCCAAGTATTGCTATCACTATCAAGAGTAGAGAAGAAATTTCCAAGACTGCTTACGCTCACATAATCACCGCTAGATGTTCTTCTTAAATCTCTTATACCTCCCTGTTCCGAAGGATCTGATACTTTTGCCTCCCATGTTTCACCGCTATTGGAAGTTTCATAAATAGCTGCTGAGGTTGTCGCCAATTGAGCAACTCCTTCATCGATAGTAGTAACTAAGAAAGGCTGGCCCGGTAACTTCCCAAGTGAAAGCCTAGTCCAATTTTTACCTTCATCGAAAGTATGCATTACGAGAGAGGGTTGCCCTATTAACCAACCTTCAGAACCCTTGAAATCAATATCGAGAAGGCGAAAGTTCTCTTCAGCAGAAATATCTAATGATCTTTTTTCCCATGTTTCACCACCATCAGTAGATTCCATAATCAATCTGTTTGAGCCTACTAAAAACCCATGATTATCATCTATAAAATCAACATCTAAAGCATTAGCCTGATCTTCAAACTGAATTGTTTTCCAAGGGCTGCTTTCATTCATCTTGACACCTGTAGATGAACAACTGCTTAAAACAAAACAGAGAACTACAGATAAAACAAGATTAGGAATACTGGTAAAAAAATTTTTCATTTTATTATATTAATGCAAAGAGTACAAAGAAAGGAACATAGCAGCAGCAAACGCCAACCCTCCAAAAATCAAAATATTTTTTTGTCCAGGAGGTAAACTATTAAATCCAAATCCATAAACTAAATTTTCTTCAAATCCACTAGGTTTTGATCTAGATCCAATATCCTTATAAAAATTTTTACCGGCTCGACAAACAGGGCAAGCAAAAGTATTCCCATCCAACTCTGAAAAAGGCGTATTTTTAGGTATGTTTAATTTTTTATTTCCTTCAGACGGATCATAAATGTATCCACAACTTCTACATTCGAATCTATTTTGTTCTAAATTAGGAACAGTTTGTTCAACTTTTACTCCTGAGGAATTTTCAGAAGGTTTTTCTACCTCAAAGTCTTCAACTATTTTGTTTTCCTCAGAGTCTGGTTGAATGTTTTCACTCACGGTTTATTATTGTTCTTTAAGAACTTTAAAAGATTTTGCTTAATTAAGCGACTTTTATTCAAAATTAATTTTTAAAGATGTTTTTATTAAATGGCTATGAATATTTTTTAGGTTTCCTTCTAATTGCCGCAGCTGTACCAATATTAGCTCTAGTTACTAATCTCATCGTCGCCCCAAAAGGCAGAACAGGGGAAAGAAAACTTACATATGAATCTGGAATGGAGCCTATAGGAGGAGCATGGATTCAATTTAATATTCGTTATTACATGTTTGCTTTGGTTTTCGTTATATTTGATGTTGAGACTGTTTTCCTTTATCCTTGGGCGGTTGCCTTCAATAGATTAGGCTTATTAGCTTTTATTGAGGCTTTAATTTTCATTGCAATACTTGTTATCGCTCTGGCATACGCATGGAGAAAAGGTGCTTTAGAATGGAGTTAAAAAATTGAATCCCCAATTATCCCCAAAAGCAATAAGAGAAATCCGAGAAGGGACTTGCAATCCTCTAGGTGTACCCCAAGTTACCACAGACTTAAGCGAAAACATTATATTGACAAGCTTAGACGATCTCCATAATTGGGCTAGACTAAGCAGTCTATGGCCTCTCTTGTACGGAACAGCTTGTTGTTTTATAGAATTTGCTGCCTTAATCGGATCTAGATTTGATTTTGATAGATTTGGATTAGTACCTAGAAGCTCGCCAAGGCAAGCAGATTTGCTAATAGTTGCAGGAACAGTAACTATGAAAATGGCTCCAGCCCTAGTGAGACTTTATGAACAAATGCCTGAACCAAAATATGTTATTGCGATGGGTGCTTGCACAATCACAGGGGGAATGTTCAGCGCAGATTCTACAACTGCTGTAAGAGGTGTTGATAAATTGATTCCAGTTGATTTATACCTTCCAGGATGCCCACCAAGACCAGAAGCAATTTTTGATGCAGTAATCAAATTAAGAAAAAAAGTTGGTAACGAATCAATCTTAGAGCGCACAAAAACTGAACAAACCCACAGATACATAACATCTGATCATGAAATGAATCTTGTTTTCTCACAAAATACAGGTGAATATCTAAACAAAACTTCAGCTAATGCCATTCCTTCCTCTAAAAATCAAAAAATAACTGAACTACCTGAGAAGAATGAAAAAGCTGAAATTATTGATACTGCAGAAAATTAATGGAAAAAGACGGTTTAGCCAAATCCTCAGATACTTCAATAGAAAAAGAAGGCTTTATAAGCCAATCTTTGTTTAAAGATGGAATCCCTAATCAATCTTTACCTGATGATCACATAGGAATTGAAAACATTTCTGTGGAACCTAACAAATTATATGAAGCAGTATCTGCCTTAAGAAATTACGGTTTCAACTATCTCCAATGTCAAGGAGGATATGATGAGGGACCAGGAAAAAATCTTGTAAGTTTCTACCATTTTATAACTGTTGATGATTTACAAAAAATCGAAAAAATTAAAGAAGTCAGATTAAAAGTTTTCTTAAAAAGAGATTCTGATTTATCAATCCCTAGCCTATATCAAATTTTTAAAGGAAGTGATTGGCAAGAAAGAGAAACTTTTGATATGTATGGAATAAATTTTATTAATCATCCCAATCCCAAAAGATTATTAATGCCTGAAGATTGGAGAGGATGGCCCTTGCGAAAAGATTATATTCAGCCAGATTTCTATGAACTTCAAGATGCTTATTAATTTAATCTTTTTAATTTGCGGTAAATAAACATAACTGCTCTTGCTAGTCTTCTTGGATCATGTCTAAGGGTTGGAGTTATTCTCTTTGAATATAATGGTGCTTGCAAAACATAATAACCTTCAGATAATAACTTTTCTTTATTACATTGCACAGGCTCTGCCCCTTTACTTTCGTAATAGTCTACTAGTGGAGACTTTTCAAATTGAATCTGAGATAAGATTGAGTTAAAAATTCGAGTATTAACTCCAAAATTTGATAATTGTTTTTCTATTGCTTTGATATGTTGATAGACATCAAGTCCATCTGTTTCTCCAGGCTGAGTCATCAAATTACTTATATAAATTTTTGGAGCATTACTTTGCAATAAGGCATCTACTATCTCTGGTACTAAAAGATTAGGCAATAAAGAAGTGTATAGACTACCTGGTCCAAGAACAATTAAATCAGCTTCTTTTATAGATTCAAGAGCACTTGGAAGAGCTGAAGGATTTTCTGGTAGGTAACCAATCCTCGAAATTAATTTCTTTGATTCACTGATCTTACTTTCACCAAAAATTTTTTCACCATCTTCTAATTCGGCCCATAACATAACATCAATATTTGTTGCCGGTAAAACTTGACCTTGTACCGCTAAAACCTTGCTAGAAGCTTGAACTGCTTTTTCTAAGCTGCCTGTAATTGTTGTTAAAGCTGACAAGAATAGATTTCCAAAACTATGCCCTTCCAGACCACTTCCCCCTGAAAATCTGTACTGAAATAATCTAGTTAAAATAGGTTCTTCGTTTGATAATGCTGCCAAACAATTTCTAATATCTCCTGGAGGTTGCACACCTAATTGTTTCCTGAGAATTCCACTACTGCCACCATCATCAGATACAGTTACGATTGCTGTAATATTACTACTGTAATTTTTTAAGCCTTTCAATAAAGTAGATAAGCCTGTGCCACCCCCAATTGCAACAATGTTTGGGCCTCTGTTTAATTTACTTTTAACTCTTAATGCATCAACTAAAAATGTATCTTTTTCTGGAACAAGCGCTTTTTGAATAGAATTTATACTTCTATTTTGTCCAATCCCTATTAATAATATTCCAATAACAAAAATCAATGGTCCCAACAATGCAACAGGCAAAATACTAGTTAAACCCGTAATTACCGAAAAAAAGATTTCAATAAGCCAATAGAGCGGTCTTAAATTTGTCCAAATTACCACGCCTAATAATGTAGTCAAAAAACCTATCGCAGATGTAAGCATCCATCTTTTTATTACCAAACCTGGCAAAAGCCAACTCAAAATTCTTAAGATTTTCTTCAATAAGTCAAAATTAGACTTTTTAAAATTTTTATAGTATCTTCTTACCGTCTTATTACGCTTATTCATTAAAAACCTCTTGAATTATTTTTCTCAAATTTGAAAACTATATAGATTCATTATAAATCAAATTCATACATCCTTTTTTTATTTCAAAAAATAGGCAAAATGATATGTATAGATGCTCTTTAATATAAGTTTTGAAAAAATCAAAACATGCAGTTGAAACAAAAAACCTCTCAATAAGCTGGGGAGAAGTTAATGTGCTTAATCAAATAAATTTTGAACTTAATGATGGAGAGAAATTAGCTATTGTTGGCCCCTCAGGTTCTGGTAAATCAACCATATTAAAAATATTAGCAGGACTCATTTTACCTACCAAAGGAGAATTAAGAATATTTGGTGAGAAGCAAACATATTTGAGATTAGATCAAAATAATCCTCCTGATGTAAGACTAGTTTTTCAGAACCCGGCTTTATTAGGATCTTTAACTATTGAAGAAAATGTAGGTTTTCTACTTAAGAGAAATAAAAACCTATCTAAAAAGTTAATTCATGAAATAGTATGTGAATGCTTGGCTGAAGTAGGATTATTTAAAGTTGAGAATAAACTTCCAAATGAATTAAGCGGAGGCATGCAAAAAAGAGTTAGTTTTGCTAGAGCATTAATTACTGATCAAACTCTCAATGCAAAGTCTAAACCTTTATTACTTTTTGATGAACCAACCGCTGGACTTGATCCAATTGCCTCATCAAGAATTGAAGATTTAATTAATAAGACAAATGATAAAGCTAGCGGATCATCTATTGTAGTTAGCCATGTTCTTAGTACTATAGAAAGGACTTCAGATAAAGTTTTAATGCTTTATGGAGGTAAATTCAGATGGGCAGGCTCGATTGATGAATTTAAAAAGAGTAAAGATCCCTATGTATTTCAATTTAGGAATGGGAAACTTGATGGTCCAATGCAACCCAAAGACATTTAGCAACTATGCGTAGAAGCTTACGAGATTCGATAGTTGGTTTTTCCTTATTAGGAGGAATTTTAATATTCACATTTTTTTCTTTTTGGCTAAGAGGAGTGAGATTATCTTCAAAAAATTGGTACCTCTTTGCTGAATTCAATGACGCAAGCGGTTTATCAAAAAAATCTCCAGTTACTTACAGAGGAATCTTAGTTGGATCAATAGAAGATATCTTGTTCACTAATGAATCAATTAAAGCAAAAATAGTTTTAAATAATCCTGAAATTATTCTTCCAAGGCCAGCATTTGCAAGGGTAGTAACAAATTCTTTTCTTGGAGGTGATGTACAAGTTGCTTTAGAAACTAGTGATAAGACACTTCCTAAAGACATTGCAAAACCTATATCCGAAAAATGCAATACCAAATTAATTATTTGTCAGGGAGATACTATCACAGGTAAACAACTATCAAGTCTCTCAAATATAACTACTAGAATAAGTAAACTTTTAAAAGACACAAATCAAGAAAACTTAATTGAAAACATTGTTAGCTCAATTGACCAATTTGATAGAACACAAGAAAATCTTGATGAATTAATTTATTTATCGAAACAAGAACTAGAAAGAGTTGAACCTCTAATTAAAGAAATTACAATTGCTGCAAATCATTTAAATAACATTTTGTCTACTATTGATGACAAGGAAACCCTTAATGACATTAAATTGACAATTAATGCTGCTAGGTCTATCTCAACCAAAATAGATGATATGAGTGATGATTTTGAAAAATTAACGCAAGATAAAGAATTAACTAAATCTATAAGAGATTTAACGATTGGACTTTCAAAATTCCTTAACGAAATTTATCCATAAGAAATATTTAAAATTCATTGATGGCATTTAATGCCATAGCTGCGATTGCTTTATCTGTAGCTTTTGGCAATTGGACGTATTTCCCTTGACCAGCCTCTGCTAATTCTTTACCAAATCCACTTGCTATAAATTTTCTCTCTGTATCAATTATTAAGAGTTTTATCCCAAGCATGGGATATTTTGCAGCGATATCTAGAACCTCCTGTTTTAAATTGACATTTTCATTTTCGTTATTTTTTCCCTCAACCTCATCTTGTCCTAGAGATAATCCTAATGGTACATTACCTCGGCCATCAGTGATCCCCACAACAATAACTTGACCTATATCTCCTGTTGAAAGAGCATTTTTTGCTACTTTTGCTGATTGCGTTAGTCCGTGTGCCAGAGGAGATCCTCCACCACAAGGCATTGTTTCCAACCTTCTTTTTGCAGCAGTTATTGATCTTGTTGGAGGCAAAAGCACTTCGGCCTGATTACCTCTAAAAGGAATAAGAGCAACTTCATCCCTATTCTCATATGCCTCTGTTAAAAGTCTTATTACAGCGCCTTTAGCACTTTGCATTCTATTTAAAGCCATAGAGCCACTAGCATCAACCAGAAAAATTACTAAAGCGCCCGCCTTTTTTTGAAGAAGCTTAGCCCTAAAATCATTTTCTTCAATAACTATTGATTTATTAGGGTTCCTTAATCTTCTCGACTTTTGATAAGGAGCAGCAGCTCGAAGGGTAGCATCTACAGCAATTCTTTTTACTTTTCCTCTTGGAATAATAGGTTTTACATATCTTCCTCTACTGTCACTAAATATGACTGATCTACTCCCGCTATTACCTGCTTTAGCTCTAGCAGATGAGAAAAGCAATAAATCAGGATCAACCATACATGCCTCAGGGTCTAATATGAAATCTTCAGGTATTTCGGGCGTAGATTCTTCTTCTCCATCAGAATTTTCTTCTTCTTGTTCTTGGTCTTGCTCATTATCATTTTCACTAGTTTCAGGTTCAGACTCTTCATTGTTTGATTGTGGTGGAGGTGGGGGACTCTGATCCTCTGGAGGGGGTGGTTGAATATCATCATCTTCTGGAGGTATTTGCATTGCTCGTGGAAGAATAACTAATCTTACTGCGACTTTTAGGTCTTCAGAATTTACATTCTCATCACCTCGAAGAGCTGCATTAGCCTTTGCTACTTTTACTGCAAATAATTCTGACCTATGCCCTTCTACTCCTCCTCTAAGAGCTTCATTCACTAAATAGGTTATTTGCTCTTTTGTTATCTTGACATCCTTTAACCATTGCCTTGCCAAAATTAATTGAGTAGATAAATTATCAGATTCTTCCGACCATTTTTCTGAAAATTTAATATTATTTTCTGCGTGTGATAAAACAGATTTTGTAATCTCAACTCTTTGAGCATTATCAATAGATTGATCTGCGGAAAGCACAATAGCAAAACGATCTAAAACATGATCTCTTAAAGCACCCTCTTCAGGATTATAAGTTGCTATTAAGAGGGACTTACAAGGATGAGAGAGGCTCAAACCATCTCTTTCAATATTATTTTGCTCTCTTCCTATAGCTTCAAGAATTAAATTTACAATTCCATCATCCAATAAATTTATATCGTCTACATACAGAACACCTCTATGAGCTTCTGCTAAAATTCCAGGCTGAAACACTTGTTCTCCCGTACTTAATGAGGCAGCGACATCAATTGATCCAACAAGTCTATCTTCAGTTATACCAATGGGAACTTGAACAAATGGTGCCTCTTTTACTTTTTTTGGAATTTCATCAATTTGATTCAAATAATCACTTCCAATTGCCTCCTCTAACAATTTATTAGTACTAATATCCCATTCCTCTGGTTTTTCTGGATCTAGATTCCTACCAATAGGTCTTAATGAAGTATTACTATTTCTCTTAGAAAGTGTTTCTAGTATTGATTCATTATCTAATACTTCTACAGGAGGGAGTAAAGTATGCAAACCCCTTGCTAATACTGATTTACCAGTACCTCTTCCACCAGCGATAATCACTCCTCCTAAACTCGGATCAACTGCTGCCAAAAGCAAAGATAATTTCAATAAGCTATGACCCGTAATTGCTGCCAAAGGAAAAGCTCTAAAAGAATCCTTTGAGTTCATTAAATCTTTTATTTCTCCTTTTTCTTTTAACTCGGGGTTCAAAATCACTTTAAAAATGCCTGATATAGAATTTATCCAATAACTTTGTTTTTTGTAGTGGAATTATCAAATCTTAATATCAAAAATGGACTATGTATATCCCTCGGAGCAAATATTGATAGTAAATTCGGAAGCCCTCTTGAGTCACTATTAATTTGCAAACCAAAAATAGAGAAAATAATAGATGAGTGGGGAGATAGTTTCAACAAACAAAAAGAAGAGAAAAGCAAATTTCACGCAAACTTTTTTTGGTCTTCAATTTATGAGACATTACCTCATGGTGTTGAAAATGAGCAGCCAAATTATTTAAATACTCTCTTACTTATAAAAAGTAATTCTTTTCCTAAACCATCAAATAAAAACGCGAAATTACTTTTAAAAGAACTAAAAAAGTTAGAGAGATTTTTCGGACGAGAAGAGACGCCAAAGGGTAAGAAATGGCTATCTAGATGTCTCGATTTAGATATTCTTTGGTGGGAAGATTTTCATACGGTTGACGAGGAATTAATATTACCTCACCCCAGATTCATGAATCGGAATTTCGTTATTACACCTCTATCTGAAATCTTAAGTAGAAGCCAAAAAATCACAAAGTTTGATTCCCCAAAATGGTATATATAAATGATTTACAAAACCAAAAAATAACTGTTAGGCTATTTTTATTTAAAAATATGGGCAACAAAAACCTTATAAAAAGATCCATTTTTAAAGAAAAAATATCTGAGTTAAAGTCAAAAAAATTTAGTTTCGAAATTAATAGAATTGAGCTTCCAAATGGACACGAAGGTGAATATGGATACATTAAACATCCTGGTGCAGCATTAGCAGTACCTATCACAAAAGACAATAAAGTTATCATTCTTCGGCAATATAGATTTGCTATTTCAAGGTATTTATTAGAATTTCCAGCAGGTACATTAGAAATAGGTGAAAAACCTATTAATTCAATTAAAAGAGAAATACAAGAGGAGACTGGATTCAGTGCAAAAAAATGGGATGAACTTGGAACTCTTGTCCCAGCTCCTGGTTATGCAGATGAAGAAATTTATTTATTTTTAGCGCGTGATTTGAGCAAACTAAATTCCGAGGTTCAAGGAGATTTAGATGAAGATATAGAAGTATTAACTTTAGATCCCAACGAACTAGATAATCTTATTTCTAGTGGGGATGAGATTCTTGACGCAAAAACTGTGACAGCTTGGTTTAGAGCTAAACAATTTTTAGATAAATCATGAATAAACCTAGAATACTTTTTTGGCATAGAAAGGATTTAAGAATATTTGACAATCAAGCTTTAATCAAAGCATTTTCATTATCAAATGCTATTACTTCAACTTACATATTTGATAAAAATTACCCACACGATTTCAATGCAAGTTCAAGAGCTTGGTTTCTAGGAAATTCGCTTCAAGAATTAGGAAATAATTGGAAAAAAATGGGCAGTAGATTAATTATGGAAGAAGGAGATCCGGTATTAATAATTCCTCAATTAGCAAAGAAAATAGATGCTAAATTTGTTTTTTGGAATAGATCAATTGAATCTTATGAGATTAATCGCGATTTAAAAATTAAAAAAAATTTAGAAGAACAAAATATTCAAGTTATTGAAACTTGGGATCACTTATTAGTAGAACCTTTAAAAATATTTTCCGGAAATAATAAACCTTATTCAGTTTATGGGCCTTTTTATAAAAACCTTAAATCAAAAATGAATTTATTTGGTCCATATGACCAAGATAAAGTTGTTTTCCAGTTTAAAGATATAGATAATAAACTCAAAGAAAATAAGATAATAAATTCATCTGATTCGGTTCTAGAGAAATTTGTCAAAAATATCATATTTCCTGGTTCGAATATCTGTCCATGTAGACCTGGAGAGAATGCTGCAGAAACATTATTAGAAAACTTCATTAACGAAAAAAAAATATATTCTTATAATTCTGCAAGAGATTTTCCTTCCCATAATGGGACATCTTTTCTAAGTGCATCTCTCAGATTCGGTACCATTAGCATTAGAAAAATTTGGAACGCCACATTAAATTTAAATTCAGATTTTGCAAATCAAGGAAATTATCTATCAATTGAAACTTGGCAAAAAGAACTTGTTTGGCGTGAATTTTATCAACATTGCTTATTCCATTTCCCAGAGCTAGAGAAAGGTCCATATAGAAAAAAATGGGATCACTTTCTATGGCAAAACAATAATGAATGGTTTCAGCATTGGAGCAACGGAGAGACCGGAGTACCTATAGTTGATGCTGCAATGCGTCAACTAAATAGTACTGGCTGGATGCATAACAGATGTAGGATGATTGTCGCTTCATTTCTGGTAAAAGATCTTATATGCAATTGGCAAATGGGCGAGAAAAAATTTATGGAGACTTTGGTTGATGGAGACTTAGCTGCAAACAATGGGGGATGGCAATGGAGCGCCAGTAGCGGTATGGATCCAAAACCACTTAGAATTTTTAATCCATATACCCAAGCAAAAAAATTTGATCCTATTTGTGAATATATAAAATATTGGATTCCTGAATTATCTAAAGTGTCAAATTCAGAATTATTAAATGGGGAGATATCTAATTTAGAAAAAAATAATTATTCAAGCCCAATTGTCAATCACAACATACAACAAAGATTATTTAAATCACTTTATGCTGAAATTTGAATTTCCGCTATACAATTCTTTAAAACTTTATTTAAATTTTCTGCTACATAAACTTGTTCTTCATAAGAAATTTCAGGGAACATTGGAAGACTAAGAACTTCTGTACAAATTCTCTCTGTGTTAATGAGTTTTGTTCTAGAAAAATTTTTATTTTTGTAAGCTATTTGTGCGTGTATTGGAATTGGATAATAAATAATTGAATTAATACCTTTTTCAAAAAGTTGTTGTTTTACCAAATTCCTTAAGGAATAGTATTTTTTGCAATCAGTATCAAATAAATTTGAAAAATCTTCATTTAAAAAATATTTATCGTTTCTTAATTTGATTACAAATTGATTCCAAGAATGGGAAATTGAATCAGAGCTAATTTTTGGAAAACTAATAAATGGATTTTTTTCTAATAAATCAAGGTAATTATTAGCAATTATTTGGCGATTATTAATCCACTTAGAAATATATTTAATTTTAATATTTAATATGGCAGCTTGAATGGTATCAAGTCTGCTGTTATATCCAATTTGGGTATGATGATATCTTATTGGGCTGCCATGAACAGCCAGTTCTCTAATTTTTTTTGCAATCTTCTGATCTGAAGTTGTTACTGCTCCACCATCTCCAGCAGCTCCTAAATTTTTAGTAGGGAAAAAGCTAAAACAGCCTATATCACCGATACTACCAACTTTGGAAGTTTCCCACATTGTGCATGTTGCCTGAGCACAATCTTCGATTACTTTTAAGTCATATTTCTTGGCCAAAGATTTTATTATGGTCATATTCACTGCATTACCAAATAGATGAACTGGCATAATTGCCTTAGTATTAGAATTTATTTCTTGTTCTATTAGTTCAGTATTAATGAGATAAGTTTCTGGATCTATATCTACCAAAACAGGATTAGCACCAACTGCACTAATAGCCTCTGCAGTTGCAAAAAAGCTAAAAGATGAGGTAATAACTTCATCACCCACACCAATATCTAATGCGCGCAAAGCTAATACTAAAGCATCAGTTCCACTATTACATCCAATAGTATTTTCAACACCAATCAGATTTGAAAAACTCTCCTCAAATTTGGCAATTTCTTGTCCTCCAATATACTGGCCCCCTTTTAAAACTTTAGAAACCTCACTCTCAATTTCAGAGCCAATTTCTTGGAACTGCCTATCTAAAGTAAATGGAGGTATCTGCATAGTAAATATATTAACCCTAAACCATATTTCTATGGGGAAAAAAATTTTTAATTCATTTAAACCAATTTGGTTCTTTACCAGGAGTCCATTTTATATTGCAACCTAAAGAAGGCATTTGATTTGAAGGATAAGAATTGTCTTGATTCAAATCTTTTACAGCAGAGAGCAAATCTTTTCCAGATAGAGGGATATTATTACCTGGTCTACTTTCGTCTAATTGGCCATGATAATACAATAAAAAATCACCATCTCCTTCATTTGAAAAAAGATAAAAATCTGGGGTGCAAGCCGCTTGTAATTTCTTAGCAAAATTTTGATTTTCATCATATAGATAAGGAAAACTCCATCCCTGTATTTGTGCTTGTAATCTCAAATTTTTAGGAGAATCTGAAGGATGAGTGACAATATCATTACTAGAAATTGCAACTGTTTGAACTGTATTTTCAATTTCTTTACTTAAGGTGAAAATTTGATTCTCGATATATTTAACAAATGGGCAATGGGCACAAATAAACATTAAAAGTAAATGCCGATTATCTAGATTATGAGAATTAAAATATTCATTTTTTGAAGAATTAGCATTTAACATTTCGAAATTCGGTAATTGAAAACCTAATTCCAAAACCATAGAATTTGTTCTTACCATGTTCAAGTTAAAAATTCTTTGATATTTGAAAATTATTGTATATTTTGCAGTAATCCGTAAAGATAGGTACTTTTATATAGGAGAATAATAGAAATAATAAACAAAATGCTTCTAAATCTAACTGGCAAAAAAATTCTTGTTACGGGAATTGCCAACAATCGTTCAATAGCATGGGGTATCGCTCAACAACTTTCAAAAGCTGGCGCAGAACTTGGAATCACATATTTGCCTGATGATAAGGGAAGATTCGAGTCTAAAGTTAGAGAACTAACTGAACCTTTAAACCCATCGTTGTTTTTGCCTCTTGATGTTCAAAATCCAGCTCAAATTGAAGAAATCTTTAAAAATATAAAAGACAATTGGGGGCAAATTGACGGATTAGTTCACTGCCTAGCATTTGCAGGACGCGATGAATTGATTGGAGATTATAGTGCTACCACTTCAGAGGGTTTTGATAGGGCTCTTAATATAAGTGCGTATTCGTTAGCACCTTTATGTAAAGCAGCAAAACCACTTTTTAGTGATGGTGCTGGAGTTGTCTCATTAACTTATTTAGGTTCAGAAAGGGCGATTCCTAACTATAACGTGATGGGAGTTGCTAAAGCAGCTTTAGAAGCTTCAGTAAGATATCTTTCTGCAGAACTTGGTCCCGAAAAACAAGTCAGAGTTAACGCAATAAGTGCTGGGCCTATAAGAACACTTGCGAGTTCTGCTATAGGTGGCATTTTAGATATGATTCACAATGTTGAAGAAAAGGCTCCTTTACGCAGAACAGTCACCCAAACAGAAGTAGGTAATACAGCTGCTTTTTTATTAAGTGATCTCTCTAGCGGCATTTCAGGCCAAACAATTTATGTTGATGCGGGTTACTGCATTAATGGAATGTAAACTAAGTTTTTTGCATAAAAATGTCATCTCTAAGGCAATCTGAAATAAAAAGAAAAACGAATGAAACAGATATTTCTGTATTTATAAACTTAGATGGAAATGGAATTTCTGAGATTGATACTGGAATACCATTCTTAGATCATATGCTTCATCAAATATCCAGTCATGGTTTGTTCGATTTAAAAATAAAAGCAATTGGAGATACCCATATTGATGATCATCATACAAATGAAGATGTAGGAATAGCATTAGGCAAAGCATTTTCAAAAGCCTTGGCAGAAAGAAAAGGAATAAGCAGATTTGGACATTTCTTTGCCCCATTAGATGAAGCATTAGTTCAAGTCACTTTAGACTGTTCTGGTAGACCGCATTTATCTTATGATCTTCAATTAAAAGCCCCTAGAATAGGAAATTATGATACTGAACTAGTAAGAGAGTTTTTTATTGCCTTTGTAAATAACAGCGGTATTACTCTGCATATTAATCAAATACGAGGAAGTAATTCACATCACATAGTTGAGGCGTGCTTTAAAGCTTTTTCAAGAGCAATGAGAATGGCTACCGAGATAGATCCAAGAAGATCTGATTCAATTCCAAGCAGTAAAGGAATGTTAGAAAAACAATAAAATAGAAATTTTTTCGAATCAGCCACAATTCAGTTGATTTTTGGCGAAGATAGATAAAGTGATTACTATGTTGTGACTAATTTACAAGATAAAAAAATTGATAAATTAAATATTTTTAAAAAAGAAGATTGGTCAAGTGCTTATCAAAATGTAGAAAAGGAGCTAACTAAAGAGCCTATAAAAATTAGCAAAGGTAATAATATTAAAAATTTAAATGGGACATTATTAAGAAATGGACCAGGAATATTAGAGAGAGGTGGACAATGGGTTCATCATCCATTTGATGGTGATGGGATGATAACATCCATAAAATTCGAAAATGGTCAGCCATTCTTAACAAATAGATTTGTTAAAACTAAGGGCTATTTGGAAGAAGAAAAAATTGATAAATTTATTTATAGAGGTGTTTTTGGAACACAAAAAAATGGAGGAATTTTAAATAATGCATTAGATCTAAAATTCAAGAATATCGCTAATACACATGTCATTAAATTAGGAGATGAAATTCTCGCATTGTGGGAAGCAGCAGGTCCACATGCAATGGATCCTGATAGTCTTGAAACTATTGGTTTAACAACATTAAAAGGAGTACTCAAGCCTAACGAAGCATTCAGTGCTCATCCCAAAACAGACCTAAACTCAAATACATCTCCAGAACTTTTAGTCACTTTTGGAGTACAAACCGGGCCAAAAAGTACCATTAGATTAATGGAATTTGATAATGCTGGTACAAATTCTGGAGAGCTCATTTTTGACAGAAAAGATACCTTTAATGGCTTTGCATTCCTTCATGATTTCGCAATAACAACTAATTGGGCAATATTTTTACAGAATGCTATTGATTTCAATCCTCTTCCATTTGTAATGGGTCAAAAAGGAGCAGCACAATGTCTAAAGTCAAACCCAAGTAAAAAGGCAAAGTTTTTTATCATCCCCAGAGAAAGTGGATTATTTAGAGGACAGCCTCCTTTAACAATAGATGCTCCAGAAGGATTCGTTTTTCATCATGTAAACGCATTTGAAAAAGATTCCAAAATCGTATTAGATAGTATTTTTTATGATGATTTCCCATCAGTTGGTCCAGACGAGAATTTTAGGGATATTGACTTTGATAAATATCCAGAAGGAAAACTGAAAAGATCAATTATCGATCTAAAAACAAAAACTTGTGAACTTGAAACTTTCAGTGAACAATGTTGTGAATTTGCTGTTATTAATCCTAAAAACTTAGGATTAAAAGCAACTTTTAGTTGGATGGCAAGCACATCTCAAAAGCTGGGGAACGCTCCACTTCAAGCAATAAAAAAAATAAATTTAACTTCTAAGGAAGAGATTTTTTGGTCAGCAGGTCCAAGTGGATTTGTTAGTGAACCAATAATGGTTCCATCAGAAAACTCTTCAAAAGAAGATGAGGGATTTTTATTTATACTTCTATGGAACGGAGAAAGAAGAGGAAGCGATTTAGTGATATTAGACGCAAAAGACTTAAAAGAATTAGCTGTTTATGAATTACCCATTTCAATTCCTCATGGCCTTCATGGATCTTGGGTTAATTGAATTTAAGAAAAAATTTCAATTAAATCTGGAATAATCTTTTTTAATGCTTTACCTCTATGACTACAAGAGTCTTTAATATCATTATTCATTTCTGCGAAAGTTAATCTGGTAGAACTCTCCTCAAAAATTGGGTCATAGCCAAAACCACTTTTTCCTCTGGGGTTTAAAATAATATTGCCATGACATTTGGCCTCAGATTCAATAATCACTTCACCATTTGGGGAACAAAGACAAATATTAGCAATAAAGAAAGCACTTCTATTTTGAACTCCATCAAGTTCTCTTAAAACTCGTTCAATTCTCTTCTGATCATTTTCTGCATATCTAGATGAGTAAATGCCAGGCTTACCACCTAGTGCTTCAATACAAATTCCTGAATCATCTGCTATTGAAAAATTATTCGTTTTTCTCGAAACTTCACTCGCTTTTTTAATTGCATTATCTCTAAATGTCAGTCCATCCTCTTCAACTTCTAATGATTCTGGCTGGAGTAACAATTTACATTTAACTCCAGCGAGCAATTTCTTATATTCTTCAATTTTACCTTTATTCTTACTCGCTAAAAATAAATTTTTCATCCTTATTTTCCTGCCAAATTTATAAATTCTTGACCCCACTCTAATACCTCAATTAGATAAGATTCTTTTGGTGCTTCACAATATAACCTTAAAAGAGGTTCCGTTCCTGAAAACCTAAAAAGAAGCCAAAAATTTTTATCAATTCTCAACTTTATTCCATCGATCTTTGAGATACTTTTTAACTTGTGATTATTAATATTCTCAGGAATATTATCTATGATAAATTCTTTTACGTTATTTTTTTCTGACTGATTTGGAAATTTAATATCAATTCTTTTATAAAAACTTGGCCCAAAATCTTCTTGAATTTCATCTAAGGTTTCATATAAATATTGAGATTTTTCAGCAATTCCATTTAATAAAACCATCGCTGCATATAGAGCATCTCTTTCAGGCATAAAGTCACCAAAACCAACTCCCCCAGATTCCTCTCCTCCAATAAATATTTTTTCTTTAATCATTTTTTCAGCAATATATTTAAAGCCAACTGGAAGTTCAAAAACATCTCTATTTTGTCTCTCTGATATATTTTTAATAATATCTGAACCACTAACAGTCTTTAAAACTGGATAAGAAGTATTTTTAATTTCGCCCAAATAGCTTATAAAGTATGGGAGTAAATCTTGAGTACTAGAGTATCTTCCTTTTTCATCAATTGCCGCAATTCTATCACCATCACCATCAAATATAATTCCTAAAGTTTTCACTTCATTTGTTGAATTTTTCATTAGTGTTTGTTTTAGATCATCTGCATAATTCAAAAGAGGTTCAGGAGGTTTTCCTCCAAAAAAAGGATCAGCATCTTTCCTGATTTCTGAAATAACTTCTAAATGATTAGAAGCAAAAATCTCAGCCATACAATTTGCAGCTGAACCATGCATAGAATCTACAAAAATTCTCAATTTCATTTTTTTTAATCTCTTGGAAATATAGTCAATATCAAAAAGGGATTTAATTCTATCTAAATGAAATTTCTTAATGTCTACCAATTGATTAATACCATCTATTTTTTCAATTGAATTTCCAAGCATTAATCTTTTTTCAATTTCACTTGTAAAAGATTCGTCAACAGAACATCCATTAAAGCTCTTTATTTTTAGACCTAGCCAATTATATGGATTATGACTTGCTGTAATTACTAACGCTCCAAGACAACCGACTTCTTTGGCATAGAAACTACAAGAGGGTGTTGTAACAAAGCTATCAGATAAGATCGGTTCAAAACCACATCCTCTTACAAAAGGCACTATTTGCTTGGCGAATTCAAAAGCCATAAATCTACGATCATATCCAATAATAATTTTCTTTGAATTAACTTCTTTATAGTATTGATAATGCAACTCCTGACATGCAGCGACAACAACTCTTGAAAGATTGGAAAGGTTAAAGTCAAAACCAATAATTCCTCTCCACCCATCAGTTCCAAATTTTATATTATCTAATTTATCAGTTGTCAAATTTCAAATTTCCTTGATTTCTTTTAATTATCTATACTAATTTATATAAGTAAATTTTAAAACCGCCCTTAAAAAATAATTTGAATTCTCTTCATTTAAAAAGTTTTACAAGATGCAAAAGAAAAGCATGGCTAGATTTTAAGGGTAAAAAATCTTTTGAAGTTTGGTCTCCCCATAAAGCTATAGATAAAATTAATCAGTTTCAAATTTTCTCTGAATTTTGTAATGGTAAGATATATACAGGATTAAAAGCCTGTGAAAATGGTTATCAAGGGGTAATTGGATTAAAAATCAAAGGAAATCTTTTCCAAAAAATAAGCGCAGAGATACTTCCGCAATTACTTTTAAAGACTAAAGGTAAAAGTAAATGGGGACAATATAAATATTTACCTGTTGTTTATAAGTTAGGCCACAAAACAACTAAAGAACATTTATTCGACTTAGCTTTTAGTTCTATGCTGTTGGAACCTTTTCAAGAATCTAAAATTGAGAAAGGATTAGTAATTTCAACTTTTTATAAAAAAGTTAAAGTTGAGGAAATTTATTTAAATAAAAAATTAAGAAAAAAAGTTTTAAATGTTTTATTAAATTTGAATGAATGCTTGGAGGGATCTATACCAGAAATAACTCAAGATAGAAAAAAATGTACTATTTGTTCCTGGCAAAAATTTTGTGACAAAGAAGCAAAAGAAAATGGATATCTAACAGATATAGATGGAATAGGGTCCAAAACGGCCTCGTTACTCAAAGCAAACGGAATAACTAATTCCCAAACATTAGCTTCGTACAGCGAAAAACAACTTGGAGAGAAATTATCTATATTTAAAGATCAGAAGTATGAAAAGGCATCCATATTTGTAAAGCAAGCACAAGCATATATCTCTGGAGAACCATATTTCATTTCTAATAAAAATAATACGGAATATCTATTAGAAAAAATATGTTCGGGATTTTATATATTTGATATTGAGTCAAATCCAGATGATAAGCATGACTTTTTATATGGTTTTTTAAAAATAAATAAATTGTTTACAAAAAAAGAAGATCTTATTTATAAACCAATTTTAAATCTAAAAAATAATAAAGAAGAATCTTACAGGAATATAGTTGAAATACTTTTTTCACAGATGGAATGGCCAGTTTTACATTACGGAGAAACTGAAAAGATAGCAATAATTAATATTGCTAAAAACCTAAATTTTAGTGTTGAAGAAATTGATTCACTTGCCTCAAGATTTATAGACTTACATACCTTAATACGAAAGTCTTGGATATTACCACTAAAAAACTATGGCTTAAAAACTGTTTCTAATTGGCTTGGATTTGAATGGATGCAGAAAAATGTAAGTGGCTCGAAAGCCCTTTATTGGTGGCTCCAATATCAAATTACAGAAAACGAAATATTTTTAAAAAAAATTATCCAATATAACAAAGATGATTGTTTGGCTACTCTACAAATTGCAGAATATTTAATCAAAAATCAATTAAAGAAAAATTGATCCTACAGATTTATTAATAATAATTTTTCCAAAAATTTCTGAAAAAAAATAACTTCCTTCTTCTAAATATTTTCTTTTTATCATTGCTAAACCTTTTATTTGAGAATCTGATTTAAAAAAACTAGTGATTTTGCCTACAGAAACATCCTTAGCAGAATTTATATATAAATTTTTATCTTCAACGTCTAAATTCAAATTAGATTCAAATGATTTCCAAATTCTTATTTCCTGTTTTAAAGAAGAAACATTTTTTATTTTTGACATTGTTTCTTGTCCTAAATAACAACCTTTATTAAAATCTATAAGATCTTGTAATCCAAGCTCAAGAGGATTATTTTTCCCGTTTATTTCCATTTCTAATGAGGGTATTGCCTGATTAATCTTCCAAAGTTTTAAATCATTGGGATTTAGTAAATTTAGTTTATTTTTATATATTTCAAATTCTTTATCTTCTGTTTTGAAGAAAATAGGCTGGTAAGTTCTCCATGAAGTAGATTCATCAATTTCCTGAATTCTATTTATCAAGAAAGGTTCACTTAGAAGTACATCGTCCGCTGGAAAAATAATTTGATTAAAGTAACCTATTATTTCATTAGTATTACCCGCCAAAATAATTACTTCTAAGTTTCTTTCTAAAAAAATAATTTCAATTAATGACCTTAGAATTCCATTTGGAGTTAACCAACAAGTTTTGATAACTTTATTTTCTGAATCAAGAATATTACCAGTTGTTATTCCATTCAAAAATTTTCTGGAATCTTTTCCAGTAATAGAAAAACAATCAAATTTTTCAAGCCAAAACTTTTTTTTTATATCTTGCATTTTGATTTATTATAAAAAGTCTTTTATTGTAAAAAGACTCTTTAATTCAACATTTTCATCTTCAAGGGCTTCTAATCCCCCTTCTTGCCTATCAACTATAGACAAAACCTCCTCAACAATATAATTATTTTCTCGTAACTTTTTTATAGCTTTAATCACTGAACCAGCAGTTGTAACGACATCCTCTAAAACAGTTACCAAAGTTCCTTCTTCTAATGTAGGGCCCTCTATTCCAGCTTTAGTACCGTATTTTTTGATTTCTTTCCGAATTATTAAACCATCAAGGTTTAGGCCATGCAAAGCTGCTTTGACAATTAATCCACTTACTAAAGGGTCTGCACCTAATGTCAATCCTGCTACAGCTTTTGACCTTGAGTCCTTTAACTCTAAAAATAAATCACTTATTAAATTTAAGCCTTCGCCATTTAATGACACTGGTTTACAGTTCAAGTAATGACTGCTTTTTTTTCCTGAAGATAAAGTGAAGTTTCCTTTCTTGTAGGATTTTTCAATTAACTGCTTTAATAATTTTGCTTTATTTAAATCATATTTATCAGAAAATTTGCCCATTAGTAAAAGTTAAATTTATATTTAAAGATTAGAAGAAAAAAAAGAAATCTCACAAAAACTTCCTAATGAGGAGTTTTTTGAAATATTATTTTTATATTGTATATTGAAATTCAATGTAATTAAAATTACATAAATTTCCTTGGGGGTGTAGCAATCTGGTGAATGCACCAAACTCATAATTTGGCTAAGGCGAGTTCGATCCTCGCCACCCCCATTATTCATTTGTCATTGAATGAAAATAACTCTACTTTTATTTCTTTTATTTTTTCCAGCTTTTTTCGCAGCGAGTGAACTATCTTTTTTATTAATAAGGCCAAGTAAAGTTTTAAGGCTAATAGAAGAAAAAAAGAAAGGAGCATTTTCAATTTTAAAAATTCAAAAACGCTTTAGATCTTCATTAATTGCTTCTCAATTTGGAGTAACAATTTCATTAATTGCAATTGGATGGCTCAGCAATAACCTGGCGAATGACTATTGGAAAAGCAATATTTTATCAAATAGATTTTATGATCTTCTATTATTTTTATTTGTCGTTTTAGTTGTTACTCTTGTTTCTGGACTAATTCCAAAAGCTTTAGTAATTAACAATCCAGAATCTGCTGCATTAAGGTTAACCACAATATTTGATGCCGTAAGAAAAGGTATGAATCCTATAGTAAAAACAATAGAATTCTTTGCTAGCGCATGTTTAGGCTTGTTCAATTTAAATAACAAGTGGGATTATTTAAACTCGGGTTTATCTGCTGGAGAATTAGAAACTCTTATAGAAACAGATAACGTAACAGGTTTAAAACCAGATGAAAAGAATATTCTTGAAGGAGTTTTTGCTTTAAAAGATACACAGGTTAAAGAAGTGATGATTCCAAGATCTGAAATGGTAACTTTGCCAAAAAATATAACCTTTTCAGAACTTATGAAACAAGTTGATAAAACTCGCCATGCTCGCTTCTTTGTGATTGGCGAGTCTTTAGATGATGTATTAGGTGTATTAGATTTGCGTTATCTTGCTAAGCCAATTTCAAAAGGTGAAATGGAAGCCAATACATTATTAGAGCCGTTCCTTTTACCAGTGACAAAAATTATAGAAACATGTTCATTAGCAGAAATATTTCCAATAGTAAGAGACTACAATCCTTTCTTACTAGTAGTTGATGAACACGGTGGTACAGAGGGGCTCATAACTGCAGCTGATCTAAATGGTGAAATAGTTGGAGAGGAAATGCTTAACAATAGAATTAGTTCAGATATGAGAATGCTAGATAATTTCTCTAAAAAATGGTCAATAGCTGGAAAATCAGAAATTATTGATATCAATAAAAAGTTAGGATGTTCCATTCCAGAAGGAGCAGATTATCATACTCTTGCTGGATTTATGCTAGAAAAATTTCAAATGGTTCCAAAAATTGGGGACGTTTTAAATTTTAATAACATTAAATTTGAAGTTATTTCTATGTCAGGTCCAAAAATTGATCGTGTTAAAATAATTCTTCCTAAAAGCTAAATGTGGCTCTTCATGGAGGATAATGATAATAAATAAATGGATTTGAAATTATGCAACCAACCTCATCACCCGTAAAGGTTGGAGTCATAGGTATAGGGAATATGGGCTGGCATCATGCTCGAGTACTAAGTTTACTCAAAGATGCAAATCTCATTGGAGTAGCAGATCCAAATGAAGAGAGAGGTAAATTAGCTATTGAACAATTTCAATGTGAATGGTTCAAAGATTATAAGGACTTAATTTCAAAAGTTGATGCTATCTGCATCGCTGTGCCTACACTACTTCATCAAAAAGTAGGACTAGATTGTCTCAATGGAGGAACTAACGTACTCATTGAAAAACCAATTGCAGCTAACGAGTTAGAAGCAAAATCCTTAATAGAGGCCGCTAATGCAAGTAACTGTCTATTACAAGTTGGGCATATTGAGAGATTTAATCCTGCTTTTAGGGAATTAAATAAAATAGTACATAATGAAGAAATTGTTGTTTTAGAAGCAAGGAGGCATAGTCCTCATGCAGACAGAGCAAATGATGTATCTGTAGTAATGGATTTAATGATTCATGACATTGACCTTGTTTTAGAACTTGTAAACTCAAAAATACAAAAATTAGCAGCTGTTGGCGGCAGAAATAGTGAAGGATTAATAGATTATGTTAATGCTACTTTAGTTTTTAAAAATAATGTTATTGCAAGCTTAACTGCCAGTAAAATGAGTCACAAAAAAATTAGAAGTTTAAGTGCTCACTGTCAAAATGGGTTAGTAGAAACTGATTTCCTAAACCACTCTTTACAAATCCATCGAAAGTCTCATGAATCTTATACTGCAGAACATGGCGAATTAGTTTATAGAAATGATGGATATGTCGAAGAAGTTAGCACAACCTCCATTGAACCTCTTTATGCGGAACTGGAGCATTTTCTTAAATGTGTTCAAGGCAAAGAAATTCCTGAGGTAGATGGTGAGCAAGCCTCAAGAGCATTAAAAATTGCTGATTTTATAGAGTGTGCTGTAGAAAATTCTGGAGATGCGATTTTACTTGAAAATCCCTTCTAATACTGAAAATCTAAACTAAAAGAATTTTATTTAAATCCAACTGCAGCTTGCCAAACAAATACCAACAAAAAGAAAAATAAAGGAATAAGTGGAAGAACATCAACAGTTGGAGCAAAGGCCTTGTAAGCCTCAGGCAATTCAGCGAATGTATTGAGTAGAATGAGCACCTTTTTTGATAATTTAATTAATTATGATAAGACGTTACCACGTATGATGAGCAATAGAGGATGTTTTCCAAGGAGCGAAATCATTTGTAAAACAATTATCTTTAATTGCAGCAGAAATTGCATTGGTAAATCTTATTAAATGGGAAATATTATGCAAACTTATTAGTGTGAGACCTAATATTTCATCATTTCTAATTAGATGATGTAAATATGCACGAGAATAGGACTTACAGGTTTCGCATTTACAAGTTTTGTCAATGGGGGAAAAATCATTTTTAAATCGAGCATTTCGTAAATTCAATCTTTCATCATTAAAAAATGCAGTCCCATGTCTTCCTAGTCTTGTAGGCAAAACACAGTCAAATATATCGAATCCATTAGCAACAGCTAAAGAAATTTCTCTTAAAGAGCCAATTCCCATTAAATATCTTGGTTTATTTATTGGTAAGAAATTCGGGACGTAATTAATTACACTATGTATTTGTTCGACTGCCTCGCCAACACTTACACCTCCCACTGCTATTCCAGGCAGATCAAAAGAACTTGTATATTTTGCGCTATATTCTCTCAATCTCGGATACTTACCACCTTGAACTATACCGAATAATGCTTGATTAGATTTATGATGAGTCTCGACACATTTTTGCAACCATGAATGAGTTCTTTCTAAAGAGTCCTCAATATCATTTTCATTAGCTGTATGCGGAGGACAATGATCAAACGCCATCGCAACATCCGATCCAAGATCCATTTGAATCTGTATTACTTTTTCAGGTGATAAAAATACATGACTACCATCTCTTGGATTTTTAAATTCCACTCCTTTATCAGAAATATTGTTTAATTTAGCCAAACTAAAAACTTGATATCCTCCTGAATCAGTAAGAATAGGCTTAGGCCAATTCATGAACTTATGTATTCCGCCATATTCTTTAATTAATTTTTCTCCAGGTTGTAAATGAAGATGGAAGGTATTTGAGAGAATCATTTCTGATCCTGTAGAGGTTAACTGCTTAGATGAAATTCCTTTAACTGTTGCCAAAGTACCCACAGGCATAAATTTTGGTGTATTCACCTCACCATTTGGTGTATGAAATATACCAGTTCTTGCTTCTGTATTACTGCAATTCGATGTAATTTCAAATTCAAACACAATAATTTATAAAATTTTTTGATCCTTTTTCATTAATCTAACCTATTATTTAATATTGAATCTATTTTTATCTCATCAAAAAATATTTAATAAAAAATTTGGCAGGCTCTTGGATTTTCTATACGACATTTCCAAAGATCCCTTTAATTAATCCCGAATTTAAAAATATTGCACAATTTGCGCCGCCTTTAGGATTTTTTATTGGAACAATACAGAGTTATATTTTTGTTTTTTTAAGAACAAACTCCTGGTCAATTTATGCATCTTCATTAATTTGTTTGGCTTCGGGATATTTAATTACCGGTGGTCTACACCTCGATGGTTTAATGGATACTTTCGATGGTATTTTTGCAGGTAAAAAGAGACGTTTAAAAGCCATGAAAGATAGTAAAGTTGGTTCCTTTGGCGTTCAAGCTTTAGTTTTTATAACTTTAATTCAAATTGCTTGCATACTGAAAATTCAAAACCTAATAATTTTTGTTTTACCAATATGCTTATTTTGGGGAAGATTTTCAAATTTATTTTTTATAGAAAAGTTTAAATATATAAGTTATAAGAAAAAAACTATTAGTCACAAAAAGTTTTGGAATGGATTTAAAAAAGAATCTTTGATCTCCATTATTTTTCTTTTAATTTTCATTGCATACCAATTTGTTTCAATTACAACCCAATCAATATTAATTAAATTTTTAATTCTTATTTTGATTGGTATTTTTCTAAGCTATTCTATCCCAAACATACTGGGTAATAAAATTGGAGGATTCAATGGAGATGCCTGCGGTGCAAGTGTTGTACTAGTTGAAACTTCAATGTTGTTTATGCATGCAATTCTTTTATAGGAAGTTCTAAATAGAAAATATTTTTCTTCTTTAGATTTTTTGATTTCTTAGTATTATCAATCGAGTTATTATCCAGCAATCTCAAATCTCCTCCAATTTGTTTTGCTAATTTCCTCGCCAAAAAAAGTCCCACACCAGTGCCATCCTTCTTTTTAGCGGCAGATCCTCTAAAACCTTTTTCAAAAATTTTCTCGTTTTCATTTTTGGTTATTTTTTTACCATCATCAAATATACAAAGTCCATTATTCGTAATTGCTAGTCCAATTTCAGCATCTTTTTGGGCATATTTAAACGCATTTTCTAATAAATTGGCCACAATTTCAGCAATTACAGCATATTTTGCCTTTAATGGCGAAATAGTCCAATCTGGCCAAAGAAAGGGTTCAGTCCAATCTCTATTCTCTAAGTCCGCATTAGCTTTACCCCTTTCTAATATTGGCCTCAATAAACTCTGAACAGTTATTACCTTTTTATTATCTAAATTTGGTGGTAATAATAATCTTTCCTCTCCAATTTCCAGAGGAAGTTGAACAGGTGAATTTAATTGCTCAAAAGAATTCATATATTGATTAATTTGTTTTTGCTCTACTATCATGCGTTCGACTATTTCAATAGAATCATCATCTGAACCAAGTCTTTTTATTAGTAATTTTGCATATGTCCTAATAGCGGCCAATGGATTCCTTAATTGATGGATTATAACAGTGACCTGATTTTTTAAATAATTGATTTCTTCATTTTTATTTTGACGTTCTAATTCGATAGAGACGCATTTAGCTAAAGATATTGAAAGCGCTTTTAATCTAGAATCAAGAGATACTGGCCAATTCCCCCCTTTCAGATCAGTTTCCACCCTAAGGACACCAAGTAGAATATCGTTTTCTTGAAGCGGGTACCATCTTCTATTAGGCGATGAAACTTTTAGTGAAGGATCATCTTCTATTGATTTAAGTAGCCTATCAATTTGTGGCCATTGTCCAATCATTTCAAAAGATGCTTTAGTTCCTTGCTTAGCTGAAGCAAGATACATAACTAAATTAGTCACGCCCATTGAGCAACCAAAACTTTCTAGCTGTTTTAAAATTAATTCTTCAAATTTTTTTGAAAGATTCATAATAAATGAAATTTTGAGAAATTTTTTTTAAAAAAAACTTGAAAAAGGGCTTGTAAAATATGAAAAAAGTATTAAGATATATAAAGAGGTCTGACTTTAGCCAGCCTTAAATATGAATATTTAATCATATTTTAAGCTACATCAGGGGTTGATGGGTCCTCTATGTAATTTGAAGTGAATTTAAAATCACATATATAAGATTAGTAAAAATAATTAAGACTAATCTCATTAATAATTTCAGGAGTACCAATCAATGTCAAAAAAAAGAAAAAGAATCAGCAGAAGAAGATTGGCCGGCCAAAGAGTAATGGCACATGTACCTATTTATCATATCGAAACTGGAAAAAATAAACCAGTTACAGCAGCAAGAAGATTCATAGCTGAAAATGGTCTCTCTGCGCCTTCAGTTTTCAATGTCAGAAGAAATGAACATACCACCGATAGATTTTTTTGGGGTGAAAAAGGGTTGTTTAGCGCCCAATATGCTGAAGAAAATCATTTTCTATTTCCATCCCTAAAAGTTGTAGTTGAAGGAATTGGTGAAGAAAAAATATTTGAGGGTCTAGAACTTACTGCAGATGATTGGGAAGAGATTGAAGAATATGAATATGCTTTTGTTTAAAAAATATTACTTATATTTGAACTTATAAAATTAATTAAATTTGAATCAATTTGATGAAATCCATCAAATTCTAATAATTCACAAAATTCAGAAGACTTACTTTTTACCTTTTCATAAATAGTCCTAGAGGCATCTATAGGCACAACGTCATCAAATAAACCATGACTAATAATCAATGGCGAGAATTTTTCTCCTTGGCCCCAGTTGGGGTGTGGATAACCACTGCAAGCAACAATTAATCCAAAATTTAACTTAAATCCCGCATCAATTGCCATTGCCGCCCCCTGAGAGAACCCCAACAAAATTGTTTTTCTTAGTGGAATCTGATCAGTATCAAATTTTTTTAATGTAACTAAAAGTTTATTTACTTCAACCTCAGCTCCATTCCAATCATGTGGGTATAATCCATACCACTGTCTTCCCTGACCACTTGGATGTAATCCAGGAGCCCTCAAAGAAATTACCTCAAAATCAAGATTTATTTTTTCAGACATCTCCTTTCCAAATGTTAAAAGGTCATCTGAATCAGCTCCCCAACCATGCATCAAAATAATTCTATGAGTTGCAGTTTGAGAGCTAATCGAGACAAATTCATGATTGATAGCATATTTCATGTTTATATTCTTAAGTAAGTAAACTTTCCCATAATGTCTCCATTAGCTTTAGTAAGTGTCTCTGATAAAAAAAATATAATCCCATTTTGTAAGGAATTGGTAGAGCAATTTAATTATAAAATTCTATCAAGTGGAGGAACTGCCAAACATCTTATAGAGGCTAAAATTCCAGTTATTAAAGTTGCTGATTTTACTGATTCTCCAGAAATTCTTGGAGGAAGAGTTAAAACTTTACATCCAAAAATACACGGGGGAATATTAGCTAAAAGAACTGATGAGGAACATAAAAAAGATATAGAAGCTAACAATCTTGAGTTAATTGACTTAGTAGTTGTAAATTTATATCCTTTTAAAAAAACTGTAGATCAGGGAGCTAAATGGGAAAATGCCATTGAAAATATCGATATCGGAGGGCCATCTATGATTCGTTCTGCAGCCAAAAATCATAAAGATGTTTCCGTTTTAGTAGATCCTAGTCAGTATCAAAATTTTCTTGAAGAAAGTAAAAAAGGTGAATTGAAAGACTCATATAAAGCAAAATTAGCCCTGGAAGCTTTTCAACATACAGCAGACTATGACACTGCAATATCTAATTGGATAAGAAAAGAAAGAGATTTACAATCTTCCAAATATATTGAATCTTATCCACTAATCAAAACCTTAAGATATGGAGAAAATCCACATCAAAAAGCTTTCTGGTACGGTTTAAGTAATATTGGATGGAACTCAGCAGAACAATTACAAGGAAAAGAATTAAGTTATAACAATCTATTAGATCTAGAGTCTGCACTTTCAACAGTTTTAGAATTTGGCTACTCAGAAAAAGATAAACTTACAACCGACATGTTTGCCTCTGTTATTTTAAAACACAATAATCCTTGTGGTGCCTCTATAAGTAATTCAGCTTCTCAAGCATTTTTGAATGCTTTGGAATGCGACTCTGTTAGTGCATTTGGAGGAATAGTTGCTTTTAATTCAAATGTTGATAGTGAGACCGCAATTCACCTCAAAGATATTTTCTTAGAGTGTGTGGTCGCTCCATCTTTTGATGAGGAAGCTTTAGAAATTTTAAAAGTTAAAAAGAATTTAAGAATTTTAAAGTTTTCAAAAGATCAACTTCCAAAAAAGAATCAAACTTCTACTAAATCAATAATGGGAGGATTACTAGTTCAAGATACTGACGATAGTCAAGAAAAAACTGAAAATTGGATTTCAGTAACTAATAAAAAGCCTAGTAATCAAATTAACTTGGATCTAAATTTTGCATGGAAGATTTGTAAACACGTTAAATCTAATGCCATTGTTATTGCAAAAAACCAAAAAACTATTGGTATTGGAGCTGGACAAATGAATAGAGTTGGAGCAGCAAAAATTGCATTAAAAGCAGCTGGAAGTTCCTCTTCTGATGCTATCATGGCCAGCGATGGGTTTTTCCCATTTGCAGATACTGTAGAACTAGCAAATGACTACGGAATAAAAGCTATTGTTCAACCTGGAGGGAGTCTAAGAGACCAAGAAAGTATTGATATGTGTAATTCGAAAGGAATCTCTATGGTATTTACCCAAAAAAGGCATTTCTTACATTAAATTATGTTGATTTTGGATAATATGTAATCTTGTTTGTTTTTCTGAATAAAGATAGCCTGCCTGGACCTGCACATAGAAAGTAGAGAGAAATAGCACCATATATGAAAGACAATTCGAAAGCATAATTATGACCTTCGACCACTGCTAGAGGAAAACCTTCTAGTCCAGTATCAAGGAGATGAAAATAAACTGCAAATGCCATAGTGGAGAATAGACCAAGAGAAGAAAGTCTCGCAAAAATCCCTACAGCCAACCCGAATGGGCATACCAGTTGAGTAATTGCTGCTCCAAAAGTCCAAATAACAGGATCACCAGGCAAAAATGGGAAATACTTACCAACTACAAACTCGGCAAAACCCTGCGGATCCTGAAGTTTCTCAAGGCCATGATGAATCATCAAAGCACAAAAACCTATTCTTAAAACAAAAATCGATAGTTCTCCAAGGATATTTACTTCTGAACCTGAAGATGAATTAGCAACTACAACTTCAACTTTTTGGGGCGCTTTAGTTCTATTCATACTTGCAGTTTGAACCTGATTAGTTTGTGCTTTGTCTTCCATACTTCATTTATTTTTCATTATTCTAGTTAATAAAGTGGATCTTTTGGAATTATCTGACTAATAAATTTAAAAAACTCTGCAAATTTATAAATGAATAACAAATTCAGGAAGCAATATCAATTAACTTTTCAATAACATCCGCAACTACCTTATCAGGAGTGGATGCACCTGAGGTAATTCCAACATTAATTTTTCCACTAGGTAGAAAATTATTTTTAAGTTCTAATTCTGATCCAAGTGGTTTATGAAATATTGAGTTTTCTTTAACTGATATCCTCTCTGGCGTATCAATGTGAAAAGAAGAAATATTTTTGTTAATTGCTATTTCTTGTAGATGAGTAGTATTAGAAGAATTGAAGCCTCCAATAACTACTAAAATATCAAGGTCTTCATCAACCAAAGAGAACATTGCATCTTGTCTTTCTTCAGTTGCATCACAAATAGTATTAAAAGCTAAAAAGTGACTATTTAAGTTTTCTGGTCCAAATTTCTTTAACATCGTCTTTTCAAAAACCTTTCCAATTTCCTCAGTCTCGCTTTTAAGCATAGTTGTCTGATTTGCAACTCCCACTCTATCTAAATCTTTATCAGGATCAAAACCATTAGAACAAGCTTTAGCAAATTTATTCATAAACTCATTTCTATTACCTCTTTCAAGAATATATTCAGAAACGTAGTTCGCTTCTTCTAGATCAAGTACAACTAAATATTTACCTGCGAATGAACTTGTAGCGAGAGTCTCTTCATGTTTAAATTTTCCGTGAATAATAGATGTGAAAACATGTTTTTTATGTTTTTCAACTGTATGCCAAACCTTTGAAACCCATGGACAAGTTGTATCAATGATATGACAACCTTTCTCATGCAAGAGTTTCATTTCTTGAACAGTAGCTCCGAAAGCTGGAAGTATAACAACATCTCCATTAGAAACTAAAGAAAAATCTTTAATTCCATTTTTAGCTGAGATGAATTTTACATTCATTTTTCTCAAATGATCATTAACCGAGGGGTTATGAATTATTTCGTTTGTTATCCAAATATTTTCATTAGGGTAATGTCTTCTAGTTTCATAAGCCATTGCTACAGCTCTTTCAACTCCCCAACAGAAGCCGAAGGCTTGGGCCAACTTAATATTTAGTCTGCCTTTAGTGTAAGTAAAATCATTATCCCTAATAGAACTTATCAAATCACTTTGGTAAGCTTCTTCTAATGCCTTAGCTCTTTTTGTTGGAGAATCGAAACCCCTTCTATTGTATCTATCAGAATGATGAAGAGATCTTCTAAAAGCTTGAGTATCCATCTTTCTATATTACAACGTTTTAAATAATTTTTCGTAAAAAAAAGAAACCTGACATAAGTCAGGTTTCTTAAATCAATTTTTAGTTAGATTATTTAGCAGATGCAAAGTCAGGATATGCTTCCATTCCGTGCTCTCCTATATCTAAGCCTTGAGTCTCTTCCTCTTCAGATACTCGGATTCCACCGAATAATCCTCCAATTACAGACCAAGTAATCCAACATGTAACTAGTGTCCAGATAGCATAAGCTGCGGCACCAAGAGCTTGAACTAGAAGAAGTGTAATACCTCCACCATTGAACAATCCCATACCTGCACCATCACCTTGTACTGCTGTACCCCAAAGACCGATAACTACAGTACCCCATACACCACAAACTCCGTGAACAGAGAATGCACCTACAGGATCATCGATTTCAGCGGCATCAAGTGCTGCAACAGAAAATACAACGATAATTCCACCAACTAGTCCTGCAAACCAGGCTCCAGCGAGTGTCATATCACCACAACCAGCAGTAATACTAACCAAACCAGCAAGGATTCCGTTAATAATCATTGTAAGATCAGGCTTACCTGAAGTTAATGTTGAAACAATAGTTGCTCCTATAGCACCAGCTGCTGCTGCTAAAGTAGTTGTTACAGCAACATATGGAACCCATTGGTCCATAGCGAGTTGAGAGCCGGGGTTAAATCCATACCAACCTATCCATAGAACTAATGCACCCAAAGTAGCTATAGCCATATTGTGTCCAGGCATAGCAGATGGTTTGCCATCAGCGTATTTACCAATTCTTGGTCCAAGAAGCATAGCTCCTACAAGACCTGCCCATGCTCCAACTGAGTGAACAATTGAAGAACCAGCAAAGTCAACAAAACCTAAAGAATCAAGCCATCCACCATTCCATTTCCAGCTACCAGCAATTGGATAAATAAATGCAGTTAATACAATCGCAAAAACAACAAATTCTCCAAATTTAACTCTTTCAGCAACAAGACCGGAAACGATAGTTGCCGCAGTTCCTGCGAACGCAGACTGGAACAAGAAATCAACAGTTGGGACTAATCCAGCATCAGTAACCATATCAGCGGTAACTGTTGGATCAAAAAATAAGCCTCCAAAATAAAGCCATCCGTCAGCAACGCTTCCTCCGTACATTAATGAATAGCCGATAAACCAGTAAGAAGTTACAGCTAGAGCAAATACAAAGAGGTTTTTAGCAAGAATGTTAACAGCGTTCTTAGAACGGCACATACCTGCCTCAACCATAGCGAAACCGGCGTTCATGAAGATCACCAAAATAGTAGCGATCAAAAGCCATAAATTGTTAGCAAGAAAAGCTGCATTCAACTCAGGTAAATCAGCTGCATGAGCTGAAAGATTAAAAATACCTAAACCAAACAAAGCTAGGGGAACAGTTGCAAGCCACAACATTGAGCGGTTTGAACTAAATCCTCGAATACTCCTCAAAAGGAGCATAGGTCCATTAACAAGACTTGCATCTTGAAGTTTGGACCTAGAGCGCCTTTGAGGCGTTTGCAAAGCAGTGGTCATAAAAAAAAATTAGATCTGCAAAAAAACAGTTTGTGCTGTTTCCTTTCAAATTTAAATTTATTCAAAAAACTTATCTGTGTCTAGTAGTTGTTTATACCAATTTTATAGTTGCACCTTAAAAAAATATTTGTTAAATTTAAAAATTATTTTTTTTGAATTTCAAATTATCAAGTTTTTTAATTATTTTAAAGGTTTAATTCCATTCCATGTTACGTGATCTTTATGAAATACAAATGCACAAGGAATGGTTATCATACCTGCACTCGATGATTCCCTAAAAAGCTTGCCATATAAAGGATCTGCCTCATCTCCAGTAGTAAAAAATTCAGCATCTTTTCTAGTTATGCAAGGCACTAAAACACTTTTACTTTCAGGAATTAGTTCTTTTAATTCTATTAAGTGTTTTTGGCCTCTTTTCGTTACTGTATCTGGGAATAGAGCTACATTTTCGTTAATCCAAGTCGTATTTTTAACCTCAATGTAAATGTTACGTTTATCAGGATTTGAAGATTTTGGAGTTAATAAAAAGTCGATTCTGCTTTTTTTATCTTTTCCATAAGCAACTTCAGATTTAATTGTCTCAATTTCTCCTATTATTTCGTCAAGCAAATTTTTCTCAATAACCTTTTTGATTAACTTATTTGCAAAAAGAGTATTAATACCAACCCAAACCTCCTCATTTTTTGCATCTAAAACACATATCTGTTCCCAAGTAAAAGGTAATTTTCTTTTTGGAGAAGTGGAAACACTTATTCTTACCTTTGCTCCCTCACTCAAAAGTCCCTTCATTGGTCCTGTGTTGGCACAATGAGCAGTTACTACCTCTCCACTCTCTAATTTTATATCTGCAAGAAACCTTTTATACCTCTTGATTAAAACTCCCTCAATTAATGGATCAAATTCAATTATCCGATCATTCATAAATATGTCGTTAGTTAAAAATCAAATATAATTGAAACTTAAACTTCTTGAAAAATTTAGACAAATCCAAATGCATTCATTTTTAAAAAATAATGTTTTTTCAATTTCATTTGGTACTAGTCTTAGTAAATTAGCTGGATGTATAAGACAAATATTTATAGCTGCTGCTTTTGGAGTTGGAGTAACATACGACGCATTTAATTATGCCTATATAATTCCAGGTTTTTTGCTAATAATCATTGGAGGGATTAATGGTCCCTTACATAACTCAGTTGTTGCCGTTCTTACTCCCCTTAACAAAAAAAATGGAGGAATTGTTTTAACTCAAGTCAGCATAAAACTCTCAATATTATTAATTGGTTTAGCTATATTGATATACTTTAATTCCAGTTTATTAATTCAATTATTAGCCCCCAATTTAAGTTACGAAGCTAAATCAATTGCCACTTACCAATTAAAAATACTTACACCTTGTATCCCTTTGTCCGGATTCATAGGTTTAAGCTTTGGCGCCTTAAATTCCCAAAGAAAATTCTTTTTATCAAGTATAAGTCCAGCGATAACAAGTCTAACTACTATTTTTTTTATTTTATTAAGTTGGATTATCAACCAAGAAAATGCATTTTCTCATTTCTTTACTTATACGGGATTACTAGCTTTTGCAACTTTGACCGGAACTTTAATTCAGTTTGTTGTTCAAATTTCGGAAATAAATAAAATCGGTCTCTTAAGATTAAAGTCAAACTTCCAATTATTTAATGATGAAGAGAGGAGGATTTTCAAACTAATTATTCCAGCATCTATATCATCAGGTCTCAGTCAAATTAATGTTTTTATCGATATGTTTTTCGCTTCAAGTTTTCAAGGAGCAGCATCGGGACTAGCTTACGGAAACTTTCTGATACAAGCCCCATTAGGCATATTATCTAACTCTTTGATTTTGCCATTACTTCCAAAATTCTCTAAATTGAGAAGTGATAAAGACTATATAGGGCTCCAAAAAAAATTGATTTCTGGAATAGAGTACTGTTTTTTGACAACTATTTTTTTAGCCGCATTTTTCATAACTTTTAATAATCAGATAGTACAGTTAGTTTTTCAGAGAGGATCTTTTGATTATTCCGCGGCTTTAAAAGTAAAGAATATATTAATTGCTTATGGAGTTGGCATACCTTTTTATCTTTACAGAGATTTATTAGTAAGAACTTACTATTCAATAGAAAAAACAAACTTCCCTTTCAAGTCATCATTTGCAGGGATAATATTAAATATTTTTTTTGATTGGTTGTTAATTGGTGCCCCAATTAATAATTTTGGGAATCTTTCTCCATATAACTTTGGAGTAGAAGGAATAATTTTATCTTCAGTAATAGTCAACTTTATAGTTTGTGTTTTTCTTTCTTTTAATCTGAGAAATGAAAATATCCACTTGCCTAACTTGGATTTATTAAGGAAAATTATCCTCATGTCATTAGCGGCATTTATAGATAGCACACTTTGTTTTACTATTTTTAAAACTACAAATAACTTCAATTCGAATCTCGGAGAATTTTTATTATTAATATTTGGATCTCTAACTTTTTTTGTAATCTATTTTTTTCTTACAAAATTCCTGAAAGTAAATAAATTTAAAGTTTATAAAAAAAAGATTTAGTTTTCAAAAAAACTTTCCAAAATCTCCTCTAATTCTAGAATTTGTGAGTTAGTTATTAAATTGATCAGTGGAATACTGTTAACACCATCCCCTACTTTTACATTTATTGCTTTCAAACTTATTTTTGCAGCCTCCAATGGGCCTTGATTTTTATTGCTGATACATTCAATAGCAAGATTTCTAGCTAGGCCAGCATCTCCAAGATATAAATTCCACTTTTCTATTTTTATAAAAACCTTTTCTGAAATAATATTTTCTAGATCACTTATTCGTACCTGAGAGTCCATAAATTAAAAATTAATTAAGTTGATTGTTTTGAAGTATCTTTAGGTTTTTTCATAATTACAAATAGTAAATGTGAGGCTAAAAGAATTGACCAGAAAATTGCAAAATTATTAAAAAAAGCAATTTCATATTTAATTTCTTTTAAAAGCCAAGTGCCACTTACTATCGCAGTAAATATCATGCAGTGAATAACAAAATTTACTATTCGAGAAAAATGTTTATATATGGGATCTTCTAAATCACCATTTCCGTACCACTTTATAGGCATATTAATAATTAGATTGTTAATAATAGATATTTTACCTGAAATCTAGTTGACTAAGAGACCCTGAAACAGAGATATTACATAATTATGCGCCTGTAGCTCAGTGGATTAGAGCACCTGACTACGGATCAGGGTGTCGGGAGTTCGAATCTCTCCAGGCGCGTTTAAAATTATGAAATATTCTTTTTATATTTTTCTAAAAAATATCGTCTATATTATGGGTATTACTTATCAAATTCAATGAATATTCTTCAAAATCTTAAAGAAAGTGATCCAGTAATATCAAATTTTATAAACTCTGAAAAAAATAGACAGGAAACTCATCTTGAGTTAATAGCAAGTGAAAATTTTGCATCAATTGCCGTCATGCAGGCTCAAGGATCAGTCCTTACAAATAAATACGCAGAGGGATTACCTCAAAAAAGATATTACGGGGGATGTGAATTTGTTGATGAAATCGAAGAATTAGCTATTCAGAGAGCGAAAAAATTATTTAATGCAAATTGGGCTAATGTTCAACCCCATAGTGGAGCACAGGCAAATGCTGCTGTTTTCCTAAGTCTACTTAAACCTGGCGACACAATCATGGGGATGGATTTATCTCATGGTGGACACCTAACTCATGGATCTCCAGTAAATATGAGTGGTAAGTGGTTCAATGCAGTTCACTATGGTGTAAATAAAGAAACTAGTGAATTAAATTTTGATGAAATAAGAGAAATAGCACTTGAAACAAAGCCAAAATTGATCATATGCGGATATTCTGCTTATCCAAGAACAATTGATTTTGAATCATTTAGAAATATTGCAGATGAAGTTGGTGCTTTCTTAATGGCTGATATTGCACATATTGCCGGTCTTGTAGCAAGTAAACTTCACCCAAATCCAATCCCTTATTGTGATGTAGTTACTACAACTACTCATAAAACATTAAGAGGGCCTAGAGGGGGACTCATCTTATGTAAAGATGCAGAATTTGGAAAGAAATTTGATAAATCTGTTTTCCCTGGAACTCAGGGTGGGCCCCTCGAACATATAATTGCCGCTAAAGCAGTTGCATTTGGAGAAGCCTTGCAGCCAGATTTCGTTAATTATTCCCAACAAGTAATAAAAAATGCAAAAGTTTTAGCTTCAACTTTAATAAATAGAGGTATCAATATCGTGAGTGGAGGAACTGATAATCATATTGTTTTACTCGATTTAAGAAGTATCAATATGACTGGTAAAATTGCTGACTTGCTTGTAAGTGAAGTGAATATCACTGCAAATAAAAATACCGTTCCATTTGACCCTGAATCACCTTTTGTAACCAGCGGACTAAGGTTGGGAACTGCCGCTTTAACTACTAGAGGATTTAATGAGAATGCTTTTGCTGAAGTTGGCGAAATTATTGCTGATAGATTACTAAACCCAGACGATTCACAAATTGAAAGTCAATGTAAAGAAAGAGTATTAACCTTATGTAATCGTTTTCCTCTTTATGAAGGCAAACTTGAAGCATCAATTAAATGAGTCCTAACTCCAAGGGAGTTGAAATTCTTTCTATTGGAACAGAGCTACTCTTAGGAAATATTATAAATACAAATGCTCAATGGATTTCTGAACAGTTATCTCAATTAGGCTTAAATCACTTTAGACAATCAACTGTAGGTGATAATTATGATCGAATTATAAAAGTAATTCAAGAAATATCGAAAAGAAGTAATCTTCTAATTACAACTGGTGGCTTGGGACCCACCCCAGATGACTTAACTACTGAAGCAATAGCCAAGTCTTTTAATGTAACTCTTTTTGAAAGACCGCACTTATGGGATGAAATTAAACAAAAACTTCCAAACTCAAAACTCCAGGACGATTCATCTAGCTTAAGGAAACAATGTTTCTTCCCAAAAAATGCTCAAATAATTAATAATACTAGGGGCACTGCCCCAGGAATGATATGGGAACCGATAAAAGGATTTACTATTCTTACTTTCCCTGGAGTACCAAGTGAAATGAAAACTATGTGGGAAGAGACGGCGTTTGATTTCATTAAAACCAAATTCTCAGATAATTATTCCTTTTATTCAAATACTCTTAAATTTGCAGGTATTGGAGAATCTAGTGTTGCAGAAAAAATTAATGATCTATTAAATCTTAAAAACCCGACTGTTGCTCCATATGCAAACTTAGGAGAGGTTAAGCTAAGAATCACAGCGCGAGCAAAGAATCATCTAGAAGCAAAAAATATAATTAAACCTGTAAAAGAAAAATTAAAAAAAAATTTTTCGAAATTTATTTTTGGAGAGGATAATGATACTCTTCCTAGCGTTTTAATAAAAGAATTAACCGAGAGGAACCAAACTATTGTTTTTGCTGAATCCTGCACCGGAGGCCTTCTATCTTCATCACTAACATCAATATCAGGCTCATCTAAAGTTTTTAAAGGTAGTATAGTTTCCTACAGTAATGAGCTAAAAAATTCATTATTAAATATTTCTGAAGAGAAGCTTACAAAATATGGAGCTGTTTCTGAAGAAGTTTGTGAGTCCATGGCAATTAATGTAAGAGAGAAATTAGGAGCAGATTGGGCAATAGCAATTAGTGGAATAGCTGGTCCTAACGGAGGCAGTCAAGATAAACCTGTTGGACTTGTCTATATATCAATTTCTGGACCGAATAATCATATAACTAATATAAAAAAACTATTTAACTTAACCCGAAATAGAGTAGAAATTCAAACACTAAGTGTAAATGTGTGTTTGAACAGCCTCAGATTAATCCTATTATCGAATAGTAAGTAACTATTTTTACAAATTGAGTCAAGATACCTTATTTGATAAAGTTTGGGATTTACACAAAGTTTCAAGACTTCCAGGCGGATCTGATCAAATTTTTATTGGTCTTCATCTTATCCATGAAGTTACAAGTCCTCAAGCATTTGGCGCTTTAAAAGACAAAAACTTAAAAGTTAAATTCCCTGATAGAACTGTTGCTACCGTTGATCATATTGTGCCAACAGACAATCAGAGCAGGCCTTTCAAAGATAATCTCGCTGAAAAGATGATTGAAACACTTGAGAAGAATTGCTTAGAACATAAAATAAGATTTTTTAATATTGGTAGTGGTAATCAAGGAATAGTTCATGTAGTAGCACCGGAATTAGGCCTAACTCAGCCAGGAATGACAATAGCTTGCGGAGATTCACATACTTCAACTCATGGAGCTTTTGGTTCAATTGCTTTTGGGATAGGTACAAGTCAAGTAAGAGATGTTCTTGCTACCCAAACCTTAGCCATGAACAAATTGAAAGTGAGGCAGATTTGGTGTAACAAAAAATTATCTAAGGGTGTTTATGCTAAGGATTTAGTCCTTCACATCATTAATAAACTTGGTGTAAAGGCAGGAGTAGGTTTCGCATATGAATTCGCAGGGCCTGCGATACATGAATTATCAATGGAAGAAAGGATGACGATATGCAATATGTCTATTGAAGGAGGGGCAAGATGCGGCTACATTAACCCTGATGAAAAGACCTTTAGTTACATTAAAAATAAATTATGTGCTCCAAAAAATGAGCATTGGGATAAAGCGCTCAGATGGTGGAAATCATTAAAAAGCGATGAAAATTCAATTTATGATGATGTAATTAAATTAGATGCTTCTAAAGTAGAACCAACCGTAACCTGGGGGATTACTCCCGGCCAAAGTATAAGCATTAATCAACAAATCCCTCTTTTAAATGACTTATCCCCTGATGATAAATTAGTTGCAAAAGAGGCTTATGAATATATGAGTTTCAATCCGGGACAATTAATAAAAGATACTCCTGTTGACGTTTGTTTTATAGGTAGTTGCACAAATGGGCGAATCAGTGACTTAAGAGTTGCAGCTAAAGTATTAAAAGGCAAAAAAGTATCCAAGAATGTCAAAGCATTTGCAGTACCAGGTTCGGAAAAGGTGGCAACTGAAGCAAAACAAGAAGGAATAGATCAGATTTTTAAGGATTCTGGATTTCAATGGAGAGAGCCTGGCTGCTCAATGTGTTTAGCAATGAATTCAGATAAGTTAATAGGTAATCAAGTTAGTGCTAGTTCTAGTAATAGAAATTTCAAGGGTAGGCAAGGATCTCCCAACGGTAGAACACTTCTCATGAGTCCAGCAATGGTTGCTGCTGCTGCAATTAATGGCAAAGTCAGTGACGTTAGAGAATTTATCAACTGATGAAATCAGAGTTCACCCCACCAATTGGAAAAATTTCAAATATTTACGGGCAATGTATATCCTTGATTGGTAACGACATTGATACGGATCGAATAATTCCAGCGCGTTTCTTAAAATGTGTTAACTTTGATTCATTAGGTGAATCTGTATTTCAGGATGATAGAGAACCTTTAAAGGGGAAGCATCCATTCGATCTAGAAGAAAACAAAAATGCCACAATACTAATTGTTAATAGCAATTTTGGATGTGGTTCCAGCAGAGAACATGCCCCTCAAGCACTTATGAGATGGGGCATAAAAGCAATAATAGGAGAGAGTTTCGCGGATATTTTTTATAGTAACTGTATTGCCATAGGAATCCCATGTTTTACGCTCCCAAAAAAATTAATTCAAGAAATTCAAAAAAATAAGGATAATAATTTTTTATTATTGGATATTGATCTTAAAAATTCATTAGCAAAATCAAGGGATATAAGTTTAAATCTTGAAATTAAAGAAAGCTCAAGAAAAATGTTTTTATCAGGGGAATGGGATGCCACTTCAACACTTCTTGAAAATGAAAATCTAATTGAAAAGAAATTTCATGACTTACCTTATTTAGATTTCAATGCGGAATCTTTCTAGCTATTTGAAACCAAATAAAGTAAAGACAATCCCTCCTGTTTCATTGTAAGGTTGGTAATAGAGACCAACTTCATAAGATCTTTTTTTCCAATTTAAAGATATTGAAGACTGTATGAATTCACCATAATCTTCTGAATCTTTATCCAAGTTCAATATGCCTTTACTTTTAAGCAAAATTGGTCCATATATTTGTTGATCAAAAGAAATATCTAATGTGAACTTATCGGCTACATTATCAAATTTAAAAGGACTTTCGCCACCCTTTACTGTATAAAAAGGCATAAGGCTAACTTTTGTATAGTCAAAAGATTTACTTTTAAAATTTCCGAAAGTAAACTCTGGACCTGCACCAAATCCTAAGTAGCTTTGATTATGACCATTTTCATAAATAGAAGAATAGAGCTCTAGCTTGGTATCAAATTTAAGTCCTTTAGTTATAGGTTTAGGAATATATTTAAAAGAACTATTGACAAGGTTGTTTGGAGGGTAAGCAACTGAAATTGGGAATTTCTGATTTAATGAATAAAAAAGATTACCTTTTATACTATTAATCAAATTTTTACTTTTTAAAGCTTTTCCTTTGAACTTTCCAAAACCTATTGATAATTTTTCCGTTTTAGAAATACCATTAACTTGCCAACTATTTCTTTTTTCCAATTTTGAACCATAACCTACATATATTTCAGATTCACCTAATGAACCATTCCAAACCCTATCTCTGTAGACTCCATAAAAACTTTTATCCCATTGTGTATCTAAAAAATTAATCTCTTTATTCAATTTAGTTTTAAATCTAAATGCATCCGAAAATTTATCTAAATCAAAAGAATTTAGATTCTTATCTATTTCTAAATCCCAATTATTTATTCTTCCTTTTACCTGCGATTTTAGAGCAAAATAATCTTCAAAACTTGAATTTCTCCTAGCCTTGTTTGAAGTTATTGATTCACCCTTTTTTACAAAACTATTTGTATAACCTTTAAGTGAGCGTTGAATCAAGAATTGGGGCTCTAAATCTAGAACAATATCATCAGCTATATCAATAGAATTAAATTTCCTGCCGATAAAATATCCATCCTTATCTAAATTTTCATATCCAATTTTCCATCTATTTGCAGATTGAAACTTATCAAAATCAAAATCTCTACTGCCTACCCAAAAAGGTATTGAAATTTTTTCCTCAAGTATTAAATAATTTAATGAGGATTTAAATCTTAGTTTTTCATCAATAGAAAAAACTTCTAATGAATTAATTACTAATTTTGCTTGTTTTAATTCAAGTAAATCATTGCTAAATATGGCCTTCTTACTTTTCCATTTATCCCCAGCTATAGTCATTTTATCTGTAAAAAATAACCAATTCTGAACCTTGTCAGGCGTATTAATAACTTCCTTTTTTTTTAATTCAGTTAAACTTTCTAACTGTTCAAAATCTGGTAAGCTGAAATTTGAAGATAAATCATCAATCAAATTATTAGTATTAATACTGCCCTTTACATCTAATAGATAACCTTTTTCACTAATAAAACTGTATTCTAATTCTGAAACTTTAAAGAGTTGATCACCTAATACCAAAGCTATATTTCCTTTAGCATTAATTTTTTTATTTGACTTATCGTATATTAAATTATCAGCTCTAAGCATTTTACCTCCAAAAGAAACAGATACATTACCCTCTGCATAAACAACATCATTTATTTCAGACTGTTTATCGGATTGGATTATTAACTCTTGTTGCTTTTCGGCTTTAGCAACTAAAAATGAATCAAAATTTTTATTTAGTAAATTTTTATGGGAAACATTACCATTAAAATTTTTTGAAGTTCTTGATAAAATTTTTTTATTATAGGTATCCAACCATGTAAATTTGGTATTTCCAATATTGATATTGTTATTAACTTTTGCAAATTCAGCCGATTTTGATGGCTGTAGGAAATTAATAAAAATAAAAGAGAAAAATATTACTTTTTTTGAAAATCCAGAAATCAATTTAAAAATTTAATTATGAAATTAATCTTGAGGACTTTCTAGGTCTTTTCTGTTTGGTGTTCTTGTTGGGTCACTTGCTAAAAATCCGAAAAGAAATATTCCAACAAAGAAAAAGACAATAGTGTAAACAGAAATTTTTAAGGCGAGCATGGAATTACTAGTGCTGACAGATTTATATCCTATTAAATTTATAATTAAACTATGGTTATTTGTTTACTTTTTGTATTTTTGGAAAATTTTGAAATACTTTAAGGGAGATTAATCTTCATGGTCATCCCAAGGATCCGTAAGCTTCGCGGCTTTAGGTCCAAATGCAGTCCAAAGACCAAAACCGGTTAAAGCTAGAAGTATTGCCAGAATTGTTACTGCTATGGAAACTGCAGGATCTGGCGCAGATGATAAAGTTTGCATCAATTTTGCTAAGTTAGTAAACAATTTATGTATAAGTTCTTATACAATAGCGAAATAATATTCGATTTTGTGAATTCAAATGGGTCAAAAAACAGCATTAGGCAGCCTTCTAAAAGCAATTGGCAATTCAGGTCAAGGGAAAGTAGTACCTGGTTGGGGTGCAGTTCCTGTGATGACTGTAATAGGGCTACTGCTACTTGTTTTTTTAGTTATTCTTCTACAAATTTATAACCAATCCTTACTACTACAAGGTTTCTCAGTAGATTGGAACGGAAACTAAATTTCTGAAATTTTCTCAAAAAGTTATTTGGTTCACGTGAAGATTGCTGAATAACTTTTTTAAAATTTTTGTTTTTTATTATTTAGTTATATTTTATATATATATTCATAATTCTCAAAAATAATGAGATTTAGAAATAAATCATGAAAGAAATATTTTTAATTGGTCTTGGAAACCCTGGTAAAAAATATTTAAACAATAGACATAATATAGGATTCTTACTGCTTGAAAATTTTTCAAAAAAATATAATTCAAATTTTTTATTAAAAGATAAGCTTAAAAGTTCCTGCGCAGAATTTCAAATCAATGATTCTAATTTCAGGTTATTTTTACCAAATACATTTATGAATAATAGTGGTGATGCTGTCCGAGCAATAGTTGATTGGTACAAAATAAATTTAGATCAAATTTTCATAATAGTAGATGATAAAGATCTTCCCCTTGGAAAAATAAGATTTAGAAGAAAAGGAAGCTCAGGCGGACATAACGGTCTGAAAAGCATCATTGAACAGTTACAGACACAAAACTTTAAGAGAATAAGAATTGGTATTGGTTCACCTCCTCTAATAAAAGGAAAAAATAATTTCAATACCATTTCACATGTATTAGGAAATATTTCTCTAGAAGAAAAATCAATATTGGATAAAGTGTATAAGAGAGTAATAGAATCCCTCGAACAAATAAATACAAAAAAAGAAGAATTTATAATTAATGAATTAAATTCTTTTAACAAAAACCAACCTTAAGAAATGCGTTCAAAACCTGAAACGATTGCTAATGTAAGTGTTAAGGAATATTGCTTCTCAAAAAAGCAAATTCAGGGGGTTGTGGAAGCTAGTCAATTTAAATGGACTTTTACATGGTCCTTTAATAAAGGTCTATTAAAGGTAAATCCACCTCTGGGAAGAGCATTAATTGAGGATGCCTTATTGAGATTCTTATTGAAAAAAGATTATGAACTAGAAACAGGGCACGAATATAAGTTCACTATTTCAGCCAAGTTTTAAAATCTATATTTTGATTCAAAGTAAACTTTGTTTTGCAATAATCTTCTAAAATTATCAATGCTGATATCGCATCAAGGTTTTTATTAAGGATAAAAACCTCTCTAGGCATTAAAGACTTCAGTCCACTAATTGGGAAAAGTTCGAAATATCTTGCTTTAGCCCTATAGGTGGTATTTTTTTCCTCAAAAGTTGTTATTTTTTTTTTAAAAAAATATAGTTTTTCTCTAATTTCTCTACTTGTAGTACCATTACCAATAATAATTTGTGATATGTCCTCAGCGGCAATTAAATTTCTGACATAATTCTCAAGTAATTCACTTTTAAGAATAATCGCTTCATAAACTATTTTTTCACTTATGCCAGCTAATACTAAGCCGCATTTACTTTTCCCTGGATCAATAGTTATAACTCTACTACGCATTTAAGATGCAATCTTTAAAATATTGATTTCAACGACTATGGGTTCTACAGTTTTACTATCTCTCAAAGATACTACTTCTAACTTAAATTTGATATTTTGATTTTCTTGAAGAAAGTCTCTAATTTTTTTTACAAAATTTCCATTAGTTTTAATTTCACTTACTTGTGATCCTTTTGACTTAATTTCATCCCTTGTTTCTCTAAGCAATGATTTAATTTTTAAATTTATTGATTTAAGATTTAGATCACTTTCTCCCAGAATTGAACTTGTAATAACATCCCCTTTTTTGACTATAAATTTATTCTCTAATAAATCAGGAGATACAAAAACATAATTATCCCCTTTTAAAACATTTGTTGCTGATTTGATTAGTAAAATCCAGTTACCACCCTTAGCAGCTATTGACTCAATTTTTGTAATATCACTAGGTTTCCACAAAAGAATATTTTTTGCTTCTTTTTTATTTGGGATAACAATTTTCCTAACAAATTTATCAGCTTCATTATAGATTTTTATAAAGTCGAGTTTTACATTTGAGCTAGAATTAACTTCAGCAATAAATAAAGTTTGTCCTCTTTTGATAACAATATTCCCTCTCCTAAACTCTTTAATATTATTTTTTAATTGATTTAAATCCTTTTCTTTTTGAATAATTTTACCTTCAAGTTCCTTTCGTTCTTCCTGTAAGGGGATTAAAGCCTTTTTACTTTCATCTAAAGTTTTTTGCAAAAAAGGAATATCAACAAAAAGCCTTTGTCTGAATTCTTCACTTACTAAAATCAATAACCCTATTGATATTGAACTAATAAACCCACCAGTAATAATAGTTATTATAGTTGCAGTTTTTTTCGGTCTTAATTTTAAGATACTAAATCTTGCTTTACCAATCTTTGTTCCAAGAATATCCCCAAATGGTGCAATTAATCCTCCTAGTAATATTAAAAAAACAATTAAAATCCAAGCCACACTTTTGCATATACTCAGTACATCATAATTTATAATGAATCAATTAAATCTTTTTGCAAGAGCAATTGGATCGAACACTGTGATCTTTTTTCTTTCAATATTAAGAAGCCCTGAATCCTTTAAATCTCCCAATAATCTAGTAATGGTTACTCTTGTAGAGCCAATAGCTTCAGCAATTGCCTGATGTGAAAGCCTTAAATCTATAGTAATACCTTTTTCACCTGCAACTCCAAAGTCTCTACAAAGAACCATTAAAAAACTTACTAAACGAGAAGACATGTCTCTATGTGTAAGAGTTTCTATCATTGTTTCAGTTTGCAGGATCCTACTTGAAAGCCCCTGTAAAAGTAATAGTCCCACTGATGCATCTTCCTCTATAGCTCTTAAAACAGAATTTGCAGGTGCTGTTATCATTTCAACTCTTGTGAATGCTATGGCATGGTAAAAACGATCGGATCTATGGCCTGTTAGAAGGGATAAAACGCCAAAGAGACTATTCTCTCTTAAAAGAGCAACAGTTATTTCTTCACCTGACTCATAAACTCTTGACAGTCTTACTGCTCCTCTTCTTATAAGGTAAACCCTTTCAGCAGGGTCCCCAGGAAAAAATATTGTTTTAGATCTCTCAACCATTTCTGTACTTGCACCATCTAGACCTTTAATAACTTCCATTAAAGTTTTATTGATTGGAAAACGTTCTCCAACAGAGTTAATTTTACTTTGTCCGGAATGTTGTGAACTAAAGCGGTTGAATCCTCGTGAAGCAGGTATCATAAATATCTTTAATATTAAAAAATTTAAGGAGGCACTCTAAAATATCTTGTATCAACAGTAACAATTTTCAATTCTTATCAGTTTATCAATAAGCCCTTTTCAGTCAGTTTCAAATTGCTTAACCCTTTTTTAAGTAAAATTACACTATATGCAGCGTCTATAGATTCTAATTATACTGCATATAGAAAAAATCTAAATAATGGTAAATAGTTCATCCCATATTTATTCCAAAGGTAATCTTGATTTTGTAAATATAAATTCTGCTAACAAAATTAAAGTAAAAAGATTTACACAAAACGGACAAATTCAAATCTATCAATCTTCATATCGAGGTGGCTACACATCTATCATCAGAGACTCTCTAAGAAATGCTGCTCTTGGCAGGAAAGTGCTATTAATACAATTTATGAAAGGAGGGGTCAAGCAAGGAGTTGATAATGCAGTAAAGCTTTGCGGTAATTTAACCTGGGTAAGATCATCACATTCCTTTGATCAATATAATTCTGAAGCAATTGAAAATAACAAAAATTTAAAAAAATCTATTCATGAATCTACTATTGAATTATGGAATTTTTGTAAAAGAGAACTACAGTCTGGAGAGAATGACCAAATCATACTTGATGAAATTTTTTTAGCTATTGACATGAAAATTATCGATAAAGATGATTTGATTTCAACACTTGAAAACCGATTTATATCAGGAGATGTAATCCTTACTGGTACAGATATACCTAAAGATTTATTATTAATGGCTAATCAATTTACCGAACTTCGCTCATAAAACAATGCTAAAAAATGATCTCTGGATAAATCAAAAAGCTTCGGAAGGAATGATAAAGCCCTTTCAATCAAATTTGGTGAGACATCTTGAGCCTGACAACAAACAAAAGCCAGTTTTGAGTTACGGATGTTCTTCTTACGGCTATGATTTAAGACTTTCATCAAAAGAATTCCTAATTTTTAGACATGTTCCTGGGACTGTGATGAACCCCAAAAAGTTTAATCCTAATAATTTAGAGAAAACTTTTCTTCACCATGATGATGATGGAGACTTTTTTATTCTTCCTGCTCACTCCTATGGTTTAGGAGTTGCTTTAGAAAAGATGAAAGTGCCAGAAAATATAACTGTAATCTGTATAGGCAAAAGTACTTATGCAAGACTGGGAATTATTGTTAATACAACTCCCGCAGAGGCAGGTTGGGAAGGTCATCTAACTTTAGAGTTTAGTAATAGTTCAGGAGCAGATTGCAGAATATATGCTGAAGAGGGTATTTGCCAACTACTCTTTTTTGAAGGTGATCCTTGCTCTACAACCTATGAAGATAGAAGAGGTAAATATCAAAACCAACCTGAAAAAGTAACTCTTGCAAAGATCTAAAATGAGTAATGTTGAACTAATTTCGCTAACTCCTGATGCAGAAAAAACAATGGCTTACATTGCAAGAGTTAGTAATCCAAAAAATCAGGAAAATGAAGACTATTCGAAATTACTGAGTTATTGCATTAAAAATGAACATTGGAGTGTTTTTGAACAGTCATTTATGACCTTGCAAATAGAAACTAACAGAGGAATTGCTGCCCAAATTTTAAGACATAGATCATTTACTTTCCAGGAATTTTCACAGAGATATGCAGATAGTTCTCAATTGGGTAATATTCCCTTACCAGAGTTAAGGCGTCAAGATTTTAAAAACAGGCAAAATTCAATTCCTGATCTCCCTGACGAATTAAAAAAAAGATTCAATGAAAAAATTAGTTTACATTTTCAAGCTGCTTCAGAATTATATGAAGATTTACTCGCTGAAGGCGTAGCCAAAGAATGTGCGAGATTTGTTTTACCATTAGCAACTCCAACAAGAATCTATATGTCTGGATCATGCAGATCGTGGATCCATTACATTCATTTAAGATCAGCTCACGGTACCCAAAAAGAACACAAGTCAATCGCCCAAAATTGCAAGTCTATTTTTAAAAAAAGTTTCCCGATTGTATCAAAATCGCTAGAATGGTAATAATTATCCATGACTACGAGGATTAACCTCATTATTTTTATTTTCTTGGATTGTTGAAAATTCAGCATTAATAATTTCCTCATAAGGTTTCTCTTCATTTTTTATATTATTAATAGATTTTCTTATTTCTATTTCATCTTGTTTACCAATAAAAGTAGATATTAGATTACCCTTTTTATCAAAAAGATTAATTTGAGGAATCCCGTTGACAGAAAACTTCTGGATGTAATTACCCCATTTTTGATTATCAACATTTAAAAAAACAAAATTAATATCTTTTTCGTATTCATCTTTAAAAGCAGAAACTTGTGGAGCCATTTCTTTACAAACTTCACACCACTCAGCATAAAATTCCAGAAATGTAGGTTTATTATTTGTAAAAGCTATTTCAGGGTCAACAGATAATTCTCCAAAACTCTTTAGAAGATAAGTTGATTTAAACAAGAAATTTCTAAACAAAAGCAGCGAAATGATAACAATAGATATAATCAAAATAAGTATTGTTTTAAAATTTGTCTTTAAAATTTGTTCTCGACTCTCAGATTGCACTTTTAAGGAATTACTAACTAAAAACATCTTAAATAAGTTAAACAAATAAAGAGAATTGAAATCTATAAGCTTTTAATCAACTGATAAAATAATAATAACTAAATAATTATCAAAATTTCTTTAATTCCTGAAATCTAATTATGCAATCAATCTTTGGAACTGATGGAATAAGAGGGAGATTTAATGTAGAGATAACCTATTCACTAGCCTACAAAGTAGGATATGCTTTAGGTTCAAGCTTAGAGAAGAAAAGTCCAATAATAATTGGAAGAGATACAAGAATTAGTGGAGATATTCTTCTTCAGGCGATAACTCAAGGTATAAAGGATAGTGGCAAAAAATTTATAAATCTTGGTATCTGCCCTACCCCAGCTATACCTTTTTTAATCAAACAAGAGAACCTGAGTAGTGGGATCATGATAACTGCAAGTCATAATCCACCAGAATATAATGGCATAAAAATTTTTGATCATAATGGTCAAAAAATTACTAAAAATTTTGAAAATAAAATTCAAAAATTAATTGAAGAGTCAAATCACAATATCTCAGTCCCTAGAAAAGTGATTCCTAAAAATACAAATAAAGATCTTATCGATATTTATATCAAAAGTCTAATACAAACAATGGGTGGAGAAAATCTAAACGGGTTGAAAATAATATTAGACACATGCTATGGATCAGCGGCAACCTGCGCAAAAAAAATTTTTCAGTCTCTTGGTGCTGATGTAAGAGTTATCAATAACTCTAAAAATGGGTTGAAAATTAATATGAATTGTGGTTCTACTAACCTCGAACCATTAAAAAAAGCATTAAGAGAGAGTCCTGCAGATATGGGTTTTAGCTTCGATGGGGATGCCGATAGAGTAATTGGAATAGATTCAAAAGGCAATGTTTTAGATGGAGATCACATTCTTTTTCTTTGGGGTAGAGAACTTATGGACCAAAAAATTCTCACAAATAATTTACTAATATCAACGAAAATGGCAAACTTAGGTTTTGAAAAGGCCTGGAAGAAAATTGGAGGAATTTTATATAGAACTGATGTAGGAGATAAAAATGTACATGACGCAATTAAAGAAAAGGAAGCAGTTTTAGGAGGTGAGCAGTCAGGTCATATACTTTCAAAAATTAATAACTTTTCTGGAGATGGGATATTAACTGCGCTTCAGATTTCAAAATATTGCAAAAAGAAGAATATTAATTTAGATGATTGGCTTAGAAGTAGTTTCAAACCCTTTTCTCAAAAACTAACCAATATCAATTTAGACTTTAATATTAATAAAATTAATCCAAAAACAAAAATATTAATTTATCAAACTATAGAAAATTTTCAGGAAATATATTCTGATAATTGTAGAGTTTATATTAGACCTAGCGGCACAGAACCGGTAATGAGAGTTCTAGTTGAGGCCAAAAACCATAAGACAGTTCATTCTTTATCAAGCGAAATAACAAACAAACTCTTTTTAGAAATTAATAAAATAATAAATTAACGACATATCAAATTTTCATATAAATTCTCTCAAAAATATCAAGTTGGTTAACCATCACATACTTTTCCCTATCAGTTTTGACTTTAATTGGATTAAAACTTTCAGAACAATTAAAATCTTTTTTATCTATTGTTTTAAAATGAAAATTACTTGATATAGTGCAATCCATATAATCGAATAAATCCTTTACATCTGTTTTAATAAAAATTAGGGTTCCTTTTTGCAATGAGTTTGAGAGCATATTAATAAATCCTGGCTGAATTACACGTCTTTTATAATGCCTATTTTTAAACCAAGGATCAGGGAAGTTAAAGGAAATACTTTTTAGATTTTTGATAATAAATTTATTTTGGACATCATTTAAAATATTATTAGCATTACCAAATATAAAATATAGATTTTTGATTTCTCTTTCAATAACTTTTAATTTAGCATTCTTGACTAATTTCTCACGGATTTCAATTCCTAAATAATTCCAACTAGTATTAACTAAAGCTAAATCAAATAGAAACTCACCAGCAGCACAACCTATATCCAAATGAAGATTCGATTTAGAATCATCAAACATTTCGTTCAAAGAAGGTATTCTCTCAATTTGATTGAAATTACTACTAAGGGGATTAACATGCTGTCTCATACAATTATCAATTTATTCCTAGGCAATAATATAAGGATGCATAATATTCATAACTATGACAATAGTAAGTTCAAAAGTAACAGTTTGATGTTTAATTATTATGTGTTTAAAAAGAAAAAGTTTTGAACGTTTTTAATCAACTTTCTATTTGGCTATCCTTTCAACTTTCAATAATTTTCCTTATTGGTATTCCTGTTACTCTATCCTTCTGGTCAATTAAAAAAAGAAATAAAGCAGTTATTAAACTTCTATCAATTTATTGGAAAGTATCCCTTTTATTTTTTATAAGCCTTCTACTTTTAATAGGAAAATATAATTATGCTCTTGTGATAACAAATATTTCAACATTATTAATGACAGTTTCAGTTTGGTTTTGGAACGATATTAATGATGAATTTAGAGAATATGATTTTTCTTACTCACTTACCACAACGACGAAAATATGGAGATGGACGATAACTTTTATATCTCTCAATTTCTTTATGCAGAGTTTACAAAACTTCAACTGCTTTTCTTTTATTAATTCGGATGCGTGTGCAATATGGCTTCAGCCTTCTTCAAATTTATATATTACTATAAAAAATTTATTTAATTTTTTCTTTGGAGCTAACTTTACCCAGCCGATATCAAAATTCTTAGGATTATTTTCATTATTAATCTATATTTTAGGTCTTATTCAATGGTCAATAATAAAATTACCTAAAAATGGAAGAAACTCTTGCTTCTCAGAAAATGGCAAAAATTGATTTAATAAATAGTCTTGAAAAAATAAGTTCCCAGATAAATGATAGGTTACTTAAACTAGAGGGATACATTCTAAAAGAAAATCAAAAAGAACAATTAGAAATACTTATTTTCAGAGGTTACAGTAGCTCAACAACTCATCCAATTGAAATAGATTCAGAAAAAAAAGTAATAACACTTTCTTATACAATTTCAAACTTTAAACTTTATAAAGCACCATTAACAGAAACCGAAGAGAATTTCATAAGAGAAAATCAAAACTCAGTTTTCTTTTTGAATCAAAAAAACTGGATTTAAATAAATTCAAAATTAATAATATTTGAACATCTTTTGCATAATTTTGTATTTTGGATTCCATTAAAAGTTTCTTTTTGATAATGCCAACATCTATCACATTTTTGACCTTGAGCTTTATTTATTTGAATTTTACCAAGTGAATTGTTATCAATAATAAGAGAATTCTCCACCAAATCGGATACCACTTGGAAGTTTGATACTATAAGCCAATCTCTAAATAAATCTACATCTTGATTGCCAAATTCTTTTAGCCAAGTAAGAGAATCTTCTAAAGCTTTATCTTCAGGTAAATAATTAACTTCAGTTTCCAAAGCGGCTCCAATTATTTGTTTGTTCCTACATCCTTCTATAGCCTTGTTAATTTCAACTCTCAAATTTCTTAAATTTGCAATGTGCTCATTAAGTATTTGATTTTTCCATGACGGCGAAAATATTGGCCATCCTCTTTGAAAGACTGATTTTTCTTCCGTTGAATATGGAATATTTTGCCAAATATCTTCAGCCATATGACAAAGAACTGGAGAAATAAGTACGGCTAAACTTTCAACAACTTTCGACATGACGAACTGACAAGATCTTCTCCTAAATTGTGATTTAGAACTTACATATAACCTATCCTTCGCAATATCCAAATAAAAATTTGATAGATCTACAACGCAAAAACTTTGCAAAATTTGGAAAAACTTTGAAAATTCATAATTTTCATAAGCATTTGATATTTGATCTGTAACCTCAACTAATCTGCCTAACATCCATTGATCTAAGAGAGGCAATTGATCAATTTCAAAACTATCAATTTTAGGATCATAATCATGAATATTACCTAAAAGATATCTTGCAGTATTACGAACTTTTCTATAGACGTCTGAAAGTTGCTTGAGTATATTTGAACCAATTGGAACATCTACTGAATAATCTACTGAGCTTACCCATAGCCTTAATACATCAGCACCATAAGCAGGATCAGTTTTTTTATTATTACCTCCATTAATAATTATATTTGGATCAACAACATTTCCTAAAGATTTGCTCATTTTTCTTCCGTTTTCATCAAGTGCAAAACCATGAGTTAAAACTTTCTTATATGGAGCTTTATTATTAACTGCAACAGATGTTAACAAAGAAGACTGAAACCATCCTCGATGTTGATCTGAGCCCTCTAAATAAAGATCTGCTGGATACTTTAATTCACTTCTTAGTTCACATACTGCGGCCCAGCTAGATCCTGAATCGAACCAAACATCCATTGTATCTGTTCCTTTTTTCCAAAGATCAGATTCTTTTGCATAATTTTCTGGCAAAAGATTCTTAACATCCCAATCCCACCAAATATCTGCTCCATGTTCACTAAAAAGTTCTTGAATATGATTAATTATCTCTTTGTTAAGGAGAATGTCATTACCATTTTTTTTATAAAAAACTGGAATAGGGACTCCCCATGACCTTTGTCTAGAAATACACCAATCTCCTCTACCAACAACCATAGAATAAATCCTTTTCTTTCCAGTCTCTGGCATCCATTCAACATCTTCGATTGCCTTTAATGCAGATGATCTAAAGCCATTTACAGATGCAAACCATTGTTCTGTTGCCCTAAAAATAGTTGGTTTTTTAGTTCTCCAATCATACGGATATCTATGCTTATAATTTTCTTGTAATAGAAGCAAATTATTTCCTTTTAAATGTTCAATAATTAAATCATTTGCATCTTTCAGGACATTTGATCCTTTGAACTGACCAGAATATTCATTTAAGTTACCTTTTTCATCAACGACACATGTTATTGGTAAATCATATTTTTGACCCACATTAAAATCATCTATCCCATGACCAGGGGCAGTATGAACAATTCCAGTACCTGATTCTGTAGTAACGTAATCTCCTCCAATTACAATTCTGCAATTTTTATTCTTAGAGGGATGTTGATATTCTATATTTTCCAATTTGGAGCCTTTAACCTCTAAAATAACCTTGAAATCTTTATTAAATTTCTTACTTATTTCAGAAGATAAATCCTCAGCAAAAAGGTAAATTTTCTTCTCTTCATCGATAGCAAAAACGTACTTTATTTTTGGATTTACTGCAACTGCTTCATTCGCAGGTATAGTCCAAGGAGTAGTTGTCCAAATAGTTATGAAAGAATTATTTTGAAAAAAATCTTTTTTGATATGAAGGTTTTCTTGGATTAAATTTAATAGAATTTCCTCAGGTATTTTAGTGATTTTTAATGAAACATAAATACTTTTTGAATAATGTTCATCAGGGTATTCTAATTCTGCTTCTGCAAGTGCAGTCCTTGAACTTGGACTCCAATGCACAGGTTTAAGACCTCTATATATATAGCCATTTAAAAACATTTTCCCAAATACTCCAATCTGAGCAGATTCATAACTTTTCTTAAGAGTTAAGTAAGGGTTATTCCAATCTCCCCATATGCCCCACCTTTTGAAACCCTCCTTCTGATTATTAATTTGGATATTGGCATAATCTGTTGCTTTTTTTCTTAAATTTAGAGTATCAAGATTCTTTCTTTCATCAGATTTTAAATTCTGAAGAACTTTTAATTCAATAGGTAATCCATGACAGTCCCAACCAGGTACGAAATGAACCCTAAATCCTCTTAAGGTTTTGTATTTATTTATTATGTCTTTTAAAACTTTATTAAGGGCATGACCCATATGAAGAGCTCCATTTGCATATGGAGGGCCATCATGTAATGTAAATATTTCGCCTGAATTGTTTGAACCTAATTGGAAATCAATATCATTGTTAGCCCAAAAATTTTGTATCTCAGGTTCTCTTACAACTGAGTTAGCCCGCATTGAGAAGTCAGTTTTTAATAAATTTAAAGTTTCTTTATAAGAAAAATCTGATTTTTGTTCTTTGCTATTTTGAGATTTCATTCGACGATATAAGAAATATTGGTGATCAAAAGAATTATTTAAATAAATCTAATTCATTATATTCTTTCTTAATTGACCTGTAGTTTTTTTGGGATGTTTCAAATAACCAATTTATTTGATTTCAGACTTTTATATTATCATTTTTATCATTTCTTACCCACTTTTTTTGGGTTGTATTTTTATTATTGCTACCAAATTTAAAAAAATTTGAAGGTTTCGTGAAATCACTAAATACAAGATTTATAGATTCTAATATTTTCAACAAGTTATTTTTAAACTCCAAAAAGGTAATTAATTTTTTCTTTTCGTTATCTGTCAATTGGTACCATCTTGATAAAAAAAGTTCTACTAGATAAAAAATAACTAGTACTGTTAAAAAAAGGAAACTTACAAAAAATGATTCATCTATTGTTTTATTTTTAATTATTAATATCAAACCTATTAATAAATTTAAAAAAGCTTTTATTAAGTCTTTTGGTTTACCGAGCTCAAGATAAATTATTGGTACAATTAGAAAAATGGTCCCTATCAAAATATAAAAAGTTCCCAAATAAAATATCAAACTATTCATTAAGTTAATTACTTAATTAAAGTATAAGAGTTGATATCAATAAACAAACTATCTATCAGAATTTCTTTAAGTGCGGTCGGGGAGACTTGAACTCCCACACCCGAAGATACGAGTACCTAAAACTCGCGCGTCTACCAATTCCGCCACGACCGCTCAAATAAAATAATAATTGAAAGAGGTTTATTTTAAAAATTTTTTTTCTTAAGATGATTAATTTGACACATTAAAATTAAACTAAAAATCTCCTAAAAGAAATTTTTATGTTTGAGCATGCAATCATCTTAAAATATTAGTTATATTATTTAAAGAATAAAAGAAACGATTTCAAACTTAACCAATAAAAAAACAACGAATAATACTAATTCTTCAAAAACATTTAATTGGCAAAAAGAGATTAAAAATTACGTAGATCCGCCAAGTTTTTGGAATCCAACATTAGGTTTATTTTTTGGCGGTTATTTTCTCGCTTTTCTTAGCATATGGCAATGGTATAGAGGTGTTTGGCCCTTACCTTTACTTGTAGCCACTGCTTTTTTAGCTTTACATATTGAAGGTACTGTTATTCATGATGCCTGTCATAAAGCTGCTCATCCAGTTCCTTGGATAAATCAAGCAATGGGCCATGGCTCAGCTATTCTATTAGGGTTTAGCTTCCCAGTTTTTACGAGAGTTCATTTACAACATCATATTCACGTAAATCACCCCAAAAATGATCCAGATCATATTGTCAGTACTTTTGGTCCAATTTGGCTAATTGCTCCAAGATTTTTTTATCATGAGGTATTTTTCTTTCAAAGAAAACTCTGGCGAAGATATGAATTACTACAATGGGGAATTGAAAGATCTATATTCATAACAATTATCTTTGCAGGTTTGAAATTTGACTTTATGAATTTAATTTATAATTTATGGTTCGGCCCAGCATTAATGGTAGGGGTCACTTTAGGAATATTTTTTGATTATTTACCCCATAGACCATTTCGATCAAGAAATAAATGGATAAATTCTCGAGTTTATCCAAGCAAATTTATGAATTTATTAATAATGGGACAAAATTACCATCTCATTCATCATCTTTGGCCTTCGATTCCTTGGTTTGAATACAAAATAGCTTACGAAAAAACTAAGCCTTTATTGGATAAAAAAGGATCCCCTCAAAGGGTTGGGATATTTGAAAGTAAAGAAGACATTTTTAACTTTATTTATGATTTATTAATAGGTGTAAGGAGTCATAGCAAAAAGAGGGGAAAAATAAGAAAAATCATAAATTTATATCCAAGCTTTAAGATAAAAAAAATTTTATTAAAGATAGTCAACAAAACATTTATTGGAAGCAACTAACTTACTCATTCATTAATAATTTTTGGTACTTTAAAATATTTATCTTCTCTCGATGGACCCAATTCTAAAAGTTCTTCATTACAATCAGAATTTTTCTTTTCGTCTTTTCTAAATACATTTACAACCTCTATAGCTCTCGTTGTACAGGGGACATAATCTGTATCAATTTTTTCAAGTTGTCTTACATAATCCAATATCTTTTCTAATTGTTCTGCATGCTTATTAATTTCATTCTCGTTAAGTTCTAATCTCGCTAAATGAGCAACTTTTTTTACTTCCTCTTTAGTTATTTTTGCCATACTTTTAATATCTTTCTTATTAAATAATAGTTTATTAAGAAAAACTTATTTACATTTCCTTTGAATTTAAAATAATTTAAAAAATAATCACATCTTTTTGAAAATCAATATCAATTAATAGCCTTTATTATATTTCTCAGCTAAATATGTTATTAGATAGATATTGAAAAATAGAAGAAGAATTATTTCCAAAAAATTTTTTTTATCGGCACTCTAAACTTGTTGCTCCTGATTTAATAGGCTGTCACCTCATAAAAAAAAATAATGAGATAGATCAAGTTAAAGGGGTTATTGTTGAAACTGAAGCTTATTCACAGGAAGAAGAGGCCTGTCATGGCTACCGCAAAATGACTGAATCAAACAAATCATTATTTGGTAAACCTGGCACATTTTATATTTACAAATCTTATGGCATTCATCATTGTTTAAACATAGTTACTGATAAAGAAAATTTTGCGAGTGGTGTTTTAATAAGATCAGTTTTTATCTCTAATAAAAATGAAAAATTAGCTTCTGGACCTGGCCTAGTAACAAAAACATTCAATGTAGATATTTCATTTAACTCACTTGAAGTTCTTAATAACAAATCTTTATGGATTTCTCCACGAGACTCCATCCTAGAAGAAAAAGATCTTATTCAAACTACGAGAATTGGCATATCAAAGGCAAAAAATATAAAATGGCGTTGGTATCTCAAAAATAGTAGGAGTGTAAGTAAAAGATTAAAAGGTGACAGAACACCTAAATTTCAATAACAATTTATCTTTTTAAGCGTAATGCAAATTTGGCCTCATAAACATATCCACACACTAGCTAATTTTTCAATTAAAGATTATGAGTCAGTATTTGAATTAGCTAATAGATTTGATGCACTAAAGAATGCAGGGACAAAAAAGATACCGGCCTTACAAGGGACTTTGGTAACGTCTTTATTTTTTGAAGCTAGTACAAGAACAAAAAATAGTTTTGAGCTTGCAGCAAAAAGACTTTCTGCTGATGTCCAAACGTTTGCGCCATCCTCCAGCTCTTTAACAAAAGGCGAAACAATAATTGATACAGCCATAACTTATTCTGCTATGGGGGCTGATACATTAGTTATCAGACATTCATCAAGTTACATAACCTTTGAGATCGCAAAAAAACTTGATGCAATAAATTCCAAGACTTCGGTTCTTAATGCGGGTGATGGATTACATAGTCACCCCAGTCAAGGATTGCTTGACATATATACATTGATAAAATTCTTTTCCAAAAAAACACTGAATCCAGAGGTTTTAAATTCCAAAAAAATTTTAATAATTGGAGACGTTAATCATTCAAGGGTTGCCAGGTCAAATCTTTGGGCTTTGAGTGCATTCGGCGCCGACATAATCTTATGTGGTCCTAAGACATTAATACCTGATGAATTTATCAATTTTTTAAAAACCCCCGCGCCAAATCAAAAAGAAGATCCTGTTAAATCAAGAGGTTCCATAACAATTTCTAGATCATTGGAAGAATCAATAAAAATTGCAGATGCGATTATTGTTTTAAGACTCCAGAAAGAGAGAATGATGGAAAATTTACTAAGTGACATTGATTCATATAGTTTGGATTATGGCTTAACCCCAGATAAATTATCTTTAAATAATAAAGAAATTCCAATACTACATCCTGGTCCCATTAACAGAGATATTGAAATAAGTAGCAAAGTGGTAGATCGATATCCTAATTGCTTAATTAATAATCAAGTAGCAAATGGTATCCCTATAAGAATGGCTTTGCTTTATCTATTACAAAAACACCACAAGTAAATTTATAGCAACTTAAGACTTTCAGTAAAGAAACCATAAAATAATCCCAATCTTAAAGAATCTAGTAAAAGTACTAAAAATTTCTTTTTCCTTTCAAATCTAAAATTTCTTCTTAGAACTATTAAAAACTCAATAAAAACTACTGATAAAAAAGCCGCTACAGGATCCATGAGTTCCACAACGGCACTTACCATACCAAGAGAACTTCCAAAAAAGTAGCCGATTAAAAGTGTAATCAATGATATTGAATATCTTCGCCATGGATTATTAGCCCAAATACTTAATGTCTGAATATTTTCCACAATTTTTAGTTGAAATTTTGTCTTTTGAGGTTTAACAACCATTTTGCATTAAACTAAGCCGCTTCAGAGTTTGATTGAATTTTAGTATTTCCTTCTATTAATTCAAGTAATGCTTCCAACTGAGCCATTAATCCTTTTAATTCGCCTGGTTCAGGTAAAAGGTCATCTTCTTTTATTCCTAAATGCATTTCTCTGAGCTCTTGCCTTAAATAGCGTATGTGACTAATGACTTGCTCTCTTTTATTTTGTGACATGATATAAATTTTTCAAGATTATTTTAAGAAAGAATATTTTTGAAAAGGAGAGTTTGTATATTTATGACTGAGAATGAAGATAAATGAACTTTCAACAATTTGAAAAGATTTTGAAAATTGAAAATTATCATATTCTTGGAATATGTACTTAATTCTTATATCAATTTTAAATAATTACTTGAGGCTTTATTATTAGAGTATATTGACTTTACTCAATATGAAATTCATTTCTGAAAATAAAATAAGTGAGGAACTAGTAAATTCTTTTGATGAAGAAATGACCCTTGAGCTCGCTAAAAGGCTAGAGGAAGACAATTATAATTCCCCATTTGATTGTTTGAAAGACTGGCACTTACTGAGGGCTCTCGCAATCAATAGACCTGAATTAACAACCAATTATACCCATCTCCTCGATCAGGAACCTTTCGATGAAAACTAAAATTAAAGACTCCAAAATAAAGGTTCTTTTATTAATAACTGGAAGTATTGCAGCTGTAAGAATTCCATTATTAGTTAGCCAATTAGCGAAAGAAAATTATGAAATAAGATGCGTTTTATCAAAAAATGCAGAAAAATTAATAAAGCCGCTTTCTATTTCTATTTTAAGTAGAAACCAGTGCATTTTAGAAAATGATCAATGGTCTGATAGTCAATCAACACCTCTTCACATAGAACTAAGTAATTGGGCTGATATTTTAATCATCGCCCCTTTAACAGCGACAACATTAGCAAAATGGGTAACTGGAAATGCAGAGGGATTGATCCCAAGCATTTTAATCGCAAATATAAAGCCAATTATTGTTGCCCCAGCAATGAATACACAAATGTGGCTAAATAAAGCTGTCCAAAAAAATTATAAGAATTTACAGAATTACGAAAATGTTTTGTCTTTGCAACCAAGTGAAGGCCTCTTAGCATGTGATGCTATTGGCATCGGAAAGATACCTCCAAATGATCTAATCCAATTAGCTCTTGAATTTATAGCTTCACACAAACCAAATGAATATCGCAAAGATTTACTTAATAAAGAAATTTTAATAACTGGAGGGTGTACTTCAGAGAAAATTGACGCGGCAAGACAAATTACTAACAAAAGTTCTGGAGCTATGGGCCTACTTCTTTCTCAAGTAGCGAGGTTCAGGGGAGCACAAGTAAAATATGTTCATGGTCCTCTGAAAATTGATAAGAATCTTACTGATGGAATAAAAAGATATGAAATTGAAACTAGTGTTGATTTAATTAGGGCACTTAATAATGAAATATCAAATTGCGATTATTTTTTCATGAATGCAGCAGTATCTGATTTCAAAATAACCTCTGATACTTCAGCTAAAATTCCAAAAAATCAAATTAATGCTCATTTGAATCAAAACATTGAGCTAGTCCCAGACATTTTAAAAACAATTAGTAAAGCAAAAAAAGATAACCAAGTTTTTGTAGGATTTTGTGCTTTTACAGGATCTATCGAAGAGGCAAGAATTACAATTAAAGAAAAGATTATCCAAAAGGGTTGTGATTATCTATTCGCAAATCCAATTGATCTTGAAGGCCAAGGATTTGGATTTTTAGCACAAAATGAAGGTTGGCTATTCGATACTAACAATATGGAACACTACATTAACAAAACATCAAAAATTGATTTAGCAAATAAATTAATAACCCAAATTATTTCATTAAAAAAATAAAAAAAATTTTTTTAATTTGTATTTTTTTGTAATCTTAATCATTAAAAATAATGTGATAGCTTAAAATAATTCCAGTTTTTTAAAATCTAAAAAGCTACGGGTTGTTTCGAGGATTTAATAGTCCTATCTTTTATGGTCCTTTCCCTTGTAATATCCGTACTGAACTTATTAGATGACCATTAATCTATCGTCACAGAACTTTACTGCAACTTTAATTATGAGAATTCGTTCTTTCTTAGCTTTTGTTATTTCAATTTGTATAACTTTTGCTTTCGTACCTGTTAAAACATTTGCTTTTTCTGAAAGAGGAAATGCACAATTCACAGATGTTGTTAACACAGGAAAAGCTAATGATTGCCCTACATTAGAATCATCTCTTGTCGGATCAATATCTCTAGGGAATGGAGATAGCCTTAAAGGGATATGCATGCATCCAACAGAAGTTTATGTAAAAGTGCCAGGTACAAAACGAAAAGCTGCAGAATTTGTTTCTACAAAAATTATTAGTCCTAGAAATAACACCACAGTGACAGAAGTTTATGGAGATATAGATTCAGGAACTTTCACTGAAAAGGGTGGTATCGATTTTCAACTTATTACTGTATTAACTCCTGGTGGATTAGAGGTGCCATTTGCATTCTCAGCAAAAGATCTTACAGCTGATTTACCTTCATCTATTGAGCCAGGCACTGAGGTTAGTGGTTCAACATTTACACCTAACTACAGAACTGGTGACTTTCTAGATCCTAAGGCAAGAGCTAAAAATACTGGTGTTGAATATGCTCAAGGTTTAGTTGCATTAGGAGGAGATGACGAAGAACTTGCAAAAGAAAATATTAAAGTTGATGTAAACGGTACTGGCGTTATTACTCTTTCAATCAACAATGTAGATTCTGACACAGACGAATTTGCTGGTACTTTTGAAGCTATCCAACCTTCAGATACAGATATGGGTTCAAAGGATCCACTTGATGTAAAAATAATTGGGGAGCTTTACGGAAGAAAGGCATAAATCCTACTTAAGAAAAAAAGGGGGTTAAACCCCTCTTTTTTTTTCAAAATTTTTCTTTATCAATTTAAAAAATGGAATTACAACAAAAAACTAAAACAGATATTAATGGACTAATACCGCCTTATGGAGGGGAACTAAAAAATTTAATTATCAAAGATAAAAAACTTAAAAATGATCTTATTTCTAAAGCTACTTATGAGTTTGAATGTAGCGAGAGAAATGCTTGCGATGTAGAACTTTTGATGGTTGGAGCTTTTTCTCCATTGGAAGGTTTTATGGATGAAAATAACTACAACTCGGTAATTAAAAATAATAGAAATACAAACGGGTTGCTTTTTGGCTTGCCTATTGTATTTGATTCAAATAATGAAAAAGTAAAAGCTGGAGAGACAATATTGCTTACTTATAAAAAACAAAAAATAGCAGTTTTAGAAGTTAGCTCTAAATGGGAGCCTGACAAATCCTTAGAAGCTAAACTTTGTTATGGTACTAATTCTTTAGATCATCCTGCTGTTAAGATGATTTTTAACGAGCGAGGGAGATTTTATATAGGAGGAAGAGTTTATGGTTTCGAACTACCAGTTAGAGAATTCCCCTGCAAAACCCCTGATGAAGTTAGATCTACACTCCCATCAAATCATGATGTAGTTGCATTTCAATGCAGAAACCCAATTCATAGAGCACATTATGAGTTATTTACTAATGCCTTACTCTCAGATAATGTCTCCTCTAACTCAGTGGTTTTAGTACATCCAACTTGTGGACCAACTCAACAAGATGATATCCCTGGAAAAGTTAGATATTTGACCTATAAAGAATTAGAAGAGGAAATATCTGATGAAAGAATAAAATGGGCTTTTTTACCTTATTCAATGCATATGGCAGGGCCAAGAGAAGCTCTTCAGCATATGATAATCAGAAGAAATTATGGCTGTACCCATTTTATTATTGGTAGAGATATGGCTGGTTGTAAGTCATCATCAACTGGTGAAGATTTTTATGGCCCATATGACGCCCAGAATTTTGCGAATAAGTGCGCAGATGAATTGATGATGCAGACTGTTCCTTCAAAAAATTTAGTTTATACAAAGGAAAAAGGATACATAACAGCTGAAGAAGCTAAAGAATTTAATTATGAAATTATGAAACTTAGTGGTACTGAATTTAGAAAGAAATTGAGGAATGGCGAACAAATTCCTGAATGGTTTGCATTCAAAAGTGTAGTAGATGTTCTAAGACGCTCTTAATATTGTTTTATTATTAGTATTATAGATTTATTAAAGATTTTTTATCGTGAACAAACGTTGGAGAAACGTAGGACTTTATGTCCTAGCTGTCATTACTGTAATTTTCATTGGTACTTCTGTTTTTGATAAACCTAGTACTGAAAGTTCTACTAAGACATTGAGATATAGTGATTTTATTGAGGCAGTCCAAGATAAAGAAATCAGTAGAGTCCTAATATCTCCAGATAATGCCACAGCTCAAGTTGTTGAAAATGACGGGAGCAGGTCTGAAGTAAATTTAGCCCCTGATAAAGATTTATTAAAAATACTGACTGAGAATAATGTAGATATAGCTGTAACTCCTACAAAATTAGCCAATCCATGGCAACAGGCTATAAGTAGTTTGATTTTCCCAGTCCTTTTAATTGGAGGACTATTTTTTCTTTTCAGAAGATCTCAAAGCGGAAATGCTGGAGGTGGTAACCCTGCCATGAGTTTTGGCAAGAGTAAAGCCAGACTGCAAATGGAACCATCCACACAAGTTACCTTCTCAGATGTCGCAGGTGTTGAAGGTGCAAAATTAGAATTAACTGAAGTAGTAGATTTTCTCAAAAGTCCAGATAGATTTACTGCAGTCGGTGCGAAAATTCCAAAAGGTGTACTTCTTGTTGGCCCTCCTGGTACAGGCAAAACATTGCTAGCAAAAGCAGTAGCCGGAGAAGCAGGTGTACCTTTTTTCTCAATATCAGGTTCAGAATTTGTAGAGATGTTTGTAGGAGTTGGAGCTAGCAGAGTTAGAGATCTTTTCGAACAAGCTAAAAAGAATGCTCCTTGTATTGTATTCATCGACGAGATAGATGCAGTTGGAAGACAAAGAGGTGCTGGTATGGGCGGAGGAAATGATGAAAGAGAACAAACATTAAACCAACTCCTAACCGAAATGGACGGTTTTGAAGGTAATTCAGGAATAATAATTGTAGCTGCTACCAATAGACCTGACGTCTTAGATTCAGCTTTAATGCGTCCTGGAAGATTCGATAGACAGGTAACAGTAGATAGACCTGATTACGCTGGAAGATTACAGATATTAAATGTTCATGCGAAAGATAAAACTCTTTCAAAAGACGTTGATTTAGATAAAGTTGCTAGAAGAACTCCAGGATTTACTGGCGCAGATTTAGCTAATCTTTTAAATGAGGCAGCAATATTAGCAGCCAGAAAAGATTTAGATAAAGTAAGTAATGATGAAGTCGGTGATGCTATTGAAAGAGTTATGGCTGGCCCAGAAAAGAAAGATAGAGTCATCAGTGATAAGAAAAAAGAATTAGTTGCTTATCATGAAGCTGGTCATGCACTCGTTGGAGCATTAATGCCTGATTATGATCCTGTAGCAAAAGTTTCAATAATTCCTAGAGGTCAAGCTGGAGGTTTAACCTTCTTTACTCCAAGTGAAGAAAGAATGGAATCTGGTCTTTATTCTCGTTCTTACCTTCAAAATCAAATGGCTGTAGCTCTTGGTGGAAGAGTTGCTGAAGAAATAGTCTATGGCGAAGAAGAGGTAACAACAGGCGCTTCAAATGATTTACAACAAGTTGCTAATGTAGCAAGACAGATGATTACTAAATTTGGTATGAGTGACAAAATAGGTCCAGTCGCTTTAGGTCAATCTCAAGGTGGAATGTTTCTCGGAAGAGACATGAGTTCTACAAGAGACTTCTCTGAAGATACAGCCGCAACAATTGATGAAGAGGTTTCAGAACTTGTTGATGTTGCATATAAGAGGGCTACAAAAGTCCTATCAGATAATAGAACTGTTTTGGACGAAATGGCTCAAATGCTTATTGAAAGAGAAACTATAGACACTGAAGATATTCAAGATTTGCTTAACCGATCAGAAGTTAAAGTAGCAAATTATCTTTAGTTTTAAAAAATAAATATTTAATGAATATTAAAGAAGATTTTTTTTCATATTTGCTGCTAAAAGAATCTTTTTTTTTACTCATAAAACCGGAAGATAATATTTACTCAAATACTTTTATAAAGAATTCATTTTTTGAAGAATTAGAAAGCTTAGTAAAATTAGGATTAAAGAATATTGAAATAAGTTGGTCAAACAACGAAAAGTGGTTGGATTTTGTATATGAAATCAAACTCAAATTTCCAAGAATTAATTTAGGCTCTGCCTCCATACTTAATAAGCAATCAATAGAAGATTCATTAAAAATTGGATTAAATTTTTCTATGATGAAATTTTGGGATAAAGATCTTTTCAATTATTCTAAGTCAAAAAATTATTTATTAATTCCCGGAATTCAAAATTTAAAAGATCTTGAGGAAGCGATAAATTTAAATTGCAACATTATCAAAATTTATCCAATAAAAAGTAAAGATAGTTCCATAGATATACTCAACTTTAAAAGTATTGATTTCATAGCTGCTGGAGGCTTATCAATCAATGATGTAAAAACTTATAAATCTTTAGGATATAAAGCAATCGTGATTGGAGATAAAGGTATTATAAAAAAAAATTTTGATCCAAAAATATGTGAATGGCTCAAAAATAATTAAATCAAAGATTAATATAATTTATTTAACAAAACTACTAATTATTGATCAATCCACATTGAGCTTGATTCAGGAGTAAGTGATCAGCAAGTACTAAAGCCACCATAGCATCAACCATAGGAACTGCTCTTGGTAGAACGCATGGATCATGTCTCCCTTTTGCTTTCATCAAAACTTCTTTTCCTTCAGCATTTACTGTTTTCTGTTCTTTCCCGATAGTTGCGGTAGGTTTAAAAGCTATCTTCATCTCAATATTTTCGCCATTACTTATTCCTCCCTGTATACCGCCTGAATTATTAGATATTGTTCTTAACTTCCTAATATCATCAGATTTAATAAAGGCATCATTATGTTCGCTTCCTTTTAAATAAGTTCCAGAGAAACCTGAACCTATTTCAAAGCCTTTCGTGGCAGGCAAAGACATCAAAGCCTTTGCTAAATCAGCTTCTAATTTATCAAAAACAGGCATTCCAAGACCAGAAGGGACATTTCTTACTAGACATTCAATAACACCGCCACAAGAGTCTCCTTGACGCTTTAATTGCTTAATTCTATCTATCATTTCTGCTGATACCTGTTCATCAGGACATCTAACAATATTAGAATCTATTTTGTTGAGAGAAATCTTTTCTTTATTTATATCAGAATCAATATCATGTATACGCTTTACCCAAGATAGTATTTCAGTGTTACAGAAGTTTTTTAATAATTGTTTTGCTACAGCACCAGCAGCTACTCTCCCAATTGTTTCTCTTGCAGAGGCTCTTCCACCCCCAGAACTTGCCTGAATTCCATATTTCAGATGATATGTACCATCTGCGTGCGAAGGTCTAAATACTTGCTCCAAATTATTATAATCTCCTGGTCTTTGATCCTTGTTTCTTACCAACATTGCTATTGGAGTTCCGAGTGTTAACCCTTCCTTTATTCCACTTAATATTTCAATTTTATCTTCTTCATTTCTGGGTGTTGTAATATCACTTTGGCCAGGTCTTCGCCTATCTAATTCATTTTGTATCAGATTTATATCTACTTTTAACTTAGGGGGACATCCATCAAGGATAACTCCCACTGCACCACCATGTGATTCTCCAAAAGTACTAACACGAAAAATTGTTCCAAAAATACTACTCATAGAAATATCAAATGTTTTATCTATATATAAACATTATATGAAACCAATTGAAAATTAAACAAAAAAAGCCCCCAAAAAGGGGGCTTGTAAATTTAAGAACTTTAAGCTTAACCGATAGCTGGAGCTGAAAGAGCTACTGTTGTAGACTCAGCTGCTGCTAGATCAAGTGGGAAGTTGTGAGCGTTACGCTCGTGCATTACTTCCATACCTAGGTTTGCTCTATTAAGAACATCACCCCATGTAGGAACAATCTTACCGTTTGCATCAACAACTGACTGGTTGAAGTTGAAACCGTTAAGGTTGAATGCCATTGTGCAGATACCCATTGAAGTTAACCATACACAAACAACTGGGAATACAGCTAGGAAGAAGTGAAGACTTCTGCTGTTGTTGAAACTTGCATATTGGAAGATCAAACGACCGAAGTAGCCATGAGCTGCAACGATGTTGTATGTTTCTTCTTCTTGTCCGAACTTGTAACCATAGTTCTGAGATTCTGTCTCAGTTGTTTCTCTAATTAAAGATGAAGTAACAAGTGAACCGTGCATAGCTGAGAATAAAGATCCTCCGAACATACCAGCAACACCAGCCATATGGAATGGGTGCATAAGAATGTTGTGCTCTGCCTGGAAAACAAACATAAAGTTGAATGTTCCAGAGATACCTAGAGGCATTCCGTCAGAGAATGAACCTTGACCGAATGGATATACAAGGAATACTGCGAAAGCTGCTGAAACTGGTGCAGAGTATGCAACACAGATCCATGGACGCATACCTAAACGGTATGAAAGCTCCCACTGTCTTCCCATGTATGCTGAGATACCTATTAGGAAGTGGAAAATTACAAGTTGGTAAGGACCACCGTTGTATAACCACTCATCTACAGTAGCTGCTTCCCAAATTGGGTAGAAGTGTAGACCAATAGCGTTAGATGAAGGAACAACTGCACCTGAAATGATGTTGTTTCCATATAGGAATGAACCAGCAACTGGCTCTCTAATTCCGTCAATGTCTACTGGTGGTGCTGCGATGAATGCAACGATGAAGCAAGCCGCTGCTGTAAGTAGGCATGGGATCATTAAGACGCCGAACCAACCAACATAAATTCTGTTGTTAGTTGATGTTACCCACTCACAAAACTGTGGCCAACCTTTTAACAGCGAAGAACGCTGCTGCTGAATAGTTGTCATGAGTTCGTAAAGTATGTCTCTAAAGTGAGACGTGTAAATAAAAACGGAAAATAAATCCGCTTCGAAGATTTTAGACCAAAATCGCTAAAAATGTGTAATTTTTTTTCTTTAAGTAAACTTATTTTTTGCAAAATCAAAGAAAAGAACCTCCATGTCTTAATATTTTCTTTGTTATTGAGGATTTAACTTGGTAATAATCGAATGGCTTCTTAAAGGAAAAAGATCGAAAGAGGTGGTTTCCTTAAGAGAGGCTAAGCATAGAAGACTGCAATTAGAGGCTTTTGGAGCTGTTATTTATTGGAGCGAAAGAATTTAAGTTTTTAAGGATTAAGACTTAGCAAAAAAAATAAAAACATTAAATATTAAATAAACTTATCTTTTAAATAAAAAATACTTATTAGTTTTCATCAATTTATTGTCCTTGTTTCTTAATCTAAAGGCTTTCAAACTCATAAACCCATTGATTGTTAGAACTAATAACTTCTTTCTTCGTGTAGCTCATGGCAATGTTTTTTTCCTTATAGGCAACTTCGCCAATAAAAACAGGCCAAATCAATTGTTCTCCATCATATTTATGAATTATTCCTTGGCTATCAAGAAATAATGGATCTCCTTTTTTAATCATTTTCCAATCTTGGTTTATTCTTTCAGGATGTATTAGGCCATCAATATATCCTTTTTCATCTCTTGGATAATCTATACTCCCTTGATGAACATGAACAACCAATTCCTTTGGAAGTTCTATAAGGTTATTTTTTAATTTATCTATCTCTTCCCTTAAAGATCTAATGATTATTAAGAATCTATCTATGATTTTTGGATCATAAAAATTTTGTGCGACAGCTCCTATTTCAATAACTAAACCACATGGCCAAGCTTCTACAAGAAAGCCTGTTTGGGCTTTGTCTTTTTCGTGCAAATAAATAGGCAATCCAAATTTGTTCTGCAGTAATGCAGCTAAACAAAAATCTTTAAATCTCCTCCCATACAAAACAATGCTAGTTCCCATATTTGCAGTAGTTGTATGCAAATCAATTGCAATTTGACAGGGCCGAGATCCATAAATTCCAAATTGATCGACTAAAAAATTAGCTCTATTAATTTCATAAACACCTTTATTGTCTTGATCATGATTATTAATTTCTTTAAAAGATCTATTTAAATCTACATTTATATATCTGTAACCTTTTTCATAAGCAACAGGATTTCCTATGATGTACTCATACTCGATACCATGATTTAAACTATTTTCCTCTCTATTAAATTTCTTAACCGCCCAAACAGGATTAATTTCATTCCCATGAGTGCCTGAAACGATAAGTATTCTTTGAACAGTCATTTTTTCATTAAAAATAA